>JAAZLJ010000172.1 GCA_012799365.1 Syntrophomonadaceae bacterium | reverse complement strand
GGGGCATAACATAAACCAGAAAGCTTGCAGTGGGGGGATGGTGGCTTGAGAAAGCTGCTGAATCGAATTGAGAAATATCTTATCCGCGGGGTGGTGCTGGGTCTGGTAACCCTGGTGGTGATTCAGGCCATGTTAACTCAGAATCCTATGCGTTTCTATCTCAGCTGGGGAGAGAGGTTGGAAGGGCAGCAAATGGAGTATCCCGCCAGTTTGATCGGGGAAGAAGAAGCTCTACAGCCGCAGCCGGCTCCGGAAGAAGCGGTTTCACCCTGGGGAAAGATGACCATTTCTTTGGAGGATTATTCATCCCTGGCCCGGGTCAAAGTTCTGGTAAATGATAAAGAAGTGGCGACTTTTCAAGAACGGCAGGTCAAATTAGAGGTTATGGCCGGAGATGTCGTGGAAATAGATACGTCATTTTATGATTTTCCCATCGAGTTTAAGATTAGTTCGGTATCGTCCAATCTGGCTGCACCCTCATTAAACCAGTGTTATAATTCCAATCAAGGGATTGTAATGATCGGCAAGGTTGTAGTTAAATAGAATAAGGCGATAGTTTTGGGGACAAGCCTGGATTGCGTGTTAAGAAAGCTGTCGGGGATTCAACCTTATGGAAACATATTGCTGTGTAGTAAAATATGACTATAGAGAATTGAGAATGAAACCAGGACAAAATAAGGTGGGAGAACAATGGGAGAGATTGGCAGTAGAATAGTAGCTTCGTCGGCCATTAAGATGGCCCTGACCTCTACTCGGGCCGAAGAAACTGAACTAAAAAATGAATTGAGGGAAGCGTCCCAGATCAGGGCGGTGGCGGTTGACTATGGTGGAGAGTACATTCATTCGATGGGGAAAATCGTGGAACGAGCCGTAGTAGCGGCCAGAAGAGAAGGTGTCATAAGAGATACCCATGCTGAAGAAGGTGCGGTGGCCGGGGCCGCTCGGGAGGCGATGGGCCAAATTATGACCAAGGCGCTGGGGCTTAACGTAGGTGGAAAGATCGGAATAGCCCGGTATAAGGATCATGTCAGTGTGGCGGTTTTCTTCGGGATTGGTCTTTTGCACCTGGATGAGGTGGCCATCGGTTTGGGGCACCGGGCGGTGTCGTAGGCGTCAGGGATCAGGCAGCTGTTGAGGAATTTCCCACTACGAAAATTAGACGCAGATAGACGCTGATGATTATGATTTACGCTGATTTCTTTTTAATTATTTTTGACGCAGAGAACGCAGATTAACGCAGAAAACTTATGAATATGCTGAAGAACAAAATAACCTTCACCTGGAGAGTATTGGAGCGAGCCGGTTAATATTCTACGGATAATATGCCATTTTCATTCGTCGGTGGTGTCGGTGCGACCGCAGGGATAAGGTAGTACAGGCCTGGCATGGGTTTGGGGAAAGGTAAGATGTTCTTGATTAGAGGGATAAGAGGGGCGACCACTATCGAGGTGGATACACCGGAAGAGGTGGTGGAAGCCACCCGTGAACTTCTGGCGGTGATGGTTGAACGTAATGGGATTGACCGGGAAAGCATCGCGGCGGTGATGTTCACGGCTACTTCCGACGTTAAATCAGAGTTTCCTGCGCTGGCGGCGCGGCAGATGGGCTGGACTTCGGTTCCTTTGCTTTGTTTTCAGGAGATGGAGGTAAATGGAGCCCTGTCCCGCTGTATCCGCGTTTTGATGCTGATCAATACCGACCGGAATCAGGATGACATTCACCATGTCTATCTGCGCCAGGCCAGCTTTTTACGCCAGGATATTGTGGAGTAGTCAAACCCATACGGTCTTACTGCTACAGCTTTAGTCCTGCGTCCGGAAGTATTACATAGCGGACGTTCATGATATCGGTGGTATCACCGGTAAAGGCACGAAAACAGCATATTAATCGGAGAGTATAAACCGGCTCGCTCCGATACTCCTCGACTGCAACACATCGGCTTACCTCGGGCAACGGTCTGCTGTCGCAGACCGGCACTTATTTATAGCGCGCAGCTTATCCAAGAAACCACGGTCACTGGATAGCCTAAAACTAGGTGTGATTAGGTTTCTTGGGCTGCGCTAGGCGGACCCCTCAGGATTCGGCGTCCATGCACTCAGCCTTCGGTGCTCGAAACGTCCTGTTTCTCGCTCCGCTTCACAGCCCTCGGTTTCGCCGTGTGCAGCTACGTCTCGTAGCAAGTCGCTCGACTCGGTTAATACTCTCCTTGGTAAAATATAATTTGATACATAGAAAGGTAGGTGCAGGCCCTGGTCTGGTGCTGTCTGTCCTGGACGGGTTACGAGCAGGGGAGAGAGACGGGGAGGAACCAGGGTTGAGAAATGAAGTACGAAAGTACACGGGGGGGAACGACCCCGGTAAGTTCAGCCGAAGCCATTAAAATGGGAATAGCCCCGGATGGGGGACTTTTTGTACCGGTAGAAGAAGTTAAGCTGGCTCAGGGACAGTTGGCCGATATGCGCGAGATGTCGTACCAGGAAAGAGCGCAATCGATTCTGAGCCTGTTTCTGACTGATTTCAGTGCGGCGGAAATAGTCAGTTGTGTTGGCGGCGCATATACTCGGGACAAGTTCGATAATCCCCGGATTGCTCCGTTGGTTAAGCTAAGAGATAAGCTTCATATTCTGGAACTGTGGCATGGTCCTACCTGTGCTTTCAAGGATATGGCTTTACAAATATTACCGCATCTTTTGACTACCAGTGTGCGCAAGACGGGTGAAGAAGCGGAAATAGTCATCCTGGTGGCTACTTCGGGTGATACGGGCAAGGCGGCCCTGGAAGGGTTCCGGGATGTACCCGGGACCAGAATTATTGTATTTTACCCGGATGAAGGGGTCAGCCAGATCCAGGAACGACAGATGATCACCCAGGAGGGTGCCAATGTTCAGGTAGTTGCGGTAAAGGGTAATTTTGATGATTCTCAGAACGGGGTTAAAGCGATTTTCGGGGATACGGGTTTTGGTGAAGAACTGGCGCATCACGGCATGAAACTGTCTTCGGCCAATTCCATCAACTGGGGACGACTGGTTCCCCAGATCATCTACTACATTTCTGCCTACCTTGACCTGTGGCAGGCGGAGGAAATCAGGGAAGGCGAGCCCATGAATGTAGTGGTTCCCACTGGAAACTTCGGCAATATTCTGGCGGCTTTTTACGCCCGGGAAATGGGGCTGCCGATTAAAACCCTGATCTGTGCGGCCAATACCAATAATGTGCTGACTGATTTCATTAACTCCGGTATCTATGACCGTAACCGGGATTTTCATAAAACTATTTCCCCGTCCATGGATATCCTGATTTCCAGCAACCTGGAGCGGCTGTTATACGAAATAACTGATCATGATGCGGAACAGGTACGGGACTGGATGTACCAGCTGCAGCAAAGCGGACATTATCAGGTGGATGATGTGACTCGAACCCGGATTCAGGAGGTATTCTGGTCGGATTTCGCTACTGATGAGGAGACCATGACTACCATAAGAACTGTCTATCAAGAGTACGGATATCTGCTCGATACCCATACTGCGGTAGGTACCAATGTCTATGAAAAGTATGTTAAGGCGACCGGTGATGCCACTATCACCGTGGTGGCATCGACTGCCAGTCCTTTCAAGTTTGCCAGCAGTGTGGCAGAAGCCGTGCTGGGGGATGAAGTTGTGGGAGAAAAGGATGAGTATTCTCTGCTGCAGTTGTTATCCGAGGTCAGTAATTTGGCTGTTCCTCAAGGTGTACGGAACCTTGATACCCGGCCGATACGCCACACCCACAAGACGGATCGACACCAAATGGCAGCGGTGGTAAAAGAGCTTCTGGGGATTTGATAAGGTTTTTGATACGCTATGGTCATGTAACCGCCTCCTTTGACATATATTATATTGATGTTCAGGTATTGTGGAAATATAGATGGGGAGGTGGTAGCCCGTGAGATTTAGAAGGTTCCAGAGGTACAACCAGCAGTCCCGCTCGCCGGAAGAAGAGGAGGAGTTCTTCGCCGAAGAGGAGATGACGAGTGAACCGGAATTCAGTCCGGAGGAATTTCCTGCCGAAGAGCTGCCGGTGGAGGATGCGGAACTACAGCTGGACAG
>JAAZLJ010000171.1 GCA_012799365.1 Syntrophomonadaceae bacterium | reverse complement strand
TCACAATGGAGGGCATATCCGTTTCCAGATATACCGTATCGGCCTGAAAACCCTGGCATGAGCTTTAGGTTAATAGACTCGAAGCGTATTATTATTTTCTGTTTTTACTTACGGTGAGGTTAAATTTAGTCGTTAAAAGAGTAAACCCTCCCCTTTAACCAACAGTTTGCCAATGGAACGTTTTTAAACCACGGAACCTTGTCCCTGTCCTCTTGACCTGCCCGAGTTTTGACAGATAATTAAACTTTTCAGGGCTGATCTTAACGGATCAGGACGGATCAGGGTATGATCTAACATGACACTATGGTATGCCTGACACAACAATATATGTAGGTTTCCCTAATGTCAACCAATTTTGTTGTACAAAAGCACCTGACAATTTAGCAATTTGCGCAACATTATATGACGTTTGGCATGCTCGAGGATGATGTCATGGCTGTTAAACGGCCTTTACCGGTCAAAAATCAACATTATATAACTACAATCGACAAAACATGACGGCAGGAAATTTCTCGTTCGACGTCGAACTTTACCTATGTCGGTTCAAGTTTTGGCTGACATGTTTAGACCTTTAAAAGGCTTGTATAATCGGGGTGAAATATTAATATGAAAGCTGTAGAGGTTCGGGGGCTCAATTATGGGTACCACGTCGACGGGCCAACCGTATTAAAAAATATTAACTTTCAAGTGAACCCTGGAGAAATGATCGGAGTGATGGGTTTAAGCGGCTGCGGCAAAAGCACCCTTTGCTATTGTTTAACCGGAATTATCCCCCACTCCCGGGGTGGAAGACTAGAAGGGGAGGTACTGGTAAACGGTAAGAATACCCGGGAACATACCATAGCCCGCCTGGCACTTGAAGTGGGAATGGTTTTCCAGAACCCTGACACTCAGCTTTTCTCTCCCACAGTGGAAGACGAAATTGCTTTTGCTCCTGAGAATATGTGCTTGCCGCCTGACCATATTCAAGAACGAGTGGACTATGTAATTGATCTGTTGGGGATTGATGCTTTAAGAGAGGCCAATCCTTATCAGCTTTCCGGTGGCGAAAAACATCTGGTAGCTCTGGCGTCAGTTCTGGCTTTGAACCCACCGGTGCTGGTACTGGATGAGGTTATGTCCCAGCTGGATAAGACGGGCAGGGAAAAGGTGGCTGCCGCCCTGCAGAAACTGCGTCATCAGGGGAAAACCATTATCGCGGTGGAGCATGACCTGGAAACAATTGCTTTCGCCGACCGACTGATGGTTATCGACCACGGGGAATTGGTTCGTTTTGACCGAACGGAAATACTGCTCGCCGACCGAGATTTTTGGGCTGCCAGTCAGCTGATATAATGCTGATGCCATCCATGATGTGAGTCCGTTCCACTTTAAAGTGAGCCTCTTTCGGGGTTCATAGCAGACCTCCATAATACCGATGATATCACCCTCAGGGGCATGAAAACTGCATATTTATGGAGTATGATAACCCGCTTGCTCCCGGACTCATCGACTGCAGTACATCAGCTTGCTTCGCTGTGTACTGCGACGTCGCCCGCGGCCGGAGCTCAGGCTTCGGCTTCGTAGGTCGCTTCGACAGGTTACCACACTCCCGTATAGAGTTATTTTTTATCATCTGCGTTCATCAGCATATATCTGCGGTTCCATAATTTCCATAGCACCTGTGTGCTTCACGGCCGGGATTATGCCCTGATTGACATTTGTCGTTCAACTTATTATAATGGTGTTTGCAAAGGGCGGTGATGCGCCCATAAACATGAGTCGGAGTGGTGGAATCGGCAGACACGTACGTTTGAGGGGCGTATGGGCAACCGTGCGGGTTCAAGTCCCGCCTCCGACACCATTGCTTATCCAAACTTTCTTGCTGAAGTTTTCATAATACATCAATATTTTGACCAAGAATAGTGGCTTCTTCAACATAGGTTGCCACTATTTTTTTGGGTTTCCGGAGTGGCCTCGATTAGGATTTTGCTTTCTACCCTTGAGGTAATTTGCTATATCTTAAGGGGCAAAATCATCTTTCATTGGAAAAGACTGCTGCCAATGCAGCAGTTTTTTTCTGGTATGACCATAAACGTTTATCCAGCATGAGGATAATGTCGATATTTTTCCCTTTTGCGGGAAGGATTCTTCCCATTGGTGCCTAAATGATATAATGGTACTAATCATCCAATAGAAAGGTGGTGAATTAATGCGTAAGACAACTTTATTTATTGGTATTATGACATTGGCTTGTTTGGTCTGTGCAGGATTTCTGGTGGCAGACAGTACAGGAGTGGCCGTAGCCCAGAACTCAGTTAACGATGTAGTTTACCTGGCAGTATACGACGACAACTACAGCGTCCAGAGGGATAAAGTGCTGGAGGTTGAGGCCCCGGGGGTACTGGTCAATGACTTGTGTACCGACACAGCTGTGGTTAAAGCCGTATACGGACCTTTCCACGGTGCTCTGGTTTTAAACGATAACGGTTCGTTCAAGTATACCCCGGATAAGGGCTACACAGGAACCGACTTCTTTGATTACCAGGTTACTGATAATGATGCCGACGGTACATACCGTGATACCGGCCAGGTGAACATCAATGTCTACAAACGTTCGGGTGGCAGTAGCAGCAGCACCTCGACCGAAGACAAGGACCAGGATAAGAAGGACACAAAAGATACCGGGGCCCAGAATGGCAGCGATGATGCCACCGAGGTAACCGGACCCGGACAGGATGCTGGTGATAACAGCAGCACCCAGGATAGAACAACCGGGCAGCAAATAGAAGAGGCTGTCCCTTCCCCGTCGGAGGAACTCCCCAATACCGGGATGGGACAGGACTGCCTGATTGCACTGGCTTTGATATTTATCTTCACCGGAGCAGCAGCAGCCTACAGCAGCAAGCAGGCATCGCGTAACGATGACTAGAACATTCATCTAAACAAAAGGCGGGACCCTGCCCCGAAACCTGTACTCGGTTAAGGGGTGGGGTCCCGCTCTTTTTTCCACTAACCACACTCCAATAAATATGCCATTTCATACCTCTGAGGGTGATACCTCCGGTATCATGGATGTCTGCTTTTCCAGCTCCGGTTTCTTCAACTCCAGGCTGTACCAGTCCACCATTTCCATGCTATCCAGTTTAAAACCGTTGACATCCGGGCCCACGATTTTAAAAGCTTCCTGCTGAAACAGCCACAGCACCGGAGCATCATCAACTATGATTTCCTCCGCCCGCCG
>JAAZLJ010000170.1 GCA_012799365.1 Syntrophomonadaceae bacterium | reverse complement strand
TGCGCGTATCATTTCGCTGAATCCTCAGTTTTTTTGAGGAACGGGGGAACCACTTTTCGGGGTGAATCGTCGCACTGATCCAACACCGTCCCACCTGGTTATCCAGGGAAGCGGGGGTGATGTAAGTGTGAGGTAGGGCTATCCCTTAGCCCGAATCCGTCAGCTAACCTCGCAAGCGTTGAGAGGGAGATGGGGGTCGCACACATCGGGACCAAAGGCTCTTCCTTTGGTCTCTTATCTTCCAGGGGAAACTCTTCCCAACACCCACTCTTCAACTCTAAACCTATGTTATATATACGGGCTGGTTCTCTGCCGAACTAAATAACGTTTTGGCAGTTATTGTCTGCCGAATGCCGCTGAGGAAGCGCGAGAATATTATTCGAGCTGCTTTGCCAGGCAGAGCCTATGTGTCGATATGATATTCGGCCCGGGGCTGGATTCATAGTTGGTCTTTAGTCTAGAGCCGGTCATGGTTACCTGCGGTAGCTCAGGTGATTTGCTCCGTAACGGCAGCCAGGGCCATAGATAAGATTAATTGGTGTACCCTACAGGAAACCGAGTAAGTCTACCTATGATCAGAAAAGGAGGAACCAGGCATGAAAGAAAGAGCCTTGAACGATGTTGCCGGCTTGGAAGCAGCCCTGGAACGGGCGAATGAACTGAAGATGGACGCGATTTCTTATATGGAGAAGCGGCCAGTCATCAAAACCGGTCTCACCAGTCGGGCAGATAACGAGAAGCGTAGGAAGCATATTTTAGAGCTGCTTCAAGCCGACGAGTCAGACTGGAATGATTGGAAATGGCAGATGCGAAACCGAATCAGTGATCCCCGGCTGCTGGGGGAGGTTTTACATCTGGATGCGGTGGAACAAAAGAGAATTGAAAAAGTAGGTAATGTTTATCGTTGGGCGGTATCGCCCTATTATCTCAGTCTGATTGATAAGGATTATTACAACAGTCCGATTTATCGCCAGGCGGTTCCCGATATCCGTGAACTGGTCGAGGGAGGAAGCCTGGATCCCATGCAAGAAGCTCTGACTTCGCCGGCACCGAGTGTTACCCGGCGCTATCCAGATCGGTTGATAATCAATGTTACCAATATATGCCCCATGTTCTGTCGCCATTGTCAGCGGAGGCGTAATATAGGGGAAAACGATCAGAATGTTCATCGTGATGATATCAAACAGGCGCTGGACTATGTGGCAGCTAATCCAGAAATTCGGGATGTCTTGATCACCGGTGGCGATGCTCTAATGCTGAGTGATCAGACCCTGGATTGGCTGTTGACCGAGTTAGATAACATTCCTCATGTCGAAATCAAACGTATTGGTACCAGAACTCCGGTCACTTTACCTCAGCGGATTACTCCATCTTTATGCCAGGTCTTGAGTAAGCATCCTCCTATATATATAAATACCCAGTTCAATCATCCCCTGGAAATTACTGCCGAAGCAAAAAGGGCATGTGATCGATTGGTTCAAGCGGGAGCGGTTTTAGGTAACCAGGCGGTTTTGTTACGCGGTATTAATGATAACCCCGCCATAATGAGGTGTCTGAACCATGAGCTGCTGCGCATCCGGGTTCGTCCCTATTACATTTTTCACCCCAAGGAAGTGAAAGGAACCAGCCACTGGTGGGTGAGTATACGATGTGGGTTGGATATTATGGAATCTCTACGGGGACATACTTCGGGTCTGGCGGTACCCACCTATATTCTCAATGCTCCGGGTGGACTGGGCAAGATACCACTTGCGCCCCAATACATTCTGGGCATCGAACCGGGCAAGGTTAAACTTCGCACCTGGGAGGGCAGGATAGTAGAGATTGCTGACGGTGAAGACGTGGTTTACAATTAAAACCTTATCTTAGCAGACGCTCATGTCGGTCAGTTCAACACCGGCAGAGACATGTAAAACAGCTGACTCCCACCTTGAAAAGTGGGAGTCTTTTTATTTATATTGAAACCGCAGATATACGCTGATGGACGCAGATGATAAAAAATAACTCTTTGAACAATCTGCCATTTTCATTCATCGGTGGTGTTGGTCCGCCCAACATGAAGGTTTGTAATCTGATTATTTGATAGCTTACAGGGCAGGAAAATGATGTTTTTAGTTGAGTAGTACGGATTAAAACTATATAATTAGACTGATTATAAGGCTTTGAGGGGATAAAAAATGAGTCCAGTTGCGAGCAGCTTTGATTTTTTCAAAGATATACAAGAAGAACTACAGATAGTTGAGGCGGAACTTACCAGGACCATTGATACCGATCTGGAGGTATTGCAAGAATCCTCAACTCATCTCATTCGGGCGGGGGGGAAACGGCTGCGGCCTGCTTTTGCCCTGCTTTCTGGCAGTTTTTATGCATCTATGCTATCTACAGTGATACCGATGGCAGTAGCTCTGGAACTGGTTCATATGGCTACCCTGGTGCATGATGATGTAATAGATAACTCGACCACCCGTCGGGGACGGGAGACGGTAAAGGCGCGGTGGGGTAACCGTATTTCAGTTTATGCAGGTAATTATATTTTTGCCAGATCCCTGGATATCATTGCTGGTTACAGGCGCACTGATGTGGTGAACATCCTGGCCGATGCCAGTATGAAGATCTGTGAGGGTGAAATCATTCAGCTGGCCAGCTGTTATGATACTGATCAAGGGTTAAAGGACTACCTGCGCCGTATTGAGCGAAAAACTGCTTTGTTAATGTCTATGAGCTGTCATATGGGAGCACTTATCAGTAATGCTCCTCCGGAACAGGTCAAGGCCTTGAGTAGATTCGGCTATTATCTTGGTATGGCTTTCCAGATAACCGATGATATTCTGGATTATGTAGCCGACGAAGAAGTGCTGGGGAAACCGATTGGAAGCGATATACGTCAGGGTATTATTACTTTGCCGGCTCTTTATGCATTACACTATGGAGCAGATCGGGAAAAGCTGGTGGCCTGGCTGTCTTCGCCGGAGGCGTGCCAGGAGCGGGCTCTGCAGATCATTGATATGGTGATCGAGAGCGGAGGCATTGATTATGCTTATACAATAGCCTGCTCTTATGTAGACAAAGCGCGGGCCAAATTGGTGCAATTACCGGATGCTTCAGCTAAACGCACTTTAGGTGAAATTGCTGATTTCATTGCTGACCGCAACTTTTAAAGGAGGACTTTTACTTGTTTAAGAAGTTAACTCCGGAAGAAAAGGTGACCCTGTTTCAGCATCTGGAAGATCTGCGCAAAGCCCTTCTGGTATCAGTACTGGCCATCGTAATTGCGGCTTTTGGGTGTTTCTACTTTAGCAATGAGCTATTAGAAATTATTCAGAAACCGCTGAAAGATCTGGGCATGGGCCTGAGCCTGGTATACATTGGAGTAGCAGAGGGTTTCTTTGTTAAGATGAAACTATCGCTGCTGGGTGGCCTGGTGATAGCTTTCCCTATTGTAGCCTGGGAAATATGGAGCTTTATAGCTCCGGCTCTTTATCCTAATGAAAAGAGGTACGTATATACTTTATTTCCCATCATCATCCTTCTGTTTGCGGTAGGGGTACTCTTTTCCTACTTTACTATTCTTAAATTGATTCTGGGATTTATGGTGTACATTTCCGGCGATCTAACCCCCATGATCACGGTTGACAAGTATTTATCCTTTGTTATGGCTCTTACCCTGCCTTTTGGCCTGGTGTTTGAACTGCCGGTAGTGGTATTTTTTCTGGCTAAAATCGGGGTTATTGGTCACGAAGTCCTGGCCCGTAATCGGAAGTATGCAGTGTTAATCATCTTTGTTCTGGCAGCAGCTCTTACCCCCGGCCCGGATCCAATTTCTCAGACCATGATGGCGATCCCGGTATGTATTCTGTATGAGGTGAGTATTTGGGTGGCCAAACTGGCTCGACCGAAGGCGGAACCGGATGATGTGGAAGCCGAGGCTTAAATTGACGGGTAGTTCTGGAATTGTAGGATTAAGTCGAAGTTCGTCCGATTCTGCTTGTAAATAGGACAAGCCGAAGAGTAATATTCAGGCAAGGTTTAAATAATTTGTTACTATAGGGTGCAGCTACCTGGTACAAGAATGCGGTAAGATTTGAATATAACCCAAGCTAAAAAAATTCTCCTATAATTCCTGCTCTATGAAGCAGGAATTATATCTTTAGATGTAGAACTACAATGAGAGATATGCGTTCCCTTAAAATCCCGAAACCGTACAAACATTATATCCCCAACCGGGGTTTTTATCCCGCAAGGGAGGTGATGAAAGGCGAACAGGGCTGGGATAGCTCGAGTTATGCCTGATTGGCTAATTGGTAGGAGTCCCGATGAATAAGCCCCCCCGGTTAAAGAAGGGGCAATTGTACAATTGCAGAAAGGAGAGTCGAAGGCGTGAAGGTTACGCGGAGACAGTTTCTTAAGATAAGTGGAGTAACCGCTGCTACCTTCGCCGTGGTGGACCTGGGGTTTGGCCTGAAGGCAACAGCATCCGAAGTCAAGGAGTTGCGTATTAAGAATGTGACTCCCACACCGACTATTTGTCCGTATTGTGCATCAGGATGCGGTCTTCTGGTCTATGCAGAAAGGGATGCCTCCGGGAAGTTTGTAAAACTTCTAAGTGTAGAGGGGGATCCTGACAACCCTATGAACCGCGGTGGAGCCTGTGCGAAAGGCGCAGCCATCTTCAACCTACGCGAGATATATGATGATCAAACCGGTGAACAGATACCTAACCCCAAACGGGCAACCAAACCTTTATATCGCGAACCCAAGAGTGAAAAGTGGGTAGAAAAAGATTGGGATTGGATGCTGGACAGGATTGGCGAGAGGGTCAAGGAGTCCAGAGATCGTGGTATGGTCCACAAGGAGAAAATTGACGATGGTAGTGAGATAATTGTAAACCGGTGTGAGAATATAGCTGCCATGGGTGGTTCCGGAATGGACAACGAAGAATGTTACCTGGAGACCAAGCTTATGCGTGCTCTGGGGCTTGTCTTCCTGGAAACCCAGGCTCGTATCTGACACTCCGCTACGGTGGCAGGTTTGTCACCAGCATTCGGTCGGGGTGCCATGACTAACGGAGTACCTGATCTCAGAAATACTGATTGTGCACTGATCATGGGTAGTAATGCTGCTGAAAACCATCCCGTGACCATGAGAGGATTGAATATGGCCCGGGATAAGCGAGGCGCTAAAATCATTAGTGTTGACCCCAGATTTACTCGTACTTCGGCAGTAGCCGATATTTATTGCCCGATGCGTTCGGGAACTGACATTGCATTTTTAGGTGGTATGGTCAAATATATTATCGATAACGAACTTTATCATAAGGATTATGTAGTTCATTACACCAATGCATCGTTCCTGATAGCCGACGGCTATGATTTCAAGGATGGATTGTTTTCAGGTTATGACGCAGCCAACCGTAAGTATGACGGTGGTCAATGGGATTATCAATACGGGGAGGATGGGCTGCCCCTGAAGGATCCTACCCTTACTCATCCCCGTTGTGTCTTTCAGTTAATGAAGAAACATTACGAGCGTTATGACATCGACACGGTGTCGGCTATCACCGGCAGTCCCAAGGATAAATACCTGGAAGTATTGAAAACGTTCTCTGCTACGGGAGCCCCGAATAAGACGGGTACCATTATGTATGCCATGGGTATTACTCAGCATACGGTCGGCAGTCAGAACGTAAAAGCCTTTACCCTGGTACAGCTGCTGCTGGGTAACATGGGTCGTCCTGGTGGCGGCATTAACGCACTGCGCGGTGAGAACAATGTTCAGGGTTCCACTGATATGGCTCTGTTGTTCCACATTATTCCGGGGTATATCACTTCACCCACCAATGCACCAAACCATAAAGATTTACTGGCCTATGTTAAGAAGGAAACTCCAGGGGCGGCCAAGCTGCCGGTTAACAGTCTTGCTGAATTCCGGCAAGCAGTTAAGGCTGGTTTCCCCAATTCTGGTTTCAAGATTAATACTTCCAAGTGGGTAGTAAGTATGCTCAAGGCTTGGTGGGGAGACGCAGCTACGGAAGAAAACGATTTTGCCTATCATTATCTACCTAAACGTGATGCCAAGAAGAACTATTCGCATATCGCTATGTTTGAAGCTATGCATCGCGGCGAAATCGAAGGTATGTTTATTTTTGGTGGAAACCCGGTAGTAGGGGGACCGAATGCCAATAAAGAACAGGAAGCCATGTGCAACCTCAAATGGTTAGTAGTAGTTGATCTGTGGCTGCATGAATCGGCGGAATTCTGGTCTTATGAAGCCTGGCATCGGCCGGTTGATAACGATAAAGTTCCCAAGAGAACGCCGAAAGATATTGAAACAGAAGTCTTTTTCCTGCCGGCGGCGGCGGTTTATGAAAAAGGCGGAACGGCTGCACAGACAGGCCGGGTAGTACAGTATCGTTGGCAGGGAGCGGATCCGCTGGGCGAAGCTATGCCAGACCTGTGGATTATTGACCAGATGGCCCAACGTATTAAGAAACTTTACGAAGGTAGTACCAAGCCGCAAGACGAGCCCATTCTCAATCTGACCTGGGGTCCGTACACCTATGAAGGTGAAGAAGAACCCCATCCGGAGTTGGTAGGTCTGGAGCTCAATGGATATACTGGTAAGTTTGAAGATTGGAATCCGGTCTTGAACTTTACCAAACTGGCTGATGATGGTTCTACCGCTTGTGGTAACTGGATTTATTCCGGTATTATGACAACTAAATCCGATGGTTCGCTGGATTATAAGGCCATGTGGCGTGATAACTCGGATCCGTCCGAGCTCGGAATATACCCCCAGTGGGGTTGGTGCTGGCCTTTAAATCGGCGGATTATCTACAACCGCTGTTCGGTACAGCCGGATGGTACTCCCTGGCCGGGAGATGAAAAACGGGCCTTATTCAAATGGGATCCCAATAATGCCGAAGCTCTGGCGGCTGGCAAGCCAGGTTTATGGGTAGGTTATGATGTGCCGGACTTCAACAAAAACCTGGCACCTACCAACGAGCCTACCAAGGCTATTCCGTTCCTGATGAGACCGGAAGGGGTAGGATGTTTCTTTGCTGCCAAGGCGTCTTTGGGAGAAGGTCCTTTCCCTGAGCACTATGAGCCGTGGGAAAGCCCGGTCAAGAATCTCTTGACACCCCAGCAGAATAACCCGATTATCAAGGTCTGGGAACCTGATAAGCAGAGCGACATGGATAAATATCCCGTTGCTGCTACTACCTATCGGGTGGTCGAACACTGGCAGACCGGGGCTTTGACCAGAAACTTACCATGGTTGGCGGAACTTATGCCCAATATGTTTATAGAACTGAGCGAAGAACTGGCGAAAGAAAAGGGAATTAGAAATGGTGATCGGGTGATAGTATCCAATACCAGAGGTGACATTGAAGGTATTGCCTGTGTAACCAAGCGCTTCAAACCCTTCAATATTGGAGGAAAATATGTGCACCAGATTGGTATGACATGGCACTACGGTTTTAAAGGTTATGCCACCGGTGACCCGGCCAACCGTCTGACTCCTCATGTGGGCGATGGTAATACCATGATTCCCGAATACAAAGCCTGGCTTTGCGATATAAGGAGGGCGTAAGATGGCTAAGTTAATTAAATTAATAGACACCAGCAGATGCACCGCCTGCCGGGGCTGCCAGGTAGCCTGTAAAAACTGGAATCGCAATCCCGCTGGAAAAATCGAGCGGTTTAAAGGTAATTATCAAACTCGTAAGGATACCAATGCGGTAACTTACACGATAGTGAAAATGGATGAATACGTGGATCCGGTTAATGGGCTGCAGTGGCTGTTCCGGAAACATCAGTGCATGCACTGTGAAGACCCGGCCTGTATGGATGTATGTCCGCGTCAGGCCTACTCTAAAACTGATTGGGGGGCTACTATTCATGATCCCGACAGGTGTATAGGCTGCCAGTACTGCACTTATGCCTGTCCGTGGCATGTACCCAAGTATTTCAAGAAAGAAGATATTGTAACCAAGTGCACTTTATGTGCAGACCGCGTGCAAGCCGGGCTGGACAAGGGTTCCTTTAAGGATTACCCGCTCGAAGGCTGGCCCGAAGGCGGCACCGATGGTTTTCCTGCGTCTGGTACTCCCCGTGAGTTAGCGACTTACGTGCCGGCCTGTGTAAAGACCTGTCCGGCGGGAGCACTGGCCTTTGGTGACCGTGACAAGCTAATGGCTCGGGCGGAAGCCAGAGTAGCGAAGCTGGTAGAAGAAGGCTACCGTGATGCCAACATCTACGGCCGGTCGGAAATGGGTGGACTGAGCGTAGTGTATATCCTGTCCTTCAAACCGGAAGTATATGGACTCCCGGCTGACCCCAAGGTACCGGGTCAGATCGCAGCCTGGAAGAATATCATTCAGCCGTACTTCGGCTGGTTGATACCGTTAGCTCTGGGTGCATCAGCTTTAAGCTTCGTCACCACCCGGTTGCTTAAGAAAGCGGAAGAGATATCTCCCGAAGAAGGGGGGAATGAGTAATGCAATGGTTGACTGAATACAGAGAAGACATACCCCGCGTAGAACGTTTTAATATTCATTCCCGCGTCACTCACTGGGGACATACGGTAACCTTTCTTATCTGTCTGTTGACCGGCTTGGTGCTTTTCCTGAACGGATGTGACCCGCTGGCTACTATTTTCGGCGGGTACAATGGAGCCGGGTTGGTACACCGGATTTCTGCCGTGGGCATGACTCTGTTCATAGTTTATTTCGTCTTGTTCAACATGAGGGCCCTGGCTGCATGGATTATGGATCTGTTCAGATTCGGGGTCAATGATATTATATTCGTATGCTTGTTCCCGTTGGAGTTCCTGGGGTTCAAGGTGAAGATGCCGCCCCAAACCAAATTCAATGGTGGGGAGAAAGGCAACTCTATCATTACTCCGACCATGGTCCTGTTACTGGTACTCAGCGGGTACATCATGTGGTTCCCGGCCATATTCCCAGCCTGGTTGGTTGCCCTGTGCTATCCCATCCATGACCTGGCCATGATATTTGGTACCTTTATGGTATGTATGCATGGTTATCTGGGTTCGTTCCATCCCGGCTCTGGTGAGTCGTTCTGGGGCATGTGGAAGGGTACGGTTAGAGAGGATTGGGCCGAACACCATCACAAGGTATGGTACGAAGAAAATTATGCAGAAAAGGAAGAGGAAAAGACTGAATAGACGGTAGTGGATACAACGAAGGGGGGCTTTCAGCCCCCTTTTTTCTTTACAAAGTTCGGTCTTTTTGGGATAATAACAACAAGTTTAGTGACAGGGGAGTGTTAAAATGGCGGATTCAGCTCCTGTAAGTTTGCCGAAAGGGTTTGTGGAATTTTATAAGGATATAGAGACCTGGCAGAACCAGGTTTTCTTCCGATTGAAGAAGAAGTCAAGCATATCCCAGGTAGATGCAATATCTCTATTGGAGCAATACCAGCAGCCCCTGATCGAATTTACCGAGTTTGAGGTAGATATTGACGATTACCAGGAAGCCTTTATGGATCTGGTTCGTTTAATTCAGGGGAAGAGAGACAAGTCAGGTGAGTTCATGGAACGTTTACTGGCCGATAAGGGAAATTTGCCGTATGAAGAAATGATTCGTAGTACTATGCACTACGACCGTGGCGTTTTTGAGCAACTGCAGGAAAAGCTGGGGGTGCCTTGTAATGTAACCGTATTTGTGGCCCAAAATGCCCTGCGCCCATTTCTGCGGGTTTTTGCTCTACCCTATGAGGAGTCAATTCGACAGGATGAGGACATTTCCTGGGGTCAGGGAGTATGCCCGGTATGTGGAGCGTTACCTTCCATATCGAGGGTAAGATTTCAGGATGGCAGAAGATTTCTCTTTTGTTCTGAATGTTTCACTGAGTGGGAGCACCGTTATTTGGCATGTATTTTCTGTGGAAATGACGAGCCCAATACCATAAAATATATGGTAGTAGAAGGCGATGAAGCCAATCAGTTGTTTGTATGCGACAAATGCAAGGGCTATTTGAAGAATTATGATGAACGCAATGGTACTGCCAGGAACGACATGTTTATCACCAGTGTCAGGACTATATATCTGGATCTACTGGCTGAACAGCAAGGATATGGGTTAAGAGAGACTGATTTTAATTAAGATGGTAACGATAACCGTAGACCTGAAGGTGCCTGCGATGTACCGCATGTAATCCAACCTGTGTCCCTGGGTGCAGGTGTAAAGGAGGGAGCACAATGTTCGGCTTTATTGGTAATATAGGCCCTATGGAGCTTATCGTGATATTGGTGATTATACTGATAATTGTAGGCCCTGGCAAATTGCCCCAGGTGGGACAGGCTGTAGGAAAAGCAATGGGGAACTTTAAGAAAGAAAAGAACCGTCAGTTTGAAGAACAGGTGACAGAAGTAACAGAACAAAAGGAAAGCTAAATGGTCTGGAGACAGGCCGTTTTTCTTCCTATGTTACAGCTAGACATGGTAGATGATAGAGGAAGGTAAGAATGGAATTATTCCCGGTATATCTTAATCTGTATCAACGTGCTTGCCTGGTGGTAGGGGGAGGCAGTGTAGCCTCTCGGAAAATTACTCACCTGCTGCGGTGTGGGGCCAGGGTTACGGTAGTAGCACCCGAGGCTGAAGCAGAGATTGAACAGCTGGCCCGAGATGGGGAAATCAGATGGGAGCCGCGTGGGTTTGAGGAATCAGATCTGGAAGCCATGTTTCTGGTATTCTCCGCTACAGATGAAGAAGGGCTCAATCATCGGATTTCTACGCTTTGCCAGGAAAGGAACATTCCTATAAACGTGGTTGATGACCCACGGCACTGCAGCTTTTTTGTTCCGGCCGTGGTAAGAAGGGGTTCATTGGCCCTGGCTATATCCACTGCGGGTAAGAGCCCGATGTATGCCAGAAGGTTGAAAGAAGAATTGCAGGAAATAGTAACTCCTGAACACGGTGAGTTTGTAGAAATGTTGGGTGAGGTTCGTGAAGAAGTGAAGCGGGCCTTTCCTGAAGAAATCGATAAAAGGCGAGAGATATTCAAGAGTTTGGTGTACTCGGATATTCTCGAGCTTCTCCTCGCCGGAGAGAAAGACGAGGCAAAGGAGAGAATAAAAGCATGTATATCCTCGTTACCGGACTGAACCATCGCACTGCCCCCGTCGAGATTCGGGAAAGGCTGGCTTTCGGTGAACCGGTACCGCAGAATATCTATGATCGTTTAACATGTCGAGATGAGCTGCATGGGGTTCTGGTGCTGTCTACCTGTAATCGGACGGAGGTTTATGCCACTGTTAAGGATATAGAGCAGGGGGTTGGCGTTCTGGAGGAATTCATGGCGTCTTCTTCTGGATTGGAAATCGATGAACTCCGTCCTTATCTTTACCAGCCCAATTGTTACGAAGCCATAGGACACCTTTTTCGGGTGGCGGCAGGGTTGGATTCGATGGTATTGGGGGAAACCCAGATTCTCGGGCAGGTAAAGGATGCTTACAATCACGCGATTGAAATGGGTGCATCTGATGGCATTCTGAATACCCTTTTTCAAAAGGCTCTTCACGCGGGAAAACGGGTTAGAACTGAGACGGGATTGGATCGTCATGCGGTATCGGTAAGCTATGTGGCCGTGGAATTGGCCAGGAACATCTTTGGGATTCTGGAAGACAAGACGGTTCTGGTCATCGGGGCCGGAGAAATGAGTGAACTTACCGCCCGCTATCTGGTAGATAATGGGGTATCGACAGTAATGGTATCCAACCGTTCCTATGAGCGGGCCGTTTCCCTGGCGGAGCGCGTCGATGGTACTGCTATTAGTTTCGCGGACCTCCCGGGATGGCTCTCCCGGGCAGATATTATTATTAGCTGCACGGCTGCCACCCATTATGTCGTCAGGTATGAAGCGGTAGAAGAGGCTTTGAGGAAGAGACAAGGCCGTAAACTATTCATTATCGACATCGCAGTTCCCCGGGACGTTGATCCACGTATTGGCGAAATCGAAGGGATTTACCTGTATGATATTGATGATCTGGAGAATGTGATTGATGCCAACTTGATGGAACGTAAAAAGGCAGCCCGGCAGGCACAGAAAATACTGTTGGAAGAGCTCCAGGAGTTTGAAGAGTGGCTGAATACACTGTACGTTATACCAGTGGTAAAAGCGCTCAAGCAAAAGGGTGAAGAAATAAAGCAAAGAGAAGTAACCCGGGCACTTAACCGCCTGGGTAATACCAGTCCTCGCCAGGAGAAAATTATAGGTTCCCTGGCCAGTTCTATTGTAAACCAACTGCTGCATTTCCCGGTGGTTAATTTAAAGGAAATGGCATTGACCAGCAATGGGCATCTATATGCTGAGGTTACTCGGAACCTCTTTGCCCTGGAGGTAGAATCAAATGATGAGGAGAACCAATCCTATGATAAAAAAGTTAAGGGTGGGAACCAGGGGAAGTAGATTGGCTTTATGGCAGGCTGAATATGTGGTTTCACTCCTGGGTCGGTATTTTCCCGACATTGATTTTGAAACGGTAGTAATCAAGACTCAAGGCGATAAGATACTGGATGTGGCCCTTTCCAAGATTGGAGATAAGGGCCTTTTTACCAAGGAAATCGAAATCGCACTTCTGGACAACCAGATAGATATGGCGGTTCACAGCATGAAAGATCTTCCTACTCAGCTGCCGGAAGGTATAGAAATCGGGGCGGTGTTGGAAAGGGAAAATCCCCGGGATGTCCTGGTTTCGCACCGAGGATATAGTCTGGCCGAACTGCCTCCCGGAGCCCGGGTGGGTACCTCCAGTTTACGGCGTATATCGCAGCTGCGGGCTGTACGTCCGGATCTGGAACTGGTGAACTTGCGGGGAAACGTGGAAACCCGAATACGCAAGATGAAGACCGAAGGTATGGATGCCATAATACTGGCTTATGCCGGGGTAAAAAGAATGGGCTATCTGGAAGAAGTGACCGACCTGCTTTCATCTGCGGTGATGCTTCCTGCCGTAGGACAGGGAGCCATCGGTATAGAAATCAGACAGGGCGATACCGCGGTAGCCGAGAAGGTTAAAACCATCCATCACGAAGCCAGCGGTACGGAGGTGACGGCAGAACGTGCCTTTATGCGGCGTTTGGAGGGTGGGTGCCAGGTTCCTATCGCCTGCCAGGCCCGGGCAGCAGATGAGGAATTGATTATTGATGGATTGGTAGCCTCTCTGGATGGGAAATCAGTATTTAGAAGTCAACTACGAGGGCAACCGGGACAGGCTGAGGAGCTGGGCAAAATGCTGGCAGCTCAGGTTCTGACCATGGGAGCAGATACGGTGTTAGAAGAAATTAGGCGCTGGGGTGAACAATCGAATGAATAAGCGTGGCATAGTTTATTTGGTGGGCGCAGGACCCGGGGATCCCGGGCTTTTTACTGTTAAAGGGGTAGAATGCCTGCAGCAGGCTGAGGTGGTTGTTTTTGATCGTCTGGCCAATCCTGAGCTGATAAAATATGTACCCCGGGAGGCGGAGAAAATCTATGTGGGTAAAGCTTCCAGTGACCATACATTGTCCCAGGAAGGAATCAACCAGCTGCTGGTAGATAAGGCCCGGGAAGGCAAAGTGGTGGTAAGGCTCAAAGGCGGCGATCCTTTTGTTTTCGGTCGGGGCGGGGAAGAGGCACTGTTTTTGCGAGAGCATGGCATTGAGTTTGAAGTGGTACCGGGGGTGACCTCGGCTATTGCAGTACCAGCCTATGCCGGTATTCCCGTAACCCATCGGGATCTTACTTCCACTCTGGCCCTGATTACCGGGCATGAACGTCCGGACAAGACAGAAAGTTCTATACAATGGGATAAGGTGGCTGCCGGAATTGGTACTCTGGTATTCTTAATGGGATTGGAGAATCTCGGTTTTATTGTTCGCAACCTGGTAAAGCACGGGCGCCATCCCTCCACTCCTTGCGCTGTCATTCGCCAGGGAACCCTGCCCGGTCAGAAGGTATTGGCTGGGACTCTGGAGAACATTGAAGAGAAGGTAAGGGAAGAAGGATTCCGGCCGCCGGCTATAATCGTGGTCGGTGAGGTGGTTGGATTGCGGGAGCAGCTTAACTGGTTTGAAAGCAGGCCGCTGTTCGGTAAAAGAATTGTGGTCACCAGATCCCGGGCCCAGGCCAGTCGTTTGTCGGCTATGATCGCATCTCTGGGTGGGGAAGCCGTAGAACTGCCTGCTATTAAAATAGTCTCGACTGAGGATATGACTCCGCTAAACCGGGCTTTGGATGAACTGGATTCATTTGGCTGGATCTTGTTTACCAGTGTTAACGGGGTCAAGATATTCCTGGATGAACTGCTGCAAACTGGAAGGGATGTCCGGGACCTGAAAGGACTGAGAATTGGAGCTATTGGACCAGCTACCGCACAGGCTCTAACCCAAAACAGGTTGGTAGTAGAAGTAATTCCAGAAGAATACCGGGCGGAAGGTATGGCCCGGGCCCTGAAAGGGCGGGTCCAGGCTGGGGATAAGGTGCTTCTCCCGCGAGCCCGTGGGGCCCGTTCTGTTTTGCCGGAGGTGTTGACCCAATGGGGGGTTCAGGTGTCAGAGGTTCACCTGTATGAGGCCAGAGCCGAGGAACCCTCTACGGAACAGCGGGACATAGTTCTCTCCGGGGAAGTGGATGCCATTACTTTTACCAGTTCATCGACGGTGAATAATTTTGTTAGAATAATAGGCGAGGAGAATATAGAACAGCTGAATGACAGGGTTAAGATAGCCTGTATAGGCCCGATTTCAGCTGAGACGGCCGCCAATTGGGGATTTACGGTGGATATGGTGGCCGAGGAGTATACCATCCCCGGGCTGGTAGGGGCTTTGGTCAAAATGTTGGGCAACCAGTGAAATCTGCTATGCAATTGAAACCGCAGATATACGCTGATGCGCGCAGCTAATACTAAAAATATACATTGAAGATGCGGCAATCTGCTAGGAGCAGTATTAACCGAGTCGAGCGACTTACGAGGAGACGTAGCTACACACGGCGAAGCCGAGGGCTGTGAAGCGGAGCGAGAAACAGGAGGTTTCGAGCACCGAAGGCTGAGTGCATGGACGCCGAATCCCGAGGGGTCTGCTTCACACCGAGACAAGCCGATGTGTTGCAGTCGAGGAGTATCGGAGCGAGCCGGTTAATACTCTACGAACAACATGCTGTTTTCAGGCCTCTAATGGATGATACCTTCGGTATCATAGACGTCTGCACATGATATTAAATTTGTAGTGGGAGGGTCAGGATCGTGATTGGTTTTACCAAGCTTTTATGTGGCACGGCCACAGTGTCCGACGTTATCAAGTATCGGGGGAAAGGGGACACCCCTCCCCAGCTGCTGCAGTTTTCCGATAATTCGCGACCTCTGGTGGTATGGAATGCGACCAACCGCTGTAATCTGCGGTGTCAGCACTGTTATATAGATGCAGAGGATCGCAAGTTCAAGGATGAGCTAACTACGGAGGAGGCGCAGAGGTTCATCGAGGATCTGGCCGAGATGGGAGTCCCGGTTTTGTTGTTTTCGGGAGGAGAACCGCTGCTTAGAAAAGATCTGTTTGAGCTGGGGAGGCAGGCAGCCGATCTGGGTCTCAGGCCGGTATTATCTACCAATGGAACGCTTATTACTGATGATATAGCCCTGCAGATCAAGGAAGCCGGGTTTCAGTATGTGGGAGTAAGTATTGATGGAGCTCCTGACACTCATGACCGGTTTAGAAATCGTCAGGGCGCCTTCAATGAAGCCATGGAAGGACTCAGGGCCTGTATGCGGTTAGGTATGAAAACGGGTATACGCTTTACGGTAAACAGCTTGAACCAGCAAGATCTGCCCGAGGTGATCGATATTATAGCCGCCGAGGGTATACCCCGGTTCTGTATGTATCATCTGGTATATGCCGGTCGTGGTGAAGAGATGCGTAATTTGGATATCTCTTTCGAAGAGAAAAGACGAGTTATGGATCTGTTGATAGAAAAAACCATCGCCTTGCATGAACAGGGGGTGGAGGTGGAGATATTGACCACCGACAACCATGCTGATGGCATCTACCTGGCGAATTATATGCGCAAGTATATAAAAGAACGGGTAGGAGAGGTGGATCAGCTATTGGATATGCACGGCGGTTGTTCAGCCGGAACCAAGTTCGCCAATGTAGATCCACGGGGTAATGTACATCCCTGTCAATTCTGGCAGGACTATATCCTGGGAAACGTACGGGAGAAACCTTTCAGTCAGATCTGGACCGGGGATGACGAACTGTTGGTTCAATTGCGGTGCAAAACAGAACATGTGAAGGGGAAATGCGGCCGCTGTAACTACAAGCATTATTGTGGAGGATGCCGCATAAGGGCCCGGGCGGTATACGGCGATCTGTGGGCCGAAGACCCGGGATGTTATCTTAGCGAGGACGAGATTCAGGCGAAGGGGGATTAAATTGGCTTTTCCAGTTCAGCGCATGCGGAGATTGAGGAGCAGCGATACCATCAGGCGCATGGTGCGGGAGACGCGACTGACGGTGGATGATCTAATTTACCCCCTGTTTATAGTTTTTGGCCAAAACAAAAAAATACCGGTAGGCTCCATGCCTGGAGTCTACCAATTCTCTTGTGATCTTTTGTCAGACGAAGTACGGGAAATAGAGGAACTGGGGATACCCGGGGTGCTGCTTTTTGGAATTCCAGAAAACAAGGATTCACTGGCCACTGCCAGCTATGATGACCATGGGGAGGTGCAGGAAGCCATCCGTATTATCAAGGATGTCTGCCCGGAGCTCATGGTCATAACCGATGTCTGTCTGTGTGAGTACATGGATCATGGGCACTGTGGAGTGGTGGCGG
>JAAZLJ010000169.1 GCA_012799365.1 Syntrophomonadaceae bacterium | reverse complement strand
GTAATGGTGATTGGTGGCGGTCTAGCGGGGTGTGAAGCGGCCTATCACCTGGCTGAGCAGGGAATCAGGGTGCGTTTGGCTGAAATGCGCCCGGTAAAAATGACTCCTGTTCACCAGACTGGTTGTCTGGCTGAATTGGTATGCAGCAATTCATTGAAATCCCAGGATCTCGGTACTGCGCAGGGGCTGCTGAAGGCGGAGATGAGAGAATTGGGGTCTCTTTTGCTGCAGTGTGCAGAAACGGCCCGGGTTCCAGCCGGATCGGCTCTGGCGGTGGATCGAGAACTATTTTCTACCCGAGTGACTGACGTCATACGTTCCCATCCCTTGATCAAGGTGGTTAACCAGGAGGTAAAGGCGCTGCCTGTCTCTGATATAGCGGTGGTGGCCACCGGCCCTCTTACTTCTGAGAGCCTGGCCCTGGCTATTAGCGACGTTACTGGTGAAGAACACCTGTTTTTTTATGATGCGGTGGCTCCTATTGTTACCGCGGAAAGTCTTAATATGGATAAAGTATTCCGTGCTTCCCGTTATGGAAAAGGGGGAGACGATTATCTTAACTGTCCCTTCACCCGGGATGAGTATGAGCGTTTTTATGCCGCACTGGTAGAAGCTGATATCCATGAAGGGCATCCGGTGGATCGGAACCTGTTTTTTGAAAGTTGTATGCCGATTGAAGTAATGGCGCGGCGGGGTATAGAGTCTCTTCGCTTCGGGCCTATGCGACCGGTGGGGCTGGCCAGCCCCACCGGGGATAAGTCTTATGCGGTGTTACAGCTGCGGCAGGAGGATCAAAACGGAACCCTGTACAGTCTGGTGGGGTTTCAGACCCGCCTGCGCTGGAGGGAACAGGAAAGAGTTTTTCGTCTGATACCGGGGCTGGAGAACGCGGATTTTGTGCGCTATGGAGTGATGCACCGCAATACATACATCAATAGTCCTCGATTGTTAGAAGCCACCCTGCAGTTCAAGGTAAGTCCCAACTTATTTTTTGGCGGCCAGATTACCGGTTGTGAAGGCTATATGGAATCGGCGGCTACCGGCATTCTGGCGGGTATCAACGCTGCTCGGATGGTCAGAGGGGAGCCGCTGTTAGCCCTGCCAGATACCACGCTTCTGGGGGCCCTTACCCTTCACATTTCCTCGGCACCCGGGGGGAATTTTCAACCTATGAATGCTAATTTTGGACTGCTGCCCCCACTGGAAAAAAAGATAAAAATTAAAAAAGCCAGATACCAGGCTTACAGTCAGCGTTCACTGACAGAACTGAAAGGATTTTTGGAGCAGTGGGGTCTGTGAGCGAGAGCTTGTTTATGATACGATGAGAAAAACAGTGTAAGGGGGTAATTTAATTGATGCTGCAGTACGTGGATTATTTTATAGAGCATCTTCGAGTGGAGAAGAATGCTTCGCCCATGACCCTTACCTGTTATCGAACGGACTTGAACCAGTTTTTCGATTATATGGCTGATGACTATGAGATTCCGTCGGAAGAACTGAAAAAAGATGTTATCAACCACCAGTCGGTAAGACGATATCTGGGACACCTGCAAATGCGTGGACTGAGCCGGGCTACCATGGCCAGAAAACTGGCATCTTTACGTTCTTTTGTCCGGTACCTGTGCCGGGAGGCGGTACTGGATGGGAATCCGATTGCGGTTATCGCTACACCGCGGCAGGAAAAAAAACTACCCCGTTTCCTCTATCCCGAGGAGGTAAAAATACTGGTAGAGGCACCTGACACCGGCAGTGTTATGGGTATGAGGGATCGGGCTATTCTGGAGTTGTTGTATGCAACGGGCATCAGAGTCAGTGAACTGGTGGCTCTAGATTTGAACCATATTGATACCCGGGAAAGAATGGTCAGAGTTTTGGGCAAGGGAAACAAAGAAAGAATAGTTCCCATAGGGAGCCAGGCCGTTCAGGCTATTGATACATATCTAATTAAAAGCCGGCGCTACCTGTTAGCCAAAAACTCGAATCGAAGTACGGGAGCTCTCTTTTTGAACCGATTTGGTTCTCGCTTGTCGGCCAGAAGTATCAGGAATGTAATTAATAAATATGTCGAAGAGATTGCGCTAAATCAGAAAGTTAGTCCCCATACCTTACGTCACACTTTTGCTACCCACTTATTAAACGGTGGTGCTGACCTGCGTTCAGTGCAAGAACTGTTAGGTCATGTCAAGCTTTCTACTACCCAGGTATACACCCATGTAACCAATGAAAGGATTAAAAATATACATAAGGAAAAGTTTCCCCGGAGGTGAGTGTTTTGTTTCACGGAACTACTGTGATTGCAGTTAAGAAGGATGGACGGGTGGCTATTGCCGGGGATGGGCAGGTAACCCTCGGCCAGAACATCGTGATGAAGAATCAGGCCCGCAAGGTGCGCACTTTACATAATGGTGAGGTGCTGGCAGGTTTTGCCGGTTCGGTGGCCGATGCCATCACCTTATTTGACAAATTTGAAGAGCAGTTGAAAGCGGCCAGTGGCAACCTGACCCGGTCAGTGATTGAGGTGGCGAAAGAATGGCGTACGGATCGGGTTCTAAGAAAACTGGAGGCTTTGCTTTTGGTGGCTGACCGGGAAAAGATCTACCTGGTCTCTGGTAACGGTGAGATTATTGAGCCGGATGATGATGTTGCGGCTATCGGTTCGGGTGGTCCCTATGCCCTGGCGGCGGCTCGCGCGTTAATGAAACACTCACAGCTGGGCAGCCGGGAGGTGGCGGAAGAATCGCTGCTGGTGGCTGCCAGCATTTGTGTTTATACCAATACCAACATAACCGTTGAAGAACTGAGGTAAAGGGGGGTGTTCGGTGGATAATCTTACTCCACGCAGGATTGTACAGGAATTGGATCGTTACATAGTTGGTCAAGAAGCGGCCAAAAAAGCGGTAGCTATTGCGCTTCGGAACCGTTACCGTAGAAAACGACTACCGGCGGATATAGGGGAGGAAATATACCCTAAAAACATTATCATGATCGGGCCTACCGGGGTAGGCAAAACTGAAATAGCCAGGCGGCTGGCGCGATTGGTCAACGCCCCATTCATTAAAGTGGAGGCTACCAAATTTACCGAGGTAGGATATGTAGGGCGGGACGTTGATTCTATGGTAAGAGACCTGGTAGAGACCGCTATCCGCATGATCAAGGTAGAACAAATGAGTGCGGTGCAAGATCGGGCCTGCAAATTGGCAGAAGCCAGAATCCTGGATTACATGCTGCCCTGGCCGGTCCATAAAGGGAATGCCCTTCGCAACCCTCTCGAAATGTTTCTGGGCGGCGGCTCTACCGATGACGATGATACTATAGATCAGGAATACGAGAGCAAATATCAAAGAATAAAAGAGCAGCGGGAAATTATGGCCCATAAAATAGAGCGCCTGGAGTTAGAGGACGAGGTTATCGAGATCGAGGTGGAAGAGAAGCCGGTTTCTTTCATGGAGATATTTTCCGGGGCCGGGGTGGAAGAAATGGGAATAAATCTTCAAGATATGTTGGGTAATATAGTACCCCGGCCTCGTAAGAAAAGAAAAGTAACGGTTCGGGAAGCTCGTAATATTCTGATGACCGAGGAAGCACAAAAGATCATCGATATGGACGAGGTTCACCAGGAGGCCTTACGCCGGGTGGAAGAAAACGGCATTATTTTTCTGGATGAGATCGATAAGATTGCTGGACGCGAAAGTGGATATGGGCCTGATGTATCCCGGGGAGGGGTACAGCGGGATATTTTGCCCATAGTTGAGGGCTCTACAGTGGTTACCAAATACGGGCCGGTTAAGACCGACCACATACTTTTTATAGCAGCCGGTGCTTTTCACGTAAGCAAGCCTTCAGATCTTATACCGGAACTACAGGGCAGGTTCCCCATTCGGGTGGAACTGGCCAGTCTTACTCAGAATGATTTTCAGCGGATTTTAACTGAGCCGGACAACTCTTTAATCAAGCAGTATGTGGCCCTGCTGTCGACTGAACATGTAGAGATTATTTTTACTGATGAGGCGATAGACTACATAGCCCGGGTCTCCTATGAAGTTAATACCCGTACTGAAAATATAGGAGCGCGTCGGTTATATACTATTCTGGAAAAAGTGCTGGAAGATCTTCTATTTGAATCGCCGGAGATGACCGGCCAACAGGTGGTTATAGACCATGATTATGTAGCCAATCGGTTGGATGATATAGTGGGTGATGAGGATCTCAGCAGGTATATATTGTAGACGGCTATGATACTAGAGGTATTACACAATGGCATGAAAGCAGCCATTCATTGGAGTGTGGTTAACCCGCTTGTCTCGGATTTCTCGACTGCAGTTTATCAGTTTGCTGCGAGCAGCTGCGGAGTTTTAATCAGTTGAGTCAGTTTCAATCGTTTAAATTTATTTTGTTTTCAGCGTTTTCATAAGTTTTCTGCGTATTCTGTATCTATTTATTCATCAGCGTGTATCTGCGGTTCGAATTATTTTCACTGCAGGTGGAATAAGCCAATAGAGGGAGGGGTGTTATGGGTAAGGAATTACTGGAGAAATCTCGCCAAATTGCCGGGCTAATGCGTCATGTCCAGGGAGGTCAGGTCGATTTCCCGGGAATAGTACGGGTGATGGCTGAAATGCTCAACTGTAACCTGTATTATATTGGTCGGCGCGGCTATGCGGCCGGGTATATGACCAAAAAAGACCAGGGCCAGGCTTGTGATGTGCAGATGCTGAGGGATTATGCTGAAAGGTTTCCCGAGAGTATCAACCAGGTACTGTTAGATGTGGATGAAACCTGCGCCAATCTACGCATGCAGAAGCCGTGCCCGTTTGATTTTGAAGGAATTTCCTGTGACTGTCATGGCAAAATGTTTACCCTGGTTCCGGTAGGTGACGGTGAATGGCGGATGGGAACTCTGGTACTATGTCAGCATGATGGCGAGCTTAACGAGGAAGATATCCTTTTGACCGAGTACGGAGCACTGGTCATAATTGCCGAAGTAATGCGAATGCGGATAGAGCACATGCAGGATGAATCTGGTCCGGTGGCCGCGGTCAGGGTAGCACTGAACACCCTTTCTCCATCAGAGAGGGAGGCCCTGGGGTATGTTTTAGCCGAGCTCTCCGGTCGGGAGGGTGTGGTGGTGGCCAGTCGGGTGGCGGATCGGGTGGGTATTACTCGTTCGGTAATCGCCAGTGCTCTACGTAAACTGGAAAGTGCAGGTATCATCGAGTCCCGTTCGCTGGGAATGAAGGGTACTTACATAAACATCTTGAATGGGCACTTAATAGCAGAATTAGGCAAATAAAAGAAAGACGAACTTCTAATTTTCAGAAAAACTAATCCGAAAGGGTTAGTTTTTTGGCGTTTTGCAAAACTTTTAGCAGGATTTAGGAAGACAATGTAGAATTTTGTAGCAAAGGAGTGAACTCATGCTAAACGCGGTAATAGGTAACCGAGCCATGGATATTTTGGAAAAGGCCCTGGATGGGGCTTCTTTACGTCAGCAAGTCATAACCAATAATATGGCCCATGTGGATACTCCCGGCTATAAGGCGATGGAGGTTTCCTTCGAGGATCAGCTGCAGGAAGCTATCAGGGACGGCCGAGTGGGTGCCCGGCTTAGAACCAGCCATACCCGACATCTGCAGATAGGGAATCCGGTGGATAGGGAATACGCTCCCCGGGTCAGCGTCTTGACCGGGTATAAATATCGTAATGATCAAAACAGCGTAGATATAGATCGGGAGATGGCACGACTGGCCAAAAACTCTATTTATTATGATGCTATGGCTCGAAGTATGAATAATGAATTCAGGCTGTTGCGAATGGCCATTACGGAAGGGAGGAGGTAGGGGATGCGATTACTAAGCGCAATAGATACCAGCTCCAGCGGCATGACCGCTCAGAGGCTGCGTATGGATGTTATTGCCAGTAACCTGGCCAATATCAATACCACCCGAACCGAAGCCGGGGGTCCTTACCGCAGACAGTTAGTTATCTTTGAAGCCCGTAATCCTCGTTCCGGGCACAGCTTTAAAGATGTGCTGGGACAGCAGTTGGAAGGTGGCGCCGGGGTGAGGGTCAAGAAAATCATAGAAGACCAGGCTCCTTTTAAGAGGGTTTTTGACCCTGCCCATCCGGATGCCGGTGATGATGGTTATGTAAATATGCCCAACGTAAATGTGGTGGCGGAAATGGTAGATATGATCTCTGCTACCCGGGCTTATGAGGCAAATGTTACCGCGCTCGATGCCACCAAAGGTATGGCCTTGAAGGCTTTGGAAATAGGACGCTAAGGGGGAGTTAAATGAAGGTAGACGGTATTGTTCTCAAAGCACTTAAACCTCTGGACCCCCCCTCCTGGACAGTTGAAAGTCGTGAGAAAGCTGCGGGCGGTGAAAAAGGCTTTGCTTCCTATCTGCAGGATGCTTTGTCCCAGGTGAACCAGCTGCAGAAACAGGCACAGCTGTCAGCCCTGCAGCTGGCGGCGGGAGAGGAACC
>JAAZLJ010000168.1 GCA_012799365.1 Syntrophomonadaceae bacterium | reverse complement strand
TATCCGACTATATCCTCGATGAATTTACTGATATAATCTACGGTCCAGTTAGAATCATACTGACAGCGATGTACGGCACCCGGAATGTGCATAATCAGAGAACGGTAGCGTTCCTCACTTCTTTTCAGAGCCTTTTCGGCCCTTTTTTGCTCGGTGATATCAGTGGCCACCGCCACAAAATACTGGGGATGACCGCTTTTATCCGTTACCAGAGAACCACTGGCAGCATGCCAGCACCATTTACCATTGCGATGCCTGATCCGGTATTCAAAATTTTGCGGGACTCTCCCGGTATTCTGAGCTCTTTGCAGCATATCTAAATATCCTGCTGCATCAGCAGGATAAACAAACCCGGTCAGAGGCTGTCCGTCCACTCGGACCACCTGGTGCCCCAACAGCGTGGTCCAGGTAGGCGAAACGAAAAGGAACACACCATCAAAGGATAAAGCATATATCACGGCATTGGCGTTCTCCAGAATGCTGCGCAGTTCTCGGGTGGTTTCCCGCTGCCTCTCCTCCATCAACCGTGACCGGGTGACGTCAGTTCCGGTGCAGATAACATGGGAAACCGCTCCCCGATGATCCAACAAGTAGCTTAGTGTCCAGTTAATAAGATGCCTGCGTCCATTCCGGGCCAGCCAGCAACTCTCGAATCTTTCTGAAACCTCGGGGAGACGCTGTCCCCGCTGCAGATTTCTAAAAAAGGCCTGAATTTTTTCTGCCTCTTCTGGTGCACAGGCCACTTCCCAGGCATACTGGCTCTTGACCTCGGCAAATTTATAACCGGTTACCCGTTCACAGGTCCGATTAAACCGTACCACCCTTCCCTGACGGTCATAGACCACGATTAGATCCCCGGCTGTATCCAAAACAGCTGAGGTAAAATTGCGTTCAGCCCGGACCGCCTCTTCTATTTCCTTGCGAGCGGTGATATCGCGCAGGGTTCCAGCTGCACGCAAAGGCTGACCCGATTCGTCCCGGGACACCACCTTTCCCCGGGCCATAATCCACTTCCAGGTGCGGTCACCGGCCAATACCCGATATTCCGTCTCGTATGCTGGATTATGTCCTTCCAGGTGCGCATCCAATATACGCATAACCCTCGGCTGATCCTCCGGGTGTATCAGCTTCTTCCAGTCCTCGATGCTATGTATGACTTCTTCCGGGGCATACCCCAATATCTGGGTCCAGTTCGGACTCAAAAAAAGGTCACCGCTACCCAGGTTCCAGTCCCAAAAGCCGAGATTGCTCCCCTCCAACACCAGGCTGAGACGCTCTTCCTGAGCCTTGATCATCTTAACGGCATCCAGACGAGTCACCGCATCTTCAGCCATAGCACTGAGCACTGCGGCCAATTCAACCACGTATTCGCTAATAAACTCCACCTGTTCCTGAGAGATAATCGGAACCTGATGTACGGCCTGCAGGTACTGATCTTCGTCATACCCATATTCCCGGGCCTGGCGGCGAAAGTAGTCTTCATCCGGTGGCCCGGTAAAAAACTGCGAGGCAAACACCGCAGCCAGAAGGTGACCCTCGACCTGAATGGGAGCAGCACAACCCTGTACACCGTTCAAGCATGTGTAAGTCATACAGGGCCGGTCGTACAGCTGCTGAACCACCTTGAGGTCACTCTGCCGACAGCGCTCAGCACTGGCCTGATAGGTTCGATGAAACCCCATGCATATGTCCTGTCTTCGAGCCCAGGCCAGGATTTCAGCCTCAGGATCAAGGATGGCCAGGCTGATACCATGGATAGCCAGTAAACGTTCCATCCAACGCTGTATCTGTTCCAGGTTTATGAGTTCTGATATATGATAATCCATAATCATCTCCTGCCATGAAAAATAAGACGCAGAGAACGCAGATGGAAACAGAAAATTCTAAAATAACTTGTATGGGAGTGCAGTAACCCCGCGAAGTAATACCATCGGTATCATGGACGTTTGCCATGACTGTCAGATTAACTCCAGGGATTATCCCTATACCACTATCAGCAGGGGTTTTATACTAAATACCACTGGCAGCTGGCTGATTGCTGATTAAAATCTAACCGCCGACGGTTGATTCCAGTGCAATACGGCCCGAGTTAGCAGCGGACCGGCTAATTCCCGTGAAGGAAGATACCGTATTCAGCCAGGCCTTCCCGGTATAATCGCAAAGCCTGGTTAAATTCCTGACAAATATTGCGAACCTCTTCCAGATCACCCTGGTCAGCAGCATCCTTTATTCGTACAGCCAGTTCACTCACGGTTCTGGCCCCGGCCGTACCAGCTGAACCCTTCAACTTATGGGCCAATTCGGATATCAGATATTCATCCGTCTCGGTGCTGATCTCTTTTATAATTTCCCCTGCACTCTGGCAGAAAAGATCCGCGATCTCCTGCAAGAATTCCCGATCCCCACCGGTTCTGAGCATAAGTCCTTCCCCATCTACAAATCCGCTGCTCCTGGCAGTTAACTTCAATATAAGCCGGGACAGTTTCTCGGGGTCTAACGGTTTGGGCATATACTCGTCCATACCCTGGTTCATAAATCTTTCTCGGGCTTCGGGGGCAGCATAAGCGGACATGGCTATCACAGGAATATCCCGAGTACGAGAATATTTCTTCATCTGCCTGGTCAAAGCTATTCCGTCAATACGAGGCATAGATATATCCATAAGCACGACATCAAAATCTGCGTTGCCCAGATGGGCCAGAGCTTTCTGCCCATCAGCAGCCGTTTCCACCTCATACCCCCGGCTTTCCAGCATTCGAGCGGTAACCCGCCGGTTAACTTCATCATCTTCTACCACCAACACCCGCAAATGTTTACGCAGGTTCAATTCTAGCACCCCCTTTAACTAATTGCCGGGAATCCAGCCCTGGAGCATCTCTTTTAACCGCACCAATTCCACTGGCTTGCTCAAATAATCATCCATTCCCGCGGCCTGACACAACTCACGATCCCCTTCCATGGCCCGGGCCGTCATGGCAATTATAGGAACATGGCGCTCTTGTTCAGTCTCTACCTCCCGAATAGCCCGGGTAGCATCAAACCCGTCCATAACCGGCATATGGCAGTCCATCAGGATCAAGACATAGTCGTTTTTGAATGCGGCCTCCACCGCTTCCCGGCCATTTTGGGCTATGTGAACCGAATAGCCTAGCCTGTGCAGTTGGAAACGGGCCACCTTTTGAGCTACCGGGTCATCTTCCACCAGTAAAATGAGCGGTCCCTGGTTTTCCGCCACCGAATGTTCCCGGAAAGATTCGGTTCTTGATTCCACATCAGAAGCTGTGTGGATAAATCCCCCCTCTGGCTCAGAACTGCTGTCCTCCTCTGCAGAAGGAGTCGTCAGCGGTACTACAAACCAGAAGGTCGAACCCTCTCCCGGACTGCTCTTTACCCCGATACTTCCCCCCATAGCTTCTACCAGTCGTTTACATATAACCAGGCCCAACCCGCTCCCCCCGTACGTACGGGTGGTAGAGCTATCAACCTGGGTAAAAGGCTTAAACAAGTGTTTCTGGTACTCAGGATGAATGCCTATGCCGGTATCTATAACTTCGAAGCGAAGACTCGGTTTCAAGCCTGATTCCAACATCACCTGTAAGGTCACATGCCCCTGATCGGTGAACTTGACTGCATTTATAAGCAGATTAAGCAAGATCTGGCGTAATCTCGAAGGTCCCCCTATCAGAACCGGCGGTAGGCGGGGATCCACCAGGCAGCGGAAACTCAGTCCCTTTTTTTCCGCTTCCAGTGATACGATACGGATGACACTCTGTAACAGGGGCAGCAGTTCAAAAGAAATGTTCTCTATGTACATATGCCCGGCTTCAATCCGGGACAAATCTAAAATATCATTTATAACCGTAAGTAATGCCCGGGAAGAATCCATGATAGTACATGCAAATTCACGCTGTTGTTCGTCCAATGATGTTTCCAGCAACAGCTCGGCCATACCGATGATACCGTTCATGGGAGTCCTGATCTCATGGCTCATATTGGCCAGGAACTGGCTCTTGGCCCGATTGGCCGTCTCCGCCGCTTCCCGCGCTTGCTGCAGAGCATGTTCCACCTTTTTCCGTTCAGAAATGTTCCGGATTATGACGGTGGCAAAATTGTCTTCCTGTAAACTAAACAGAGAAACCGTAACTTCCACGGGAATTGACTTTCCGTCCCTGCATAGCCCGGTTAACTCCAACGGTTTTTCAGTGATCTGGGAAGGAAGGGAACCTTTAAAGGTAGCAAACCACCCCTTATGATGGTCATCATCCCGGGGCAAAGCCAGCAATTCATGTAAATCCCGACCCAACACTTCTGTAGTCGTATAACCAAACATACGCTCAGCCGCCGGATTCCAGAATACAATAGCACCATTTTTATCGATCAGGATAATTCCATCATTGGCTGAAGAAGTGATATTGCGAAACTGCTCCTCACTCTCGCGTAGAGCCTTGACCATCATTTTGTTGGCTATGGCTTTTTCGATGGTGATGGGGAGAAGCTTGAGATAATTGTGTTCGGGATCTTTGAGAATATAATCATCAGCTCCGTCCCTGATGGCCTGAATTGCGGTCGATTCATCACCGATAACGGTGGTAACGATGACCGGCAACCCCCGGGCCACTACCTCACTTAAAATATCAAATAAGGTGCCATCACCCAGCAGAAAATCGCTCACCACCACATCGAACTCATGGTCAGTAAGAGCCCTGCGGGCTTCCTGTACCGAACCGGCTACCACATGAGTAAAATCGGGGTTTTGCTTATTCACCATACGCTTAAAAGCCATCTGATCGACCACATCATCCTCGATTAACAGGATCCTGGTCAATCGGTTATCTATCATTACGTATTACCTCTTATCCTGGACCAATAGTCCAGCCATTTCCCGGCTTTTTATCCCAAATATATAAACAATTCGCCAAACTTTGCAAAAGTCCTCCATGATGGCGGAATAACTACAATGTTTTAAAAATGCCTTTAGAAATTACCTGAGGATATATTTCGCTCGACTTCTGCCAGCAGATCATAGACCCCGGCCCCGGTCACCCGGGCTTCGATCAGCTGACCAGGTGACAAAGGCCGGTCTGATTTTAACAGAGTAAACCCATCCACCGCCGGGGCCTGGTGATAGGTCCGGCCTCGATAGTATCCCTTCCCCTGCCCGGCCTCCACCAGAACTTTTGTCCGTAACCCCTGCCGGGCCTGGTTCAAACCAAGAGAGATGTCACTCTGCAGCCGCATGAGCTCATCCCGCCGCCTCTGTTTGATTTCCGGCGAAACCGTCTCCTCCCAATCGGCGGCCGGGGTCCCTTCTTCTCGACAATAGGTAAAAACCCCCAGCCAATCAAACTGAGCAGTAACCACAAAATCACGCAGGCAGCGAAAATCCTCTTCCGACTCGCCCGGGAAACCAACCATTAGCGTAGAGCGCAGAACCAAACCTGGTATCGTCTGGCGCAGCCGTTCCAGCAGCCGCAAAACTTCCTCACCCCGGTATCCTCGGCCCATTTGTTCCAGGATGCCATCTGCAGCATGCTGTACCGGTAGATCCAGGTAGGGCAGCACTTTCTCTTCCCGGGCCATTACTTCAATAGTCTCCCCGGTAAGATGAGCCGGATGAGCATACATAATCCGTAACCACTCAATCCCTTCTACTTGAGCTACCTCGTGCAGCAATTCAGGCAGTATCTGCCGTTTATACAGGTCCTGTCCGTATACCGTGGTGTCCTGGGCCACCAACGCCAGTTCCCGCACCCCCTGCGCCGCCAACCAGGCGGCCTCAGCCACCAGTTCGGGCAGGGGCCGGGAACGCAGGCGTCCCCGGATGCCAGGAATAGCACAGTAACGACAGCGGTTATCGCAGCCGTCAGCAATCTTCAGATAGGCCCACCCGGGTGGGGTAGTCAAAATCCGCAGGCCTTTTTCCCGGAATTCAGTCGGCAGTTCACTGATGTAGCAAAGCCCGGGTTCAGTGTCCAGATGGTCAAGCACCTCGGCAATACGCATAAAATCGGCCACCCCTACCACCGCATCCAGTTCCGGCATCTCCTGCAGCAGTTCCTGACCATACCTCTGGGCCAGGCACCCGGCCGCTACCAGGTGCTGCAATGACCCGGATTGTTTTAACTGTCCCATCTCCAGAATGGTATCAATAGCTTCCTGTTTGGCAGCCTCTATAAAACCGCAGGTGTTGACCACAATGATATCTGCTTCTTCTGCGCGGTTAACTACGGTATAATCGTTTTGCTTTAGAAGTCCCAGCATTACCTCGGTATCCACCTGATTTTTGGGACATCCCAGACTTATGAACCCAACTTTTTTATTCATCCTGGCAAACACTCCTTCTACTTCGACTCATCAGCCGCCGGGAAAGATATAAAAACGACGGGCTGCACACCCGCCATTACCATATCGATATTTAATTAAGACGCAGATAATACTAAAAATATAAAAACTCTTACCTGGAGTGTGATAATCCGGTGAAGCAACCTACGAAGCCAACGATGTTTTGGCGAGTGTCGCGGAATCGAAGGCGGAGCCTGAGCGCCGACTGAAGCCGACGATGTACTGCAGTCGGCGAGTCGGGAAGCGCGCAGGTTAACCATACTTCTACCAAGGCTGAGTGTATCTTCAGCGTATTCATAAGTTTTCTGTGTATTCTGCGTCTATCAGCGTCCATCTGCGGTTTCAAAACCATTTCTTTTACGGGGACGATCATCGTGTTTTTACACGTTTTACGAGTCAGCACCAAAGGTCTTTTCCACCACCTGGCCGGATTCGCCCATCGGACCTATATTCTTGCCGTCCACTACCAGCGCAATTCCCCCGGCATTACCCGATTTCACCTTGACCTTACCGCCCCTGACCTCGGTCTCCTCGTTAGGTTCCATGATTCCTGAATAAGCATGTTCACCATCTACATTTATAGTCACCCAGGCCCTTTCCGTAGCCCGCAAGCGGACCGTAACCGGTTCCGTACTGGTAGGGGCTTCCGGTTCAGGGGTTGAAGGCGGCTGAACTGCCGGCGGCTTTTCTGGCTGAGCCGGTTCCACAGGCTTTTGGGTTTCCGGTTCCGGTACTGACGGCTCGTCGGGTGTCTGCGGCTCTACCGGTACTTTTGGCTTAACACTGGTAGATGGCTCGGAGCGGGGCTGAGCATTATCCGTGACCTGAGGCGCATTCCTCCCCTCCTCCACATGGGCGGTCATGAAACCTACCAGGGCCTTGCCCGCCCAAACGGCCAGAAATAAAAACAAGAGTCCGATAATGATATTCTTCAAAGGTATTTTTAGCGAAAAACGTGGCTCTCTATCTTCAACGATTTCTTCCTCGACTGGTGGTTCTGGCTCATCAACTATCGCCTTAAACCATTCCACCACTTCTTCTTCGTTTAATTCCAAAAATCGAGCATACCGGCGTACAAAACCGATGGCATAAACCCTGGCCGGTAGTACCTCAAATCTTTCCTCCTCCAGAGCTTTCAGATAGTATCTACGGATTTTAGTCTCTTCTTCTATTTGCTCCAAGGTGCAGCCCATTTCCTGCCTGCGGCTGCGCAGGATGTCACCAAAAGCTCCCACAACGACTCACCCCTTTGTGCCATACTGTGCCTCCAGATAATCAGCTACAACGAAGGCAGCTTCATCAATATCTTCAGAATTAACGCACAGCTCATATCTTTTATCTGGTGATGATGGATATTCATAAAGTTTATCATAGTAATTCACTAGCAGATATTCAACAACCTCACTAAAAATCCTTTTTTCAATCAAATATACGCATTTATTGACCCGAGACTTACCCAGGTATTTTTCCAGGGCCCTGACCCCCTGGATCAGCTGCTCTATATTCTCTTCGCCATTCGATACATACTCCTGAACCAGGCGCTGCACCCGGTTTTCTAGATTATCGTATACCAGGATATGGCGACCCTGTTCCATCTCCTGGGAGAGATGCTCGGGAAGATGTATATTACCGATGCGCCGGCTCTCACATTCTACCAACAAGTAAGGCCATGGATCAAGCCGCTTTAATTCACACCAGAGTAGACTGTCAAACATCTTCTGACCGGGTTGGCATCCCATACCAGTGCTGCCAAACACCGAACCCCGGTGACGGGCCAGACCTTCCAGATCCACCGTAGCATAACCGCGCTCGAGTAGCCGGTTGATTATCTGAGTCTTGCCGCAACCAGTCAGCCCGTGCATAACCACCACTTCTCCCCGCGGAAAACAAGCCAGTTGATCCAAAACATAGCGGCGGTATGCCTTGTATCCCCCGTGCAGCCGATAAAACGGTATTCTCATCAGGTGGAGAACCCCGGCCATCGCCTGGCTGCGCTCCCCTCCCCGCCAGCAGAAAATGACTACCTGTCTTTCCCGGGCGTACGACCCGATAGTACCGGTTAGTTCCGGCAGCCGGGGAGCAATCAACTCCAGGCCCCGAGCTCGTGCCTGGCAGGGACTTTGCTGCCGGTAAATAGTCCCGATTTCCACCCTTTCTTGATCGTTAAAAAAGGGCAGGTTTATCGCCCCCGGAATAGTCGCCTCCTGATACTCTGATGGAGAGCGCAGGTCAATGAACAGTGGATTTTCCAGATTAAGGCATTCCTCAACCGTAATCTCCTCATCCCTCATGCACTGCTCACCCCGGTCGTGGAAGCCATTCCGCTTCCAATCCGCACGGCCTGACGAAACTGGTATCCCTGGGAAAGTCCATACACCAACCCGGCCAGAAAAGGCTCCAATCCCTCCCGGATATCAAAACCCTGGTTAGGAGGCAGGATTATCTCTACTGTACTGGCCCGGGTACACACCACTACCCGATTAAATCCATCGGTAATCACCAGATTATCTAACCCGCTTTCCAAAAGTGCCAGTCCTTTTTCGAACCATGTCTCAATCTGAGTTTCCCGACTTACCCCCAGTACTAACAGGTGAAAACCGGCCAGATAATCAGGAAGTTCATCACCAGATTGGAGCAAACGGTAAGAACAGAGAGCTGGTAACCGATCATTATCATAGTCGGCCATTTTCTGTACCAACATTTGCTGTAAACCCGGCTCTACCACCAGCCATTCGCAGTTAAATAACAGCCACTCCCAAACCTCCAGCAGCTGCTCAAAGACTTCGTGTCCGAAAACATCGCAATACTCGATGGTCTCATTCCGATGGGAAAGTCGAACCATATGGGAGGTACGACCCTGAGAACTACGGTATATATTGGCCGTATCTACATGCTGTTCCTGCAAAGAATGGATCACACGGTCTCCGTCCTCATCGACCCCCACCACGGTTAAAATCTTAACATCCATGCCAAAACGAGCCAGGCAGCAGCTAACCTGATAGGCAAAGCCGCTTAACCGGGTATCGACCCGGGCCGGACGCCATCCGCCCTCTCCCGCCAGATCCTGAACCACCAGTTCCAGTCCTGACTGACCCAGAACCACTCCTGATACGCGCTCGTTGAACACATAACCTCGCCCTAAAATAACTCCCTTTTTCATCAGATTGGATATGTGTACCGCTATCGAAGAACGGGTTATATTCAAACGCCCCGCTAATTCCTCTTGTGAAATCAGGGGCTCTTTTTTTAAAATATCTACTATTTCTTTTTCCCGTAAAGTCAGCCGCATGGGCTCCTCCTCCGGTACAAAAATAAGCATTTGCTTATTCAATTTTAACATATATTAGGCCCGGAGTGTAGTTTCTCAAACTGCTCGGCATCAATGAGCACCTCTCGTTTGTTACTGCTATCAGGTGGAGAAATCATGCCCCGCTCCTCCATCATATCCACCAGGCGCGCCGCCCGGGCATAACCGATACGGAGCCTGCGCTGTAAAAACGAAACCGAAGCCCGGTCATTATCGATGAACTCCTTAACCGCATCCCAGAACAATTCGTCCTCATATTCCATCTCCACCCCGGATAAGGGATCTTCCTGCGGCAGCACCAGCTCCTCCCCTGGTATGCTGAGATTCTGCTCCCGGACAAATTTGACCACTGCCTCAATCTCGGCATCCGAGACATAGGCTCCCTGTACTCGAAAAGGCTTCTGGGCCCCCACTGGATACACCAGCATGTCCCCCCGCCCCAGTAATTTCTCGGCTCCTCCCATATCCAGAATAGTACGAGAATCCGACTGGGACGAAACCGCAAAAGCAATACGCGACGGTATATTGGCCTTTATAATACCGGTAACCACGTCCACCGACGGCCGCTGGGTGGCCACCACCAGGTGCATCCCCGCTGCCCGTGCCATCTGGGCTAATCGGCAGACTGAATCCTCAACCTCCACCGGGGATACCATCATCAAGTCAGCCAGTTCGTCGATGATAATGACTATAAAAGGCAGCGGCTCCTCGCTCGCCTCGTTGTAACGATAGATATCCCTGACTCCGGCCGCGGAGAATTTACGATACCTCTGTTCCATTTCTGTTGCCATCCAGCGCAGACCCACGGCCGCTTTTTTAGCATCGGTAATAACCGGGGTCAAGAGGTGGGGAATACCATTATAGACCGTCAGTTCCACCATCTTGGGATCAACCAGTAACAACCTCAACTCATCTGGTGAAGCACCGTAAAGTAAACTGATAATTATACTGTTCAGGCAGACACTCTTCCCTGAACCAGTGGAGCCGGCAATCAGCAGGTGGGGCATGGTCGCCAGATCTATTACCACCGGGTTACCCGATATGTTCTCCCCTAACCCTACTGTTAAGGGGCTCTTACGCTCCTGAAAAGCCGGCGTAGCCAGGAGGTTTCTCAATCCCACCCGCGTAATACGATCATTGGGTACCTCGATACCCACGGCAGATTTACCCGGAATGGGAGCTTCGATACGTATACCCGGTGCCGCCAGACTTAACTGCAGGTCATCTGATAAAGAGATGATCTTGCTCACCTTCACCCCGGGAGCAGGCTGCAGCTCATAACGAGTCACGGCCGGACCACAGCTCACCTGGTTGACCTTGATCTTGATACCAAAATTAGCAAAGGTATCCTCCAGCACCTGAATACTTTCTTTGATATCACTCTTGCTATAGCTTCTATCCGACTGCACTGGAGTAAGCAAGTCCAACGGAGGACGACGGTAATCGGACCTATCTCCTATTACTACCCGGGGAGCCGCCGGCTCGTGAGCTTCGGGAACAGAAATTTCGATGGGCACCTCCGCAACCGAAGGCGATGTTACGCTGCTATCGGCAATGGGAGCTGCTGGCGGGTTCACAATAACCGGTTCTTGCTTGCCCTCGTCTTCTTCTGCTTCATAAAACATCATCTCATCCAGACTGTCCAGACAGCTGCGGCCGTAATGACTCACCCGGCCCAAAATGACTGACAACGGCTGGTTGAGTAACATCACCACTGCCACCAGCGAAGACACCATCAGCACTATATAGGTTCCCACCCGGCCAATTAAGTGCAGCAGAGCATAAGCCACTACTCCGCCGACATATCCTCCTCCTAACCCTACCCGGGCGGCCTGCAGGCTGTCCATTCCCCCTGGAATCCTGACCAAACTTAATAGGGTTAGAACATTAACCGCAAGAAGTATTATTCCCCCCACCTGTACCGACCAGTATTTTTTCTTCCACATAATATGTATAGACCATAAAGCCAGCAGTAAAGGCACCAGAACCAGACCGATTCCGGCCAGTTTTTCCATAAGCAGAACCGATGAAGTGCCCAACCAACCGATGGCAGCATTATCTTCGGGAGTCCCCTGGTATTTTAGCACAGCCATGAAGAGGAATAGACTCCAGGCCATAAAAAACAACCCGACCATCTCTTCACGAAACCCACGTGCAGCTGGTGAGGGTTGGGATTTGGTTTTTCCTGTTTTCTGCTTCTTTTTCATCTAATTACCCTCCACATGGATGAATTCGCGGTTCACCGGGGTTTTCCTCCCCGGCCGGGGGACTTGAATTTCAACAAAAAACCCTCTAAATAGAGGGCTACACCTGTCTATCCCTTGAATGGGATGGACAATCACAATTACATAACAGACATTCATGATACCGGAGGTATCACCATCAGGGATATGAAAACAGTGCGTTTATGGAGTGTTTTGTATCTTCAGCGTATTCATAAGTTTTCTGCGTTAATCTGCGTCCATCTGCGGTTTCAGATTATTTTCATAGCAAACATCCATGATACCTTGAGTATCTACCAAAAATAAGCTATGAGTGTCATCAGCCCCACTGCCCAGCAGTAATAAGAAAAAAGTGACAAACGTCCTCTCTTTACCAGGTTTAACACGATACGAATAGCCAGATACCCAAACCCTGCCGAAGTGACAATGCCGATGATGTACGGTGTCGCATCAGCAATAATCAGTCCGGCTCCTACCAGATCCTTGGCTTCCAGCAAACCGGCCCCCAGAATCACCGGAATCGATAGTAGAAAAGAAAAGCGAGCGGCAAACTCCTGGTCTAACCCCCGAAAAAGCCCGGCGGCTATGGTGGAACCTGAACGTGAAATTCCCGGGGTGATGGCCAGCCCTTGTAGAACCCCCACAAAAAGCGCATCCCCGGTACTCATTGCCTCAGCCTCTTTACCGAACCAGTTGCGAGTCGCCATCTTCTCTCCGATCATCAAAAAACAACCGGTGATAAGCAGGCCCACCCCCACTACCAGCAGGGACTCAAAAGCCTGAACAAACCAGGGAGCCAGAAAGTATCCCAACAAACCTGCAGGAATAGTACCGATGATAATAAGATAGGTCAGGCGACAAAAAGGATGCCGAAGCAGCTGCCAGATGTCCTCCCAAAAGGCCACCAAAACCGACAACAACGTTCCCAGGTGAACCGCTACCTCGAAAGTGACTCCCGGCTGCTTTACTCCCAAAAGATGTTCAAAAATAACCAGGTGCCCCGAGCTGCTCACCGGGAGAAATTCAGTCAAACCCTGTATCAACCCAAGAACAGCAGCTTCTAAATTCCCCAAATTTACTTCCTCCCCTTACGGTGGACTCAGTAAATTATAACATAACTTGTGAAAACTATGCCTGAATTTTTGCTCCAGAAGGTACAGTTATTACGGCACCGGGCTGATACCTGGCATCCAGGTACTCCATAGGGTCAGTACTGAGCAGGCTCACCACCCTTACCCGCCCCATATCATCAGCCGGCTCCGCCACCAAAATACTTCCGGTAGGCAATTGGAGCTGGAATTGAGCCGTGTCCTGTTTTATAGCCTCCATCAATTCTGCGGGGTAACAGTAAAAATACATCAGTGTTTCATCTTCCCTTCCTCCATCAGCTGCCGCAGCATAGCCACCGCATGCCTGATGCCCCCCACCTCGTCGATCATTCCCACATCCACCGCATCCTTGCCCACCAGCACCGTACCAATGTCCCGGGCCAGATCTCCGGTGCGGAACATAAGCTCACGAAATTTCTGTTCACTGATCTGTGAATGAGAAGTGACAAAATGTACTACCCGATCTTGCATTTTTTCCAGATATTCAAAGGTCTGGGGCCCACCAATAACCAGACCGGTCAACCTTATCGGATGGATAGTCATGGTCGCTGTTTGGGCAATAAAAGAATAGTCCGCTGCCACTGCCACCGGTACCCCGATGGAGTGTCCCCCTCCCAGAACAATCGCCACCGAAGGTTTGGACAGGCTGGCGATCATCTCGGCCATCGCCAGTCCCGCCTCCACATCGCCCCCCACCGTATTCAGGATGATTAAGAGACCCCGAATATCGGGATTCTCTTCTACCGCTACCAGCTGCGGTATGACATGTTCGTACTTGGTAGTCTTGTTGTTGGCGGGCAGAACCATATGCCCTTCAATCTGCCCCACGATGTTCAAACAGTGAATATCGCTCCTAAAACCCGGAACCTCCACCTGTCCGAACTCTCTAATATTCTCAGCGATTTCCTCCTGGTTACCGGGCTTGTCTTGCTGATCAGTTCTGGGTGCTTCTTCTGTCATATGTCAACCTCCTGTATTAGTCCTGAAACCGAAAAATAAGTATAAGCGTTTGATAACCGGTGGCTAATACTAGATTCTCTCCTCGGCCCAAAAAAATACCTCAGAGGCCAGTCCGCAGCAAATAAAATTGTTCTGACAGAATGGTTACACTCACGGTTAGTCGGTCATACACTATCACAGATGAATTTTAGGGAGGAAATCGAAATGCAAAGATATATGCGCAGGAAAAAAACGGTATCAGCCCAAATACGTGGTGGGCCGCTGGCACCTCGACTTACCGGCACCGTTTCCTTCAGAGCTGTACCAGGAGGTACCTGGGTATGTGCAGATATAACGGGCCTGCCGGAATACCAACCGGCCCGGGATGGTAAACCACCAGTTGGTCCCCACGGTTTTCATATCCATGAATTCGGCATCTGTGAGGTAGGAAACCCCGATGACCCTTTCCTTTCCGCTGGTGGCCATTGGAATCCAACCGACCAGCCGCATGGAAATCATGCCGGAGATTTTCCCGTATTATTTTCAAACGACGGTAGAGCCCGTATGTGTTTTTTCAGCAATAAATTCACCGTCCATCAGGTGATAGGCAAATCCATAATCATTCACCAGAACCCCGACGACTACCGAACCCAACCTGCAGGAGCAGCCGGTAAACGTCTGGCCTGTGGTGTTATTCGGTAATCTAGTATTGCCCACCCACCGTCTTATGTTGACTCACTTTGCCCGAGATAAAGGACTCCGTAGCCATCAACAACAGGAACCACCGCTGTAATAGAGTTGAATAAAAAAGCCCGGTGTAGTGCACCTACCACCGGGTCATCTCCCGCCACATCCTATTCATCCCGGTCTGGTTTTTCCTGCAACTGCAGAATAGTTTCCCGATCCAGACCGGTAATTTTCACTATTGTTTCCAGGCTCACCCCGATTTCCAGTGCATGTTTGGCGGTTTCGATTTTGCCTTTCTCAATACCCTCAGTCAGCCCTTCAGCCTTCCCTTCTCTCTTAGCTTTCTTCAGGGCCGATAATTGATCCATACGCGCCATCATCCGGGAACGGTAGATAGCCCGGGTCTCCGGATCCTGATTGAGCCGTTCCCATTCGTTTACGGCCTTTTCTATGGTGCTATCGGTCATGGCTATCTCCTCCAATTCCTGAGTAATTTTCTGGTCTTCCGTAGCCATCAACAACAGGAACCACCGGTGCAGCGGGTCGGTGGCACCTTTGAATTCCCCTGCCTTCCATTTCTGATACATCTTGGGCAGTTCAAGATAACGGATTTCTGCCACATCGGTCAGCGGAAATCCTTCCGTCTCTTCTAGAGGCAGAAATACAGTATGGTACTTCTCCGTTTGGTGCCAGAGCCGGTAGTCAAGAATGTTAATGCTGATAGTTTTATGTAATTCCTCGTATTCCATGCCCATACGCATCTGGGAAATAAAAATGTTTGACCAGTAGTAGAGCGCTCGCTTTTCCATGTCGTATTCGTTGGCTACCTGGATTTCAATGGCAAAGTACCTGCCATCATCAGCCCGGGCCACGATATCCATAATGGCCAGCTTATCGCCCGCCAGGTCTCTTTCTTTGATAGGATTGGTGATGGTCACTTCACAAATTTGCTCCTGCTCCGATGGTTGGAGAATGGAGTTAAGCAGGTCGATCAGCAAATCCTCATTTCCGGCACTGGAGAAAAGTTTCTTGAACAGAAAATCGTTTTTAGGATCCAGCCGTTCATATGGAATTCCGTTATTATTTGTTTCGTTCATGCCGCTTACCCCTTGTAATTATTATATCATCTTGCACTGCCAGGGGCTAAGGTTGCCTGTACAAAATTTGCTAATGATACTATTACCAGAAGACAATGTAGGAACCTCATGCTAAAACCCGCTGTAGAAAATCGATTCCAGTCCTATACAGCGTTCCAACATGGTATGCGACCCTCCAGACCCGTGAAAACCTGATCAAATTAGACCATTCGCGACCCTTATGCTTAATTTACTATTCTCGACAAACCATGGAAAATACTGCAGAATTCTGGTACATTGTATTATTTTGTATATTGGTGACGGGTTATTAATATTTAGCCCAATAAACCAAAAAACCCGACAGAGTACATTTACTCTATCGGGTTACATTCTATTGGGAAGGAAACCCCTACAACACCCGACGTTCCCAGGCCTCGATTCCGCCGGGAACCGGGGTGAAAAGGGGATGAGGTTCGATCTGTTCAACCTGAAGTAGAACCTGGTACTGGTCGGGACAGCGAGTCTGCAGTTTATGAGCCAGCCAGCACAACTCGTACTCCAGCTGACCCTGTTTAACCGGTATAAGATGGTGAAATCTCTTCGGGCCAATCCTGGTCTTATCAAACCTGTACCCCCGCCGATTGGCCTCATCCCACACCCCGGTGAGATATGCAGCTATAGCTGCCTCCGGTCGGCTAACTTGCTGGAAACGGATCAGCTGGGGATGGTTCCTGTACCCCCGGGTATTGCCCTGCAGCACCTTCTGGGCCAGCAGGGATTCCCGCCATAAAGCCACCAACCCGGCGGCATCCAGGTAACACGGATGGATGCTCCAGAGCCTCATAACCATCTCCTATCACTATTTCGTTCGACCAGCACTCAACGGCCATCAAAAGCTATCCGCGTATCAGACACTGTAGCGGTTATTTATTATTTCCCCATTTTCCCCATATTAAAATCTGATTCTACTGCAAAAAGTCATTTTCCATTCAGAACACACTATACGTAGGGGGTCAACCAGGATATAACCACTACCCATGTTATGAAAAATACAAAAACCGGCTTTCTGCAGTCACATCAAATCTAATCTCCTGGCAGGCAATCGCTTTGATATTCCCATCGCCAGCTAAATATACTCAGTCAGGTGCTTCTATAACCTGTTGGAGCCGACGTCTGAAACGCCGGTCATCCCGGGCTGTTCTTTTACGGGGTCCCTTGGTGCGTCCACCAGAACGACGAAATCTGGCTTTAATATCTCTTTCCTCCAGCAAAAAATCCATGGTTTCGGAACGAAATATCCGGCCCGTCGGACTCAGACATTGAGCCCCTTTGGCCAAAATCATGGCTGCCAGACCCCAGTCCTGAGTTATGACAATATCTCCCGCTTCTGCCAGGTTCATCACCTTGATGTCCGCTTCCTGGGGAGCATTTCCCACTATCACATGATGGTCGGACTCTATCTGGTGATTGAAACTGGCCACCGTCCATACCGATATACCGTAATGATGGCCCAGTTCCAAACATATCTGCAGGACAGTTCTGGGACAGGCATCGGCATCAACTAAAATCCTCATTAAAATACCCCTTAAATCTCATTGTCATATAAAATGGTTAGCACATAAATAGTATTGAGCCTTATAAGTTCGGATTTAACCCCATATCCGGCCCACGCAGTATTAGACCAGGTGGTATCCTGGTACATAAAAAAACCGGTATATCTCTTCCTATAAAGACAGATTACAACCAGATGAAATTCATTGCACCGGCTGTTAATAAATGCTAATATTGCGTTAAGTTCCAGGAGAGGAGAAAAGTCATGAGCAGCGGCGAGAAAATCCTTCAATTGCTGGAATCTATGCAATCGGATATCAAAGGCATCCGAGAAGAACAATCGGCTATGCGGTCAGACATGAAAGATTTCAAACAAAGCCAGTCCGTCATGCAGTCGGATATCAATGACCTCAAACAAAGCCAGTCCGCCATGCAGTCGGATATCAACGACCTCAAACAAAGCCAATCCGTCATGCGGTCGGATATCAACGACCTCAAACAAAGCCAGTCCGTCATGCAGTCGGATATCAATGACCTCAAACAAAGCCAGTCCGTCATGCAGTCGGATATCAATGACCTCAAACAAAGCCAGTCCGTCATGCGGTCGGACATCAATGACCTCCGAGAAGAACAATCTACTATGCAGTCAGTTCTCGCGTTGATTCAGGTTCAGCTGCAGGAACATGGTGCCATATTAAGTGCCCTGCAAACGGCATCCGAGTTTCATAAGGCAGATATTGACAACCTGACCCATGCAGCAGCCCAGATCCAGGGCGAAATGAAAGAACTGCGGGCGGGTCAGCACCGAATTGAAACCGATGTCAGGGAAATCAAAGAAAACTACCTGTCCCTCGCCGAAATTACCATCGAGCACGAAGTATCCATTCGAAATTTGCGGCGAAAGTTAGGATAACTCCCCGGAAACCTTAATTGAGTTTTTCCACCCCATCAACGTGTACGGTAGTGGAAAAGGTATATCGATGACGATTTATTTGCTCCTCCACCCGGGAAGCAATATCATGAGCCCTGACCAGGGTGAGACCCTGGTCTACCTCAATGTGAATAGAAACCACTTTATTGGCTCCATAATCATGAACACTGATATCATGAGTACCAATAACTCCCGGCACCGTCAGGGCCAGGCGGCTAATCTCTTCCACCTCTTCGCTATTATATTCCCCGATCAGCTTGGAACAGGACTCCCTGAATATCTCTACACCCGTCCAGATAATCAACCCGGAAACCAGAAAGCCCAGAACCGCGTCCACCCAGTAGTATCCGAACTTCGAGGCCAGGATGGCAATCGCCACCAGCACAGAGGCTATGGCATCGGTACGGTGATGCCAGGCATCAGCGATGAGAGTAGATGATGAAATTCTCTGCCCCAGATCGATGGAGAATCGAGACATCAGCTCTTTGAACACCCCGGCTGCCAGCATAACTATTACCACCAGGTAGCTGCCGACCACCATGGTATTGGCCATAAGACGATGATAGGAATCGATACCGAACTTGATCCCTACTGCCACCAGGAGCATGGAAATTATTAAGGTGGCAATAAACTCGATACGACCATGACCGTGGGGATGTTCCTCATCGGCCGGCAGGGTAGCCAGTTTGAACCCAAAGATAACTACCACCGAGGTCAGGACATCGGAAGCCGTATGAACCGCATCCGCGATGAGAGAGATACTGTTGACCAGCACCCCCATAATACCCTTGATAACTGCCAGGACCAGATTACCCACGATGCTGACCCAGGCCTCCAGGTAAGCTATCTTTTTCCTCTGATCGGGATGATCAATACTGCTCTCCGGCGGTACCCCCTTCAGGGTTCTGGTAATCATAAAATTAGAAATAGACGTAGTCAACCGATCCAAACCATTCACTCCAGTCTACTACGAAAATAATTTGAAACCGCAGATATATGAAAATGGACGCTGGGGGGTTATAATCCCCTCCACTGCTAACCCGTATCAGCTACCTGAGCTGAAATAATCAGATGCTCGTTTCGTATGATAGAGTTTAGCTCTATGTGGTTTAATAAGTATATTACCATAAAAACTTAAATAATCCTCAGAAATCTTGAAACAACAAACTACCTGTTCCCGCCATCCCCCCATCTTCCCCCATACCGGCTGGCAGTTTTCCTTTTCCGGTGGTAATATCTTCCTGTCGCATAACATGCCATCCTGCTAACTTTACCATCCGCCATTCCTTCTCCATCCAACATTGACCGGTTTCAGGGGTACACTGCCTGCAGCTATCCACCGACGTTAACAAAAAGAAACGCAAAAGCTGGAGCTTTTGCGTGATGTCGTATGGACTAAGCAAATATAATTCCACTCGCAAGGTCACTTCTGGTTCGAAGTGCCTATGCATAATAGTCAGTAGTTTGACGTATAGCCACCATCCTTAGCTAATACAACCAACAGAACTGGAAACAGGGATTCTGCAGCGGAATCAACTGCAGACCGGGTAATTTGCGGCGTATG
>JAAZLJ010000035.1 GCA_012799365.1 Syntrophomonadaceae bacterium | reverse complement strand
GTGGTGGCGGAAAATGGGGAAATTAATAATGATAGCACCCTGGAACTGCTGGCCCGGGAGGCCCTTTCTCATGCCCGGGCGGGGGCCGATATGGTAGCACCGTCTGACATGATGGACGGTCGGGTTGGTTATCTACGCCAGGCTCTGGATGAGAACGGATTTAGTCATACGGCCATTATGTCATATGCGGCCAAGTATGCCTCCGCTTTTTACGGTCCGTTCCGGGAAGCTGCTGACTCAACCCCCCAGTTCGGAGACCGAAAGACCTATCAGATGGATCCGGCCAATCGCCGTGAGGCAATGCGGGAAATCGAACTGGACATAGCAGAAGGAGCCGATATCATCATGGTTAAGCCAGCATTGGCTTACCTGGATATCATCGCTGAGGCCCGGGAACGATTTGATCATCCTCTGGCCGCGTATAACGTAAGCGGAGAGTACGCGATGATTAAGGCAGCAGGCGCCAGCAACTGGATCGATGAGGAGCGGGTGATGATGGAGACCATGACTTCTATCAAGCGGGCCGGGGCCGAAATCATAATTACCTATTTTGCTAAAGATGTGGCCCGCATGTTGTCACAGGGGTAAGGGGTCAGGTGTGAGGCGTAGATTGTTGCTAGTGTTGTTTTTATCCTTTGGTGGGGTGGACAGATAAGGTGGGGAGGCGGTCAGGTGCTAATTTCCTGGAATACCACTAACCAGTGTAATATGTTTTGTGATCACTGTTATCGGGATGCCGGTGCTCGGTTGGAGGAGGAGCTTTCAACTGAAGAAGGCAAAAAACTGATCAGGGAAATTAAACAAGCCGGTTTTCACATCATGATTTTTAGCGGGGGAGAGCCGCTAATGCGGCCGGACATTTTTGAGTTGGGTGACTATGCCAGGCAGCAGGGCTTGAGACCAGTGCTGGGTACCAATGGTTCCTTGATAAGCCCGGCGGTAGCCGACCAGTTGAAAAAAGCCGGCTTCATGGCCTGTGGGGTAAGTTTGGATAGTACTGACCGTAGGAAAAATGATGAGTTTCGCAAATTAGAGAACGCTTATGATTTGACCATGGAAGGCATGAAAAACCTGCAGGCGGCCGGGGTACCTTTCCAGATACACACTACGGTTATGGATTGGAATGTAGGAGAACTGGAAGCTCTAACCGACCTGGCGGTGGAAATAGGAGCGATGGCCCATCATATTTTTTTCCTGGTTCCTACCGGGAGAGCCATCAATATTGAGGAAGAAGCCCTGCGGGTCAAGGAGTATGAAGAGACTTTGAATCGCATAATGAATAAGCAAAAAGAGGTAAACATCGAATTAAAACCGACCTGCGCCCCCCAGTTTATCCGGGTAGCAGACAAGAAAGGCATCCCTATCCGTTTTAGCAAGGGATGTTTGGCTGGTATTTCCTACTGTATTATCAGCCCTCGGGGTGATGTTCAACCCTGTGCCTACCTGGATCTGCCATTGGGCAATGTTCGGGAAACATCTTTTGTTCACATATGGGAGAACCACCCGGTATTAAACGAACTTCGTACCATGACTTACCAGGGCAAGTGCGGTATATGTGATTACCGCCAACGGTGTGGGGGATGTCGGGCCCGGGCTGCTTTTTACAGTAAGGGAGATTACATGGCGGAGGACCGGTGGTGTCTGTACCGGCCGCCGGAGCTGCGGGAGGTCATTTCTCATGAATAGTATAGATAGTATGGATCGGAAGCTGCTTGATATTCTACAGAAAGAGTTTCCGTTAACCACCAGGCCGTGGGCTGAAATTTCTTCTATTATGGGACTGGATGAGCAGGAGATCACAGGTCGTATAGAGAAGTTAAAACAAAAGGGTATTATACGTAGAATAGGTGGTGTCTTTGATTCACGGCAGTTAGGGTTTTATTCTACCCTTTGTGCCGCTCGAGTTGATGAGCAGGATGTGGAACGGGTAGCCGGTCTGGTTAATGACTACCCCGGGGTTACCCACAATTACCTGCGAGACCATGAATATAATCTCTGGTTTACTCTTACTGCACCCTCCGAAGCCGAAGCCCGGCAGCAGCTCAAAGAACTAGAAAAAGCGGCAGGCATCACGATATTAAGTTTACCGGCCCGGAAGGTGTACAAGATCAGGGTCGCTTTTCCCATGGGTGATAATGCGCTATGATCAATGAGAGGGATAAGACGATAATTAAATATTTACAAGGAGATCTTTCTTTGAGCTCGGAACCTTTTCGCCTGCTGGCCGACCAATTGGGCTGCACTCAAGATGAAGTGATGGAGGCGGTAGAGGAGCTGCAGGACCGTGGAATCATGCGGCGTATCGGAGCTATCTTAAGACATCGGCGAGCTGGTTATGTGCATAATGCTATGATTATGTGGGTAGTACCTGGAGAAAGGGTCGATGAAGCCGGGGAATATATGGCTTCCTTTACGGAGATCAGCCATTGTTATTTAAGGGAAACTCCTGCGGGATGGCCTTATAATCTGTATTCTATGATTCATGCCCGTACCAGCCAGCGGTTAGAGGAAATAGTGGAATCCATAGCCCGAGAATTGGGCATTCAGGAGTATAAAGTGGTCAGAACAGTCAAAGAATTTAAAAAGACTAGCATGAAATATTACTAATTATCTAAAGGTGTAGTCGCTTCTCATAAACGGAGGTGTTCTGGTGACTGCAGGTGAGAAGTCAATTCGGCTTTATCAGGAAGCCCAACAGTACATGCCCGGTGGGGTTAACAGTCCGGTGCGGGCGTTCAAATCAGTGGGACTTAACCCGCTGTTCATATCTCGTGCTCAGGGCTCCAGGGTGTACGATGTTGATGGCAAAGAATATCTGGATTATGTATGTTCCTGGGGTCCGCTGATTTTGGGACATGCCCATCCCCAGGTGGTTGAGGCAGTTGCGCAGGCAGCAGCCCATGGTACCAGTTATGGAGCTCCATGCGAACAGGAAGTGGAGTTAGCCCGCCGGATATGTGAAGCGTTTCCTTCCATTGATAAGGTAAGAATGGTTAATTCGGGAACCGAGGCTACCATGAGTGCTATTCGAGTGGCCCGGGCCTTTACCGAAAGAAATAAAATCCTCAAATTTGAGGGGTGCTACCATGGCCATGGAGACAGTTTCCTGATCAAGGCCGGATCAGGCCTGATGACTGCCGGGGTGCCTACCAGTCCTGGTATACCGGAAGGTACTGCTTCGCAAACTCTGGTGGCCCGGTTTAATGATCTGGGTTCGGTAGAAAGGCTGTTTGCTGAGCAGGGCGATGAAATAGCCGCGGTTATTGTTGAACCGGCAGCTGGCAACATGGGATTGGTTTTACCTGAGCCCGATTTTTTACCCGGATTACGAAATATTACTGAGAATTACGGTTCCCTGCTTATTTTCGACGAAGTTATCACTGGCTTCCGAGTTGGTTATGGAGGCTATCAGAACCTGGTGGGCATTGAACCGGACCTTACCTGTTTGGGTAAGGTTATTGGTGGTGGTCTACCGGTAGGAGCTTATGGTGGACGACAGGAGATCATGGATTTAGTAGCACCACAGGGGCCTGTGTACCAGGCTGGAACGTTGTCTGGCAACCCTTTGGCTATGGCGGCTGGAAATATGACGTTGGATATACTGGCCAGGACTGATGTTTACGATGAGATTGGGGAACTGGGAACGGCGCTGGAAGAACAGCTGCGGGACCGGTTGGCGAACCAACCGGTGAAACTGGCTTTTAACCGGCTGGGTTCCATGTTTTCCTGGTTTTTTACCGATTGTAAGGTAAGAGATTATGATAGTGTGATGACTGCTGACACCGAAAGGTATAAGGCGTTTTTTGCTTCTATGTTGGAACAGGGAATATCCTTACCGCCTTCTCCATTTGAGGTATGCTTTATTTCTGCAGCGCATAACATTAATGATATAGAATTAACTGTTAAGGCAGTCAGCTCATTCCTGGAACGGGCTGGTTAGTGAACTCAGGAAGGCAGGTTCAGGGGGAGAGTGAACTGGGATTGGTTTATCGATAAATTTCAGCGCATAAGCGATATTGATCTGTCCGCCTACAAGCGCCCCCAGATGGAGCGAAGAATAAACAGTTTTATGCGTCAGGCGGGGGCAAACGATTATGCTTCCTTTATAAAACTCCTGGAGGCGGACAAACAGGTTTATCGCCGGTTTATTGAACACCTGACGATAAATGTATCAGAGTTTTTTCGTAATCCCAGACATTGGGATGTACTGCAGCACCAGATATTTAACCGGCTAATTAAAAATCGTTTGGCTTTAAAAGTCTGGAGTGCAGGTTGTTCCACGGGAGAAGAACCTTATTCACTGGCTATTATGTTGAACGAGATGATTCCAGGAAAGTTCAGAAAGATACTGGCCACTGACATTGACCGTGAGGTTCTAGAAAAGGCTAAAGCTGGACTGTTTTCGGCCAGGGCGGTACAGGGAGTGCCTGAACCCCTGCTAAAAAAATACTTTCATCATGATGGCGAGGGTTTTCGAGTCAGGGATAAGCTCAAGAGCCTGATAACGTTTCAAAGACATGATTTGCTGAAGGACAGGTATCCGCTGGACATGGATCTTATACTCTGCCGCAATGTAGTTATTTATTTTACCGAGGAAGCCAAGGAAAAACTTTATGGTAGATTTGCAGATTCATTGCGGCCCGGTGGGGTGTTGTTCGTGGGTAGTACCGAACAGATATTTAAAGCCGGTGAACTGGGGCTCAAGTCAGTTTCCACCTTTTTCTATGAGAAGGCTTAAAAGTCTGCATTAATGCCGATTTGCAAGGTCTTCTTTAGTTTTGACCTTGCTATGTAACCGGAATTATTGAAAAAAATTTAACTTAATTCGCAAAACAAAGAGGAAATATCAAAGATATATAGAACAATAAACTTGGATGAGATCTTTTCTTTTTAGCCAAAGCATTACAGTATCTGTTTGGTCTGGTTTAGTTTGTACTGCTGAGGCAAACCAATATACCAAATCTTTATGGGGGTGATGCGTTAAACGGTTTAATATAGGTTTTAAGGGGTAAAAGGGGACGCTCAAGCACCAAACACAATCAAAAAGGAGGAATGACATTGAAGGTTCTGGTATGTGTTAAGCAGACATTTGATACCGAGGCTAAGATTGATTTAAAAGACGGCAAGATTTCTGATGCTGGAATTAATATGATTATTAACCCCTATGACGAGGTAGCAGTAGAAGAAGCTCTCCAAGTCAAAGAAAAGGGTCTGGCCAAAGAGGTAGTAGTGGTATCCGCGGGAAGCGACAAAGCAGTAGAAGCTATTCGCACTGCACTGGCTATGGGTGCCGATAGGGGTATCCTGGTTAAGCAGGATGCAGATGCTGACGAATTTGCCAGGGCTAAAGTACTGGCCAAGATTATCAGTGATGAGGCTCCTAACATTGTACTGGCCGGGCACGTGGCTGCAGATGATGGCTCTTCCCAGGTTCCTACCCGGGTGGCAGAAATTCTCGGCTGGCCGCACATAAACGTTGCTACCACTTTGGAGATAGCTGACGGTAAAGCTACCTGTAATTGCGAAGCTGACGGTGGAAATCAGATAACTGAAGTAGCCCTTCCGGCTATGATCAGTACCCAGGTTAGCTTGAATGAGCCTCGTTATCCTTCTATGAAGGGAATTATGCAGGCCAAAAAGAAACCGGTTGATACCGTAGAAGCAGAAGCAGTAGAATCCAAGGCCAAAATTATCGAGTTTGCCCTGCCCGAAGCTAAAGCCGCAGGTAAAAAACTCGAAGGTGAACCGGAAGAACTGGCCCTGGCAATTGCCGATTTCATCAAGAACGAAGCCAAGGTTGAAATCAAGAAGTAGAATATTGCAATTCCAGTATTTAACAATTAAAAGGAGGGTAACTGAATGGCTGGAACATGGATCTTTGTAGAACAGAGGGACGGTAACATTCGTAAAGTTACTTTTGAAATGCTTTCTGAGGCTCAAAAGTGGGGAGACGAAGTTTCCGCGGTCGTATTCGGTAAGGGTGTAGCTGGTCTGGCTCCGGAGCTGGCTCAGTACGGAGCAGCCAAGGTGTTAGTAGCGGAAGATGATATTTTTGCTGAGTACAATACTGGTGCATATGTGGCTCAGTTGGCGGCTATGATCGAAGAGAGCAGCCCCAATGCAGTGCTTTTTGCCCATACTTTCAATGGTCGTGACCTGGCTGCCAGGATAGCTCAGAAGCTGGAACTGGGCCTGGCGACAGACTGCTTGGAAGCTGATATAAGCGCGGGTAAAGGTGTTTTCACCCGGTCTATCTATGCTGGGAAAGCTCTGGCCAAGGTAGAGATAGCCAGTGCTCCAGTGATGGGTACCATTCGGGCTGGGGTTTGGGAAGTAACAGAGAACGCTGGTGCCGGTGAAGTTGTCAATGTAGACGTTAAAGCGACTGCTGCTGATGTATATCAGAATGTTAAGGAATTTATACCCACGGTTTCGGCAAGACCTGAACTTACCGAGGCTGATGTAGTGGTATCTGGCGGACGCGGTTGCAAAGGGCCGGAAGGCATCGCCCTGGTCGAAGAATTGGCAGACCTCATGGGTGGAGCTGTAGGCGGCTCCCGTGCGTCTATTGACTCGGGCTGGCTGGGACATGAGTTACAGGTTGGACAGACCGGGAAAGTGGTTAACCCGACTCTGTACATTGCGGCTGGTATTTCCGGTGCCATTCAGCATCTGGCAGGAATGTCTTCTTCCAAGTTCGTTGTATCGATCAACACTGACGAAGAAGCTCCTATTTTCAGTGTAACTGATTTGGGTGCTGTAGGTGACCTGTTCAAAATAATTCCCACCTTAATCGAAGAACTCAAGAAATAGACTATTATCTGGGAAGTCGGACCCGGTTCAGAAGATGAATGAAGGCTGGATATGCACGGCTCAGGCCGGCATATCCAGTATTCATATTCCGAATTTAAGGGAGGGAATATTTTCATGCTTTTCGGTTTTACGAGGTTAGAGGTCTACGATGTCCCTATGAGGGTTGTCGGGGCCAATGTTCCCTACGAATGGCTCATTTATTTAATTATGTTTATACCCATTGGAGCGTTCTGTTATGGGTTATACACGAAGATAATTGCCTGGCTGCAAGCCAATGGCAGGATAAACCGGGCTGATAAGTTGTGGAGCAGAATAGGATCTCTGTTATTTTATGCCCTGGCCCAGGCCAAGGTAATTAAGAAGCCCCTGGCGGGTTGGATGCACTTCTTCCTATTCTGGGGATTCTTTATCTTGTTTATGGCAGCTGGTATTGATGCCTCTCACCACTGGCTGGGGTGGCCGCCGGTAGAAGGTAATATCTATATCGGCTTTTCATGGGTTGTCGACGTTCTCGGATTTTTAGCTATGATTGGTATACTGGTGCTGGCTTTTGTACGGTACGTCCAGAAGCCGGAGCGCTTGAATGATAGCAAATCGTCTGATGGTTGGATTATAGCACTTATCTTTACTATTCTTTTCACCGGTTTCCTTATTGAAGGATTAAGGATTGCTGCCCAGATCAAGCTTGCTACCCGTATTGATCTGATCATGTACGAAAGTGTAGCTTCACCCTTTGGCTGGCTGTTTGCCAAGATGTTTGCCGGTATGTCATTGGATGGGGCTCTTATGTGGCACCGTATTATGTGGTGGTTCCACATGGCATTGGCATTTTTGTTCATAGGCATGGTACCTTTCACCAAACTGTGGCATATTTTCACCAGTATGATTAATTACTTCACTCGTGATCTGGAACCAAGTGCCTGCAGAATGGTGGAAAACATCGAAGAAGCTGAAACCTTTGGTGTAGAAAACATCGAAGATTTTACCTGGAAAGACATTATAGACCTGGATGCCTGTATCCGCTGTGGTCGCTGTCAGGAGAACTGCCCGGCCTATCTGACCGGTAAAGACCTGAATCCCAAGCTGACCCTGATTCAGGCTATGAAGACGCATTGGGAAGAAAAGGTTCCGTATCTGATTGCAGCCAGTTCTGCAGGGCATGATGCGGAGACAGCTGAAATGGCCATGACCGCTGAAGCTGAAGCTGAGGAAATCAAGCCGGTTATGGAACAGCACCTTATTTACGACGTAGTAACTCCCGAAGTAGTTTGGGACTGCACTAACTGTCGGGCCTGTATGGAACACTGCCCGATGTTTATCGAGCATATTCCGAAGGTAATTGACATGCGCCGTAACCTGGTAATGTGGCAGGGCGATATGCCTGGAGAAGCCCAGATGGCTTTCACCAACATGGAAAGAAACTACAACCCCTGGGGCGTAGGTTTTGCCAACCGTGCCGGATGGTTAGAAGAAAGAGGCATCCGCGAAATGGTGAACTTGCTGCCTGAAGACGGCGAAGAATTTGAGTATCTGCTGTACGCAGGGTGTGCAGTGGCATTTGACGATCGTTATAAGAGAGTTGGCGAGGCTCTGGTCAAGGTAGCCAACAAAGCTGGCATCAAGTTCGGATATCTAGGAACTGAAGAATACTGCTGTGGTGACTCGGCACGCAGATTGGGTAACGAATATCTGTATCAGACTCTGGCTGCTTCCAATATTGAATCTATGAACAACTACGGAGTCAAGAAGATAATAACTGTTTGCCCGCACTGCCATAACTGTGTCAAGAATGAATATCCACAGATGGGTGGAGACTATGAAGTTTACCATTATACCGAGTTCCTGGCCCAGTTGATTGCCGATGGCAAGATTAAGATGACCAAATCTCTCGGCGCGAAACTGACCTATCACGATTCCTGCTTCCTGGGACGTCATAACAACGTTTACGATGAGCCCAGAAAGGTTATACAGGCTACTGGCTGTAGTCTGGTTGAAATCGAGCAGGCTCGCGAATTTGGTTTCTGTTGTGGTGCCGGTGGCGGTCGTATGTGGTTAGAAGAGGACGCGGTCGAAGGATACAAACGCATTAATGATACCAGAACCGAGCAGCTGTTACAGCCGGATCCGGAACTGGTTGTTACTAACTGTCCGTTCTGTCTGACCATGATTGCTGACGGTGTTAAAGAGATAGAAGATGCCAGTGCTCAGGTTCTCGACGTTGCAGAACTGGTCTGGCGGGCCATGGAGTAGTAGGGTTTAAGTTCGATATTAACGGTTAAAGGGGCCCTTTTGAGCGGCCCCTTTTCCTTTGGTTGTGTTATCCCATCCCGGTTTGGGCTACCAATGAAACCGCAGATACACGCTGATGGACGCAGATTAACGCTGAATATTTATGAATACGCTGAAAACATAAAAATCGTCCTAAAAGTGAGTGTGGTAACCCGATGAAGCGACCTGACGAAGCCTGAAGGCTGACGAATCCGGGAGCAAGAGGGTTATTACATTCCAATGATAGTACCACTTTCATGCCTCCGGTGATACCACCGGTATAATGAGACTCTACTGTAATTGAAACCAAAGTCCAAGAATAATTTTGTATTAAAAAGAAGGATTTCACAAAGCCAGCGTAGAAAATAATGATTGATAGGTTGACCTTGTGTACTCGGTTAACCACTAATGGTTAGAATTACATTAAGGCCAGGGACAAAAGATATCTATAAATACGGTACAGCCGAATCAACAGGGTTTTGTGTTTTCTGGCCTGGATGCCTGTCCGGGTTTATTACCGGGCAGTCATTTCCCTGAAAGATTTACAGGATAGGGGGTGAGTAGGAGCGGCGGCAGATGTCGTTGACCAAGCTGATATATTACAGTCGGAATACTTTTTAAAACTTAGAGAGAAAAAGTTAGGAGGTAATTTGGAATGAAAATTATGGTACTTGGTGCAGGGACTATGGGTGCGGGCATTGTACAGGTGGCAGCCCAGGCTGGGATCGATGTAATCGTACGGGATATCAAGCAAGAGTTTGTCGACAAGGGCATTGCAGGTATTGAAAAGAGCATGGCCAAAGCGGTCGACAGGGGTAGAATGGCGGCTGAGGATAAAGACGCTGCTATGGGTCGGATTAGTGGTACCGTGGATATAGCAGAAGCCAAGGATTGCGACGTAGTTATTGAAGCTGCGGTAGAAATAATGGACATCAAAAAGTCCATATTCAAAGAATTGGACGAAGTATGTAAGCCCGAATGCATTCTGGCTTCCAATACCTCGGCTCTCAGTGTTACTGAGATTGGCGCAGCTACCGGAAGAGCAGATAAGGTTATCGGAATGCACTTCTTCAATCCGGTACCGGCTATGAAGCTGGTTGAGATTATTAAAGGTGCTTCTACCAGCCAGGAAACCTATGACAAGATCAAGGATCTTACTGAAAAGTTAGGCAAGACTCCGGTTGAAATCAATGAAGCTCCTGGATTTGTAGTAAACCGTCTGCTTATTCCCATGCTGAACGAAGGTATGTATGCTGTTATGGAAGGGGTAGCCAACGAAGCTGATGTTGATACCTCGATGAAACTGGGTGCCGGACATCCAATGGGTCCTCTGGCATTGGCTGACATGATCGGCCTGGATATCTGCCTGGCTATCATGCAAACCCTGCACGGGGAGTTCGGCGATGACAAATATCGTCCTTGCCCGTTGCTGGTTAAGAAGGTTCGTGCCGGTAAACTAGGACGCAAGACCGGTGAGGGATTCTTCAAATACTAGAGTAACGATAATAGGGGCCTGGACATTAGTGCAGGCCCCTTATTTACATTTATGGCTTTCGTAGATGGCATGCGGGCATTATACGCCTGCATGCTTTTGTGTTTTTTTGCCC
>JAAZLJ010000238.1 GCA_012799365.1 Syntrophomonadaceae bacterium | reverse complement strand
CCCTGACCATCAGGAAATAATCCTTTTGTTTGTTATAACGCCCGGTTTTTAAGGTCATTTTCACTTTATAGGTGCGTTCTGTCGGTTTGTCAGAACGCTTATCCGCAATAAGCATCTCCCGATTGGAGATTATCTTACCGTTCTCGTCTTCTATATAAACTTCAACCGTTCTGCCGAGATGTTCTTCATCTACTTTTTCGGTCTGGAAAAACTCCAGACTAAACAAGTTATTGCTTATCTTACGTGATTCGTTGATCAGTTTGAGTTTGACCTTGTTTTCTTCTTTCTTCTTGCGATTGGACCCCCGCAAAGCCTTGTATTTTATCAAAGGTACCATCACTTCCTGCAGAGCGGCGCCTCCGTGGACGAAGTTATATCCGGGTCCCTGTACCTTGAATCGAATAGTCGAACGAGGTACATAAATACATAATGACCCTGCTGCTGAGTTAATATAATCTGGTTTAAACAGCATTAAGGAATCGCTTTCCACTTCTTGATAACTGAGTATATAGCGCCTTTTTTCTTCAAAAGCAGCTACCGTTTCCTTTTTCATTTTGCCGCTTTCAGGCAGAGGATCCCGCTTATAGAGAAAGCCATGGTCAGCTGTCACGACAATATTTACCCCACTCAGATCATCCCGAATCAGACGGATTAAACGATAAATTTCCTCCAGGCTCCGCTCAACGGCATCAAACACCTTGACTTCGGTGGCTGCGGTATGTCCGGTGGCATCAATACTATCATGATAGATATAGATGAGCCTTTTCCCCTTCACCAATTCCCGCCGGGTTTCTTTGTTCATATCGATGAGAGTCTGGTAATGCACGGCAGCAGCATCTGATACCCGCTTCTGCAGGACCTGTTCTCGTTCTTGAAGACTATCAGTTTTCCTGCTATCCACCAGTACATGTTGATTCTCGTCCAAACTTATTTCCTGGTGAGGCAGCAAGGCTGCCATTCCATAAGGTGTGGTTGAGGGCAGGACCCCCAGCATGGTATCCAGGTTAACCGTTCCTACCGTTTCCTGGTTCAATCGAATCGCGATATCCACAGCAGCTTCATAGCGAAGAGCATCAGAGATGATAACAAAAAAACGTTCACCAGCATTAATCGTGGGTTCTATTTCACGTCGATAGAAGTCCTGCTGCCGGATAACTCCTTCCACCTGCCAGCCATCTTGCAGCTTATTTTCCAGCGCATTCGACCACGCAGTACCCAGTTCTTGCAAGAACCAATTGCTGTAGATATTTTCCGCCAGTTCGCGCATAGGCTTGAGCACTTCCACCGGATTCTGTTCATAATGCCAATAGAAATTACGGTAATGATAATCAACCCGATAATAATGCTGGGCATAGCACTGCCAGATCTCTTCAGTGCTTACCATGGGAATCGGCGCCAGTGTTTTCCTTAGAGCCAGTATTTTTAACAGGTGGTATAAGGCTTCATAAATGTCTTTATATTTCCGGTACCAGTGTTTGGTACGCCGAGCTTTGATAAGGTTAAGATAGAAATCATAGTTCTCCACCTGATTACTGATAGATTCCTGAATGTAATGGAGAATCTTTTGCTCAAAACACTCAAAACCGTCGCATTGACTCAGTTCTTCTACAGGTACACTCTCTATACGCCCCGCCATATCTATCATTCTATCTACAGCAGAGGATAGAGCTTCATACCTGTCGTTATCCGTTTGGTTATTCATCCAGTGATCAACAAAATAAATGCAGTTTCCCTTTCCCTGATCAGCCAGATACTCTTGGAATGGATGAAGATACTTATCATCAAGAGTTCTTCTCAGGCTGTTAATCAAGATATGGGCCGCCAGTTTCTGCAGGGAGTGTTCTTCACGGGCATAGCCGAAATACCTGCCGGCATGCTTCCAGAAGACCTGCTCGTCCATAAATCGGCTGATATCAGACAGAAACCGGTTGTTCTCTTCCTCTATGCCGCTGCCCAGCACCTTTTTATAGACTTCCTGTTGATCAGCGTATTTTAATCCGCATAAGACGGACATCATCGCAATTTCCAACGCCGCCTCATCATAGCCGGAATGTCTGGGGACATTCCCTGCTGGGGTGGGTCCCCATTCCTTATAACTGGCCAACCTTTTGCGGCGTTCAGCATTCTTGAAAAACTTCTCATAGCGTTTCACCTGAGGTCGCAGCGACATAGGGATGCCCAATTCTTCCATCTGGATTAAGAGCCGATCCGCATAAAACTCATAGGAATAGAGATAGGTATCAAGCAGCCAGTTATCCTCATCCCGGGCCGGCCTGTGGTTAGCGTATATCAGGTAATTGGATTCGGTATCTTCCACTTCCAGCAGATACTTGGTATAAAAATAGTTGTGCTCCGTCAGATGATGCACCTTCACCTGTTCCAGATGTAGTTTATCAATTAAGTCAATGAATTGCCCCTCGGTATCATACCAGAAGACAATCTTACGTTTTTCCCCCGGTCTCAATGCTTCATTAAACTTTTTATTAAGACTTTGCTCGATTTGTCCCCGTTCCATCTTATCCTCCATTTTTTAGGCTTAATAAACTTTATCCCCCGATATTATCCGGATATCAACCATCGTCGCGCCTTCTACATTATCCTGAGCAAGTACAGGTATCAACGAATCTAACCACCCCGATGCCGAACTCATCTATCGCTGCTGGAATATGACAGCAAAGCTGTTCCCGTTTTTGTTTTGATTATCCCTTAAACATGCTAAATCTTCGCCAGCAGTTCACCCAGTTTAGCGTAATTCACTTTCACGCCGTCATCCAGGTCGAGGTCGATACGCATATCGGCATAGTGATGGACCACTTCTTCATATTTATTCAGCTCCTGAAGCTGCCGGTCTAATCGGGCGAGCTTCTTATCTGCACTGCGAGCCGAGCGGCTGCCAGCTTCTTCGTTAATAATTCGCTGTAAATGCTGTTTCTCCACCTCCAGCACATCCTGCAGACGATGCAGGTAATCGGTGCGAAGAATGGCAACCGTATCCGGTTGATAGCGGTGCAGGTAAACTAACGCATTGAAGGCTTTCCCCCTGCCGGAGGAAGTAAACAGCCAGTAGATGGGACGCTTTTTATAGGTCCTGACATGATCCTTGTAAAAATCGTTTAAAAAGTAGCGGCGTATGGTATCCCGGGCAGTTTCTTTCTTTCTCCGGCCCAGGGTATCGGCAATGAAATTGAGGTTCTCTT
>JAAZLJ010000167.1 GCA_012799365.1 Syntrophomonadaceae bacterium | reverse complement strand
TGGTAGTGTACTATTTCCCTTTCCCGCAGGAATCGGAGGGTTTCTGTTACCCCCGGATCATCAGAAAGCTGAATCAGGTATTCATAGGTAGATCTGGCTTTCTGTTCAGCTGCCAGGTTTTCATGCAAGTCAGTGATGGGATCCCCCTTTGACTGGATGTAAGAAGCTACCCAGGGAACTCCCGAGGCATTCACGAAATAGAGGGCCCGGTCATGGTCGGCAAAATATCCTTCCATGCCAGCTGCCTTGATCTGTTCCACTGATGCATCTTTAATAAGGTTATAGACCAGCGAGGCTACGATTTCCATGTGAGCCAGTTCTTCGGTGCCGATATCGTTGAGAACTGCTTTGGATTTACCCGTCGGCATGGTATACCGCTGGGTTAAATACCTCAGCGAGGCGGCCAGTTCACCATCAGGGCCACCGTACTGCGTAATAACCGTTTTGGCCAGTTTGGGATTGGTACTGTATACCTTTATAGGGTACTCCAGCTTTTTTTCATAAATCCACATTCCTGTTGTCTCCTTTCTAGGCAAAATTGATTTCCCAGGGCCAGGGTTCTTCTACCCATCTCCAGGGATATTCGCTGGGGACGTAGCCAAAATTAGTCAGGGGCCCGTACCTTTTCTCATACTGGTTTTTTAAATCAGCCAGTCGTGTAACCGTTTCGTTATACGCAGCCAGGGCTTTCCTGTCATCAGGATGGGTATCCAAATACAGGTTAAACTCAACCGCAGTAAATTCTTCCGCCATTATGTGCACCAGCAGCTGTTTACGGTCTTTGTCCAAAGAATTTCACTCCCTTCTTTCCCCCATCGCCTTCTTTTTTACGACCCCGCCGGGGCCCATACGGCATAAACAGCTCGGGGAATATGGTGCCTCTTTGCAGTCCTTCCATCGGCGAATACCTTTTGGTATACTGTTGAATCTTAAAATAGGCTCGAGCCAACTGCATTTCATCGGTACTGCTCATAATTAGCTCCTCCTTTCGGGCAATTTAATGTATTCTATGTAAGTAAAAGAGTTTTGGTTAGTATCAATCAATAAAGGGCCCGGGATTTACACGGAAGTTTTTATGGTAATATAGTCGACAGATAACATGAAAGGTGTGAAGGCAATGAGCAAATCCTCTAATACTGGTACACCCCCACCACCATCTCCCCTGCCCCGGGAATCCAAACGGCATTATCTTTTTATCTCTCTCATAGTGGCAGCCTGGGTCTTGATGGTAGTTGGTGGGTTTTATGCTGGCAAGCTGTACATTGATCGCTGCTTTGAAACCGTGCAGCAAACCAATGCTATCCATGTACAAGAACTGGAAAACCGCATGGATTCCCTGGCTGCCGAAGTTGATGAGATTGAGTTGGCTCTGCAGGATGCAGACCAAACTCTGGCCAGTTCCAGTTCCACCCAGGAGAATCTGAACCAGAAGATAGAAAATCTTGACCAGCAGCTGCAGCAGCTGGCTAAAAGTTTGAATATTTTGAAAGAGGCACCATGATGAAGTGGAAGACTTACATTTTAATAGCTGTATTTCTACTGGCCCCATTTATAGGACTAAGCCTGGTCCTGGTGGGATTTGAGCAGCAGGCTGAGGCCCTATCGCTGCCTCTGGAGGGGATGGATCAGGCTGCTGCCCGGGTGGAAAGCAGTGTATCTAATCTTCGGCAAAACGCGGCCTTTCTGAATGAATCAATTGCGGAACAGGAAAGAGAATATAAGGAACAAGAAAAGTTACTGCAGGAATTGGCACACCGAAGCCAGGATCAGAAAGAGATGTCCGACCAGATGTACGAAAAACGTATCCTGACCATGCTGGGACCGGCCATTGATAGTTATCGTTCCCAGCGAGTGGAGATCAAGGTTTTCAAACTGGATGAACTGGGCTATCGAGGTTACATAGCCAAAGCCAAGCTGTTCGATCCATCGGTAGTCAAAGTAGTACTGGGTCAGGACAAGCTGGGAGGAAGCGAAACCACCAGCAGTGCGGTCAAACGTACCGGAGCGATTTTGGGAGTTAACGGTGGTGGCTTTTATTCGGCGGTTAAAGATGGGAAGACAGGTATATTCCCCATTGGCAATACTATAGTAGATGGAGAATTCGTGACCGGCTTTCATCCCTCGAATGGAGAGGTGTTTTTTGCTGGTATCGGCCAGCATGGTAAGCTGATCGGTGGTCATTTCCGGGAAGAAAAAGCTCTGTTGAACCATAAACCGATTCAGGGGGTCAGCTTTTTACCGATTTTGATTCAGGGGGGTAAACCCCTGCCCTTACCCAAAGAGTGGAAAAACACCAAACACCCGCGCACCATCATCGGTGAATATGCCAACGGAGATTTTATCCTCATCGTTGTAGACGGGAGACAATCAGACTGGAGTAAAGGAGTAACCCTGGAACGGTTACAGATCAAACTGATCGAACTGGGGGTTAAAGAGGGCTATAATCTCGATGGGGGTGGTTCCAGTGCCATGGTGTTTAAAGATCGGGTATTGAACCGTCCTTCTGACGGCAAGCAGCGGCCGGTAGCCAACAATATCGTGATTATGCCTTGAGTTAATCGAGCAATCTATAATTAGACGCAGATTAACGCAGATAGACGTAGATTTATATGATTGGGTTATCGCAGTAGAATTAACCGTAAATGACTAAAGGCCGGGGAAAATCCCGGCCTTTTACCGTATGAAATTGTAACCTCAGCTGTACTGCAGTCGAGGAGTATCGGAGCGAGCCGGTTAATACTCTCCGAATAATATGCTGTTTTTCATTCTTCAATGGTATTGGGGTAACCTATATGAACATTTGCTATAGAAAATAGACGAAGTACTGACACGATGATACTTTCTCCGCTTACTTACCCAGCAAGTCAGGCAGGAAGGTAGCCATCTGCGGAAAGGCTATTAGTATAATCACACAGACTATCACCGCGGCCAGAAAAGGCCAGATGCCCTTGAAAATCGTTTCCAAAGGCACATCCGGTGCCACCCCTTTGATAACGTAGACATTCATCCCCACTGGTGGAGTAATAACTCCCATAGCCACCACCAGGACAATAATTACTCCGAACCAGATGGGATCATATCCCAGACTGGTAACCGCAATAGGATAAAATATGGGTATGGTCAGCAGGATCATGGCCAGGGCATCAAGAAAACAGCCCAGCACCAGATAAATAAAAAGGATAACCCCCATAATGGCGAACGCCGGTAAAGCCAGAGAACTGGTCCAGTTGGCCAGTTCGAAAGGAACCCGGCTGACCGCCATGAAACGTCCAAATATGGTAGCTCCAGCCACCAGCAGCAGTATCATGGCTGTGGTTTTGGTGGTATCTAAAAGCGATCTGCTAAACCTTTTCCAGTTCAGCCGCTTTCCCAGCAGACCTACCAGGAGAACCCCGGCCGCCCCCACCGCTCCGGCTTCGGTAGGAGTAAACCATCCCTTAAAGAGACCCCCCATGGACAAAGCAAATATAACCAATACCTCACCCAAACCACCCCGTAGGGCCTGAAATCTTTCCTTCCAGCTGGCCCGAACCCCGGCCGGGGCCAGGTCAGGGTTACGAAGAGTAAGAAGATAGATCACCATCATGTACAAAAACATCAACATTATACCGGGAATGATCCCGGCCAAAAACAGCTTCCCTACCGATTGCTCTGTAGCCGTTCCATATACAATAAAGATAACGCTGGGAGGAATCAGCACTCCCAGGACCCCGCCAGCCGCTACGCTGGCGGTAGCCAGAGATGTATCATACTGATATTTCTTCATCTCGGGTAAAGCTATGGCTCCCATAGTAGCCGCCGTGGCAGTATTAGATCCGCAGATAGCACCAAAAAACGCACAGGCCGCCTGGGTGGCGATGGCCAGGCCCCCCGGCCAATGCCCGATGAGTTTATGGGCAAAAACGTATAGGCGGGAACCGATCCCAGAATAGTAAGCCAGAAACCCCATCCATACAAACATAGCTATAACGCTCAAGGAATACGCGGAAAACGTACTGAATATCTCTTTGGCCACCATACTGAAACCGGCGGTGGTGGATGTCAAATAACTGAAACCGGCAAACCCAACCAGGGCCATAGCAAAAGCAATGGGCATTCTTAATACCAGCAAGATCAAAAATATTATTATACCTGTAATGCCAGCTGTTACCGGACTCATTTGGTCGCCTTCTCCCACTCGGGATGCCGCTGCAGACTGACCAGGGGTAGAGCGGAGAATACCTGCTTCCAAGACCCTTCCAACTGGAACAGCAGGACCAGCGATAGCGCCGCCATGCCCAGGCCTACCAGGTAGATTACGGGCGAAACCGGTATTTGAGCAGTGGAAGAGACTACCCCACTAACCGTCATATTGCTGGCTTCTTTCCCCAGATGCCAGGCACATACCACCCAGAATACCAGAGCAGCTCCACCGGTCACCAGATCAATGACAGCCTGTAGTTTAACCGGGAAACGATCGACTATAAAAGTTACCGCAATATGGCCGTTTTCAACGGCACACTGGGCCAGGGCCAGGGCGATTCCCAGAGCAGTTAAAAAACCGACCAGCTCATAAGTACCTAAAATCGGACGATGGAATACTGCCCGCAGTATTACGTTGGCTACTACCAATACCATCGCACTGGCGATACACAGCCCGGCTATTTTATCTAACATTCGACTCAGCCTGGTAACCAATGATACTATTAACTGCATTACTCATTCCCCTCCCCAAGAACTATTTGTATTCCTGATTGTATTTTTGCGCCAGTGTTTCAGCAGTCTGGAGAATTTTGTGGCCGTCAAATCCTTCCTGGTCCATTCTGGCTACAAACTCGTCTTGAATAGGCTTTACCAGGCTTATCCATCGTTCTTTCTCCGCTGATGATAGCTCTATAACTTCCATATTATGCTGCTCAACCGCAAACTTCAGGGCGGACTCATTCTGTTTATCCCATAAGCCTATCGCTACTTTTTCAAAGTATTCTTCACTCACTTCCTGGATGGCTTTCTGTATCTCGGGGGTAAGAGAATCCCATTTATCTCGGTTCATAGTAACAAAAAATAAAGTATTGTAGAGAAAAGGGGTTTTGGTCAGGTAGTCAGTAACTTCTGCCTGTCTCCAACCCTGTAAGACCTCTACCGGTCCCAGGTTCCCCTTGACTACCCCTTTGGACAAAGCCTCATAAGCTTCGGACTGGGGCATAGCCACTGGAGTGGCCCTAACGGCATTCAGGGTTTTAGCACTCAGTCCAGTAGCCCTTATTTCCAGGCCCTTCAAATCTTCCAGTTTCCGTACGGGAGTTTTGGTGTACAGATCCCCCGGGCCCGTAGTAAGTACCATTAATAGTTTGGTATCCTGAACTTCTGGCGGGTTAAGTTCCTGAATGCCTTCCCAGGCTACCTTGCTGGCCACCTTGGAATTATTATAAGTAATACCTGGCAGTTCAAAAACTTCCAGTACCGGAAAACGACCCCGGGTATAAGAGAAACAAGAGATACCAATATCGGCTACCCCGCTGACTACTCCATCATAAATCCCATCTGCTGGTAGCAAGGTTTGAGCAGGATAGCTGGTTATCTTAACCTTTCCTGCAGTGGCCTCCTCAATTGCCCCGGCCCAGGGTTGAACCAGCTCGGTTTCTGCTGGATGTGTGGCTGGCCAGAAATGGGCCAGACGCAGCTCGACAGTCTTTTGCCCCTCTGATTTTGGCGATGAACCGGTCTGAGAACAACCGGCTGAAGTAGCCATAAAGACTACCGCCACCATTAATGCCACCACCCTTTTTCCTACGCGTGAAAAACGCTTCCAGTTACGAATCCCCAACCAACTTCTCACTTTCCTTCCTCCTTTGAGTTAGCTGCCGATGAGAATTGGTTTACGGGCAATAAAAAAAACTCCTATAGTAGGAGTTTCCCAGTCGCTACAAACCCTGGTCATAGGCCTGCATTGCATAACCACGCCAGGTTATTATGTACGCGTCCCGTATTACCTACCATCTCACCGTACTACCGTTTTGTGTTTTCTAAAGCTTTCCTACCATACTGCTGAACTACCGTCAGGCGCTGTGCCTGACCCTACGTTTGCATTATAACCTATATTATAGTCAGTGCCAATACCCAAAAATTCGTTCTGTGATCTGGTGGATATGCATATCTTTAAGTTCAAAATGCTGCTATTAAAATAATTTGAAACCGCAGATACACGCTGATGAATGCACATAAGTTTCTTTCAATTCCCCTGCATATCGGCTATAATGCAATAGAATGTATACCGTTATATTCTAATAATAGAAACAGGGTGAACAGATGAAACTTCCAGAATTACACATAGGTAATCACACAGCTTCTATTCCTATTGTACAGGGGGGTATGGGGGTCGGTATTTCACTCTCTGGACTGGCTTCAGCCGTAGCCCGAGAAGGTGGAGTAGGTACTATATCGGCTGTAGAAATCGGTATGGACGAGCCTGACTATCGAACCAATAAGCGTCAGGCCAATGTGAGAGCTTTACGCAAAGAGATACGTCGGGCCCGGGAATTGTGCCCCGGAGGGGTTTTGGGCGTCAATATAATGGTAGCAATTAACAACTTTGACGAAATGGTAAGAGCAGCCGTGGATGAGTCTATCGACCTGCTGGTGGCCGGGGCTGGTCTACCGCTGAGCCTGCCCCAATATGTTATGGATACCAGCACCGCCGCCGTTCCCATCGTGTCATCACCCAAGGCCATCCAGCTTATCGCTCGCCGATGGCATAAACGATATAATTATTGCCCTGACGCTGTAATAGTTGAAGGCCCTCTGGCTGGCGGCCACCTGGGCTTTTCTCTGGAACAACTGGAACATATGGAGGAACATCTTCTGGAGGACATTGCTAGAGGGGTCATTGAAGCCGTAAAACCGTTTGAAGATAAGTTTGGCCGCAAAATTCCAGTTATCGCTGCCGGTGGAATCTATGATGGGCAGGATATCGCCCGTTTTATTAACCTGGGATGTGCCGGAGTACAGATGGGCACCAGATTTGTAGCCACCCATGAGTGTGATGCCTCTGATGCTTTCAAGGAAGCCTTCCTGCGCAGCGGACCAGAAGATGTGGTTATTATAAAAAGCCCGGTAGGAATGCCGGGTCGGGCCATCAAGAATGAGTTTATTGAACAAGCCGGTAAGAAAACGGACAAAGTGAAGTGCCGGTATAACTGCCTCAAACCGTGCAATCCACGAACTGCCCCGTACTGCATCGCTGATGCTCTGATCAATGCCAAGTTGGGGCACATGGATAAGGGATTTGCCTTCGCTGGTCATAATGCCTACCGTATTAAGCAGATTACTTCAGTTAAAGAGTTAATGAATGAACTGGTGACGGAAGCCCGTTCATGCCTGTCTACCAGTTCGTGAACACAGGCAAGTTAAAACATCTTTCTGAGTTTGTTAGCAGACATCAATGATACTGTTGGTATCACCCAAATTCATTGGAGTGTGGTTAACCCGCTCGCTCCCCGACTTGTCGACTGCAGTACATCAGCGTATATCTGCGGTTTCAAATTATTTTCGTAGCAGACCCTTCCCGTGATACGGGAAACCTGACAAAAAACTTGGTTCCCTTCGAATTCGTCTCGAAATCTATAGCCGCCGAATGCCTGGCTGCTATTCCGTAGCAAACGGATAGTCCCAGTCCGGTTCCCTGCTCTTTGGTGGTAAAAAAGGGAACACTTATCTTCTCCTGCAGCTCCTCTGGTATACCATGACCCAGATCCTCCACGCATAATACTACCTCGTTATTTACTGTATATGTACTTATAGTGAGAGTTCCCCCTGGTGTCATGGCCTCCAGGCCATTGTTACAGAGATTGAAGATAAGCTGGCGGATTTCCTTCTCGTCCAGCTGAAGCTCAGACACTGAACCCAGCCGGGTCTCAACATTTTTATCCTGAGCTGCCGCATTAGCCTGGATCAATGGAAGCAGGATTTTAACCACCGAGTTCAGGCAGGTGCTTTGCAACTTGATGGGCTTGTTTTGTGCCAGACTGAGAAATTCCGCTATTATCCAATTGGCCCGATCCAGTTCATCAATCATGATCTTAAAAAACTCCTGGTCTTTGCTATGATTCCCCTGACTATACAACATTTGCAAAAAACCACGTACCGTGGTCATGGGGTTTCGAATCTCGTGGCCGATACTGGCTGCTATCTCCCCCACCAGGTGTAATTGGGATAACCGAGCCATTTCCTTCTTTATTCGCTTGATTTCGGTTATATCGATCATGGTCACCAGCATACACTGCTCCCCAGAAAGTTCGATAAGTTCGGCCGAGAATAGACCTACCCTTTTCTGCTGTGATTTCGTACGGAAGCAGGTCTCCAGGTTATGAATACTTTTATCGGGTAATAGTTCGCGCAAGAAATGTAAATGCTCCTCGGGATCTACCCAGATATTGAGCTGCTGTGAGGTGAGGCCTATGACCTGGTGTGGGCTATAGCCGGTGCTGCGGCAGAAACTGTCATTTACATTGATGAATTTTTCCTCAGGATAAGTGGCGATATACATCATACTGGGACCGGCATTAAAGGCCTTGAAAAAACGTCGTTCTTCGGCCTGTTTACGCGCAGTGACGTCCGTAAGCATGGCCAGGGCTCCCGTGTACTCGCCGTCTTTATTAAATATAGGGGCTGAACCTACAATGGTCCACAAAAGGGTACCATTCCGCCGCCGTAAACATATATCAAGTTGTTCCTTTAGACCTCGGCGGCGTCGTTCCAAAACAATGTGCAAAGCTCCGGCTGATTTCTCCACCACAAAGTCGGTTACGGATCTTCCTATCATTTCTTCGACCGTATAACCGAGCATTTCCGCCATCTTATCATTGACAAAGGTTGTGTTACCGTGGACATCGATGATCCAAATCCCTTCGTTGGCCAGTTCAACGATACGACGATACTTTTCCTCGCTTTCCCTCAGCGCTGCCTCACTATGTTTTAATTTAGAAATATCAGTGTGAGTACCTATTACCCTGAGCGGTTTGCCGTCTTCCGTCCAGGTTATGACCTTACCCCGATCCATAAACCATTTATAGGTTCCGTCTTTACACAGTAACCGCTGTTCACCTTCATAGTCAGGAGTTTGCCTGCGGAAATGACGAGCCATTTGCTTACAAATAAAATCCCGGTCATCTGGATGCAATCTGATTTCCCATTCATGCAGGCTATCATCTATCTCGTTAACGGTAAACCCCAGCATTTTCTTCCAATTATCGGAATAAAAGACTTTACCTGTCTCAACTTCCCAATCCCAGATCGCAGCCCCGCTGTTTTCCAGAGCGAATTGCCAGCGTTCATCACTATCCCGTAAAGCCCGTTCCATCTGCAGGCGCTCGGTAATGTCACGGGCGATACCCAGGAGGACATCCCGATGGTTCCAGCGACTTTTCGCCACCTTCAGTTCAATCGGAATCGGCTTATCTTCCCTGGTCACCACGGTAAGGACATTAGTTTTTCGAGTACTACCTGTAGAATTTATTGCCTCTGTAAGAATGGCGTCCAACATTGGCCTTTGTTCCGCAGGATAAAAGATAGCTACATCTCTACCCGAGACCTGCTCACGGCTGTATCCCAGACGCTCTGCAGCATAGCAATTCATCCATTGGACTGTACCCGCAAGATCGGTTATACATATAAAATCGTCGACAGAGTCTAACAGGGTCAATAGCTCGGTTGACTGCTCTTTCAAAGATCATCCCCCACCCTATTCCCCATAATTCAAGTTTTTTGCAATATTATTACGCAAGTGCAATATTTGCCCATGTGTCGAACTATTTCAACACGGTATCCATGAATCCTTCATCAATGGTAAAAAATCTTACCGAACACATCTGGAAACTGAAGGACATCAACTGTCTGCCCATCCAGGTTAAAGCTTACGTCGTTAACTATCCTCGGCGGTTCATGCAGCATGAGTTTAAATAGTTTCGCTGTCAACCACCACCTGGGATTTCAGATTTACCAGGTATATGCTCCCACCCTCAGATGAAAGCTCAACCACTGCATAGGTGGGGTCATGCCCTTTTTTATCATTATCCTTCAAGTGACCCGGATTCAGCCAGAGCACATTCCCTTCCTTTCTTATATCGGGAATATGGCTGTGGCCATAAGCAACAACATCAACCAGGCCCTGGCGAGCCAGTACCTGGGGATCCGGATCCCCGGGCAGGTCATTCTTGTGGGGCTGGTCGGTATGGGTAAAAAGGAAACGATGACCTTCTATTTCTTTAAGTAATCGATTGACGATGT
>JAAZLJ010000166.1 GCA_012799365.1 Syntrophomonadaceae bacterium | reverse complement strand
TCCTGATTAATCTTCATAGCCGCCAGGAAGGCGATAACCGTTAATAATGCCGGCAGAAAGAAAACATAACGCCAGCCCAGGTTATGAGTTATGAACCCCCCCAACACCGGCCCCAATGAAAGTCCGATATATACCACCGCCGCGTTAATACCCAGTACCCTCCCTCTCATATGTGGAGGGTAAGCAGCGGTTAACATAGCCATACCGGTAGCAAAGATGAAAGCCCCACCAAATCCCTGTACAATACGCATCGCCAACAGCATGTGGGATGATATAGAAAGCCCCGCCAGAAAATTGGACAGGCCGAATACCAAAAGGCCGATCAAGAAAACTGGTTTACGCCCTCGAAGATCTGCCAATCTCCCCACTGGCAGCAACACCGCGGCCGAGGTCAACAAAAAACCGATGGTCATCCAGGTTAACAGAACCACATCAGCTGCCAGATCTTTGCCTATAGCAGGAATGGCAATGTTCATAGCACTGCCCGAGAACGGGGTTAAAAATGAAGTTATGCAAACTGCCACCAGAGTATACCGACTATCTTTCCCAGGCAAACTACCAACTCCTTGCTGCTCTTTAGCCTCCGGCCCGGAAATCAAAATCATGGCTAATCAATAGTGTAACCCATATTGAAACCATTTGGCACCACATTAATCCAATTGCTGCTTTCTTCAGGGGTGTACACTGGCGTGCAAAGGATTATAATATCTTTATGTCGGCTATGAAAATTGAAACCATAAGCGCACGCTGATAAATCATAAAACAGGCGTAGAGTGCACTGAATGTTATGAAAACGCTGAAAACATTAAAATATCCTAAAAAGGAGTGTGGTAACCCGGCGAAGCGACCTGGAATACTGCAGTCGACAAACCCGGAAGCGGACGGACTATCAACACTCCCATATAAAAACTACAGCGGGCCCTGAAAAAACGGCTATCAATAAGGAGGCTTACCATTGAAGCAGAGACAGAAAGACTATCTTTTCGTGATCGGCCTGGTCGCAGTTGTAGCCGCCATCGGTTTTTATACCAGTTATACTACTTATCGAGTTAAATTCGAGTTTCCCACCCAACAGACCGACCTGCAAGAGTCAGACTTCCTGGTAAAAAGTGAAGTGGCAGAAATCTGTGTAGGTCGGGAACCGCTTGCTAATGTGCAGAAATGGTTTGGGGAAGGACAGTTTCTGGGAATGAGCACTATTTATCAACCCCCGGGTAAGGAATTTCAGCTTTGGTTCACCAAAAAGCAAAATACCGTATGGATTTTTCAGAGCAGTCACCCCATGTTCAGCACCTACCGGGGTATTCAGGTGGGAGATCCGCTGGAAAAAGTGATCAAAGCCTACGGACCTAATTATGCCCGGGTCAGCAGTGGAGGCAGCCGGGCAGACTATGATTTACAATACGGTACAGCCAGTGAAGGTACCGCAACTTTTCGTATGCATCGCGACTGCGTATCTAAATTGGTAATAAATCGAGATCCCGAAACATTAGCTCAAAAGCAGAGTGAGGCCTTAAATTAAGCGATTATACGGAATCCATGATACTACTCCCCATAATGCCCACGACTTCAATGCATATTGTCACTCCCGGTGCGTTGCTATGAAAATAACTTTGAAACCGTAGATACACGCTGATGATAAAAAATAACTTTTTATGGGAGTGTGGTAACCCGGTGAAGCGACCTACGAAGCCGACGATGCTTCGACAAGTGCCGGCGGAATCGAAGGCGGAGCCTGAAGGCCGGCCGCAGGTGACGTCGCAGTACACAGCGAAGTGCCCCCGAGGTAAATTAGGATATTTGCCAGTAGTACAGGTAATAATAAGCTTATCCAAGATCAAGTTTTGGGGGATGATATCATGGAAAAAGCTATTATTATCTACGGTTCAACCACCGGCAATACCGAAACCCTCTCCGAAGCTCTGGAGGAAGAACTGCAGCAAAACTATGCCGTTACCCGTAAAAACGTCATCGACGCCCATCCGCATGAAATGCTGGCCTATGACCTCATCGTCCTCGGCTCCTCCACCTGGGAATGGGGAGAACTGCAGGAGGATTTTCAAGATTTCTACGAAGGCATGAACGCTGTTGACCTGGCCGGAAAAAACGTGGCCGTCTTCGGACCAGGTGACAGCCAGTGGGAAGAATTTTGCGAGGCGGTAAACCTGCTGGAATCCAAACTTCAGGAGTGTAATGCTAGCCTGATCGCTCCCGGTTTTAAATGGGATGGCGAAATCAACGACGAAGCCACTCAAGCTATCAAAGAATGGGGCTCCCAACTGCTGCATTAGTACAACCTGCTTTACAATGGCCGCTTGAGACCTATTTATAGAATATCCACTAACAAAACCCCGTCCCCGGACCTACCGTCCCGGACGGGGTTTTTATTGCATTACCTGACCCAACCTGGTGGCCGACTCCAATACGACCTATTTGTGCTCCATCAATCTCATTATCATGGCAGCAGCTTCCGCCCGGGTAACCTGGTTCCGAGCCCGGAAAGTATTATCCGGATAACCTTTGATTACTCCTTTAACAACTACACTATTAACCGCATTCCTGCCCCAGACCGGAATATCGCTGTTATCCTTGAACTCGCTCTGTGTAAGGTCATCTGACCCCATTTCGTCTGCGAGAATACGCCCGATAATGGTCACCAGCTCAATACGGCTGATGGGGCGATTGGCCCCAAATATCATAGTGCCATCCGCCTGTGGATATCCACTTATCATACCCTGCTTAACTCCAACTGCCACCGCTTCTCCAGCCCAGGCTGGAATATCATCGACATCGGCAAATGTGGCGTGGAGAATAGAAACATCACTACTGTCCTCATAATCCAGAGCGCTGGTCAGAATAGCCATAACCTCGGCCCGCGTGATATTTTTATCGGGTTTAAATGTTTCGTCGGGATAACCGCAGACCGCTCCCATTTGAGCCAGCTGCATGACATCGGATACCGCCCAATGTCCCTGCAGATCCTTCAATTGAGTAGAAACAGGAGCTGGGACGGGTGCCTCCGACTTGACTGTATCTGTTTCTTCCACTACCGCAAATACGGCCAGCATCACCGGATGATCCACCTCTACAGTTATTGCATCCCGGGTATCATTCAGTGTTCCTTCCAGCTGCATCCATTCTCTTGCCTTTTCATCATAGTAAAAGATGGCCGCTTTTTCCTCCGACTTCAGCTGATTCCGATTAAAATTCATAGTAACAGCTATTTTTCCTACTATCTGCCCGTTCTCTACAGCAATCTCCAGGGCCGGACTTAACGTTGACAACCCCGCCCTGGCCATTTTGCTCTCGGACACAGAATCAATCACTAACTTGCTATCTTTGCCCTCTATAGCTTTGTCCGGTATTTCCACTTTAACCTTGCCGGAAATTTGTGCAATGGTGGTGGCTCCGGTGCGAATTGACTCTTCCAGCAGAGGACCTGTCGGAGCTGGACTACCTCCACCACTGCTAGTTTTAGCGGGTTCTTCTGGTTTACCTGGGTCATCCTGCGGTATTTCTCCTAACCGCAGCCGAACTCCACCGGGGTCCTCGCTCACCTCGTAACCAAAGGCCTCAGCAACGTACTTGATGGGAACGAACACCCGGTCCGATTCCATTATCGGAGAAACACCAGTCTCGACCGCCTGGCCATTAACCAGAATTGCGGTGTATCCCATGGGCCATTCCACCACAGTGTTTCCCCTCACAAATACAATAGTACTGGCGGCGTCATCCCACCCTGGGTCTAAGTCGAGAGCCTCGGCAACAGGTCGAATAGACGCAAAAACATGGTTGTCCCTGTATACAGGGGAAACATCAATCGATCGTTCCTGACCATCTACGATGACCACATTCTGCCCTACTTTAAAATCTACTGAATGGGGACCATCAGCTATGGTAGTGAAAGTCAGAGTATAAGTTCCCGTAAACGGATCCCCCACCGGACTTCGTACCGCTCCGGGTGGAACGGTTACTGAATACCTGGTCCCCTTCTTGAGATTATCCTGGGGTTTGATGGTTAATGTCCGATCTGAACACTTCAATTCTACTGACACTATCTTTCCGGCATTATCTTTCAAACTAATCTGGTCAAAC
>JAAZLJ010000165.1 GCA_012799365.1 Syntrophomonadaceae bacterium | reverse complement strand
CGGATGAATATTGGTCAGGTGTTGGAGTGCCACCTGGGAATGATAGCCCGGGCACTGGGATTCTGGGTAGCTTCGCCAGTTTTTGATGGGGCTAACGAAGAGATAATTTTCAGAAAATCTCGAGAGGCTGGATTATCAGAGGACGGGAAAATAAAGCTCTGTGATGGGCGGACGGGCGAACCTTTTGATAACGAGGTGGTAGTGGGCTATGTGTATATGATGAAACTGGCCCATCTGGTTGACGACAAGATTCATGCCCGTTCTATCGGCCCCTACTCTCTGGTGACCCAGCAGCCGCTTGGTGGTAAGGCCCAGTTTGGAGGACAGCGGTTTGGCGAGATGGAGGTATGGGCTCTGGAAGCCTACGGGGCGGCTTATACCCTGCAGGAGATCCTTACAGTCAAGTCTGATGATGTAGTAGGTCGGCTCAAGACCTATGAATCTATAGTTAAAGGAGAGAATATTCCTGAACCCGGGGTTCCCGAGTCGTTCAAGGTACTCATTAAGGAACTCCAGAGCCTGTGTCTGGATGTGCGCGTTTTGTCTGAGGATGATGTTGATGTGGAGATCAAGGAGGAGGATGGCAATCTCAACGAGGAAGAAAAGGCTCGTGAGCTAGGATTTGACATTCCTACTTTCCCCAGACCTCAGAAGGCAGGGGCAGAAATGGATGATGAACCGGGTGAAGAGGAAGAAGACGAGGAGGATATAGCCTTTTAGGATAGAGGCTGGGATTATAGAGCAGCTGTTCTCCAGGTATCTTCTTAGAAGGGAGAGACAAGGCTTGTTAGATGTCAACAACTTCGGGCGCATCAGAATTGCGCTGGCTTCTCCGGAAAAAGTACGCTCCTGGAGTAGTGGAGAGGTTAAAAAGCCGGAAACCATAAACTATCGCACCCTCAGGCCAGAAAAGGAGGGTCTGTTCTGCGAGAAAATATTTGGACCAGCCAAGGATTGGGAATGTCATTGTGGCAAATACAAACGAGTCAGGCACAAAGGTATTGTATGTGACCGCTGTGGGGTTGAGGTTACTACCTCCAAGGTGAGACGGGAGCGGTTAGGACATATTGAACTGGCGGCTCCGGTATCTCATATCTGGTACCTCAAGGGCATTCCCAGCCGTATGGGATTACTTCTGGATATGTCACCCAAGGTACTGGAGAAGGTCATTTACTTTGTTAATTATATCGTACTGGATCCGGGAGATACTCCGTTATTGCGTAAGCAGCTCCTTAATGAACGGGAATATCGTGAATTAAAAGAAAAATACGAAAACAAGTTCAAGGTGGGAATTGGAGCGGAAGCCATCAAGGAACTGCTAAAACAGGTAGAGCTGGAAAAACTTTGCGGAGAACTCAAGGAAGAAATCAGCAGCAGCACCGGGCAAAGAAGAAACCGGGCTATCAGGCGGTTGGAAGTAGCGGAAGGTTTTCGCAACTCCGGTAATTATCCGGAATGGATGATTATGGAGGTGCTGCCGGTTATACCTCCTGAATTGCGTCCCATGGTACAGCTGGATGGAGGCAGGTTTGCCACCTCTGATCTCAACGATCTTTACCGGCGAGTAATTAACCGCAACAACCGGTTGAAGCGGCTGCTGGATCTGGGGGCCCCAGATATCATTGTTCGTAACGAAAAGCGCATGCTGCAGGAAGCGGTCGATGCTCTGATTGATAACGGTCGTCGGGGTCGGGCAGTAACTGGCCCGGGTAACCGACCTTTGAAATCTCTTAGCGATATGCTGAAAGGGAAGCAAGGGCGTTTCCGTCAGAACCTTCTGGGCAAAAGAGTAGATTATTCCGGCCGTTCTGTTATTGTAGTGGGGCCTGACCTTAAGATGCATCAGTGCGGGCTGCCGAAAGAAATGGCACTGGAGTTGTTTAAACCTTTTGTCATGAAGAAATTAGTAGATAGAGGACTGGCTTCTAATATCAAGAGTGCCAAGAAAATGGTGGAAAGGGGTCGGGATGAGGTATGGGACATCCTGGATGATGTTATTACCGAACATCCGGTATTGTTGAACCGGGCACCGACTTTGCACCGTCTTGGTATCCAGGCCTTTGAACCGGTACTGGTAGAGGGGCGGGCTCTGCAGATCCACCCGTTGGTTTGTACTGCCTATAATGCTGACTTTGACGGGGATCAGATGGCAGTTCACGTCCCATTGTCGGCTGCGGCTCAGGCTGAAGCCCGGCTCTTGATGTTGTCCAGCAACAACATCCTGAATCCTAAAGATGGCAGACCGGTGGTGACTCCTACCCAGGATGTGGTGATCGGAGTATACTACCTGACCCTGATGCGGGAAGGGGCACTGGGAGATGGACGTTGTTTTAGCTCTCTAGAAGAAGCCCGCATGGCCTATGAAGTTGGAGATATTGACCTGCATGCTCGTATCAAGATACGGATGGAGGGTGAACTGGTAGAAACTACACCCGGCAGAGTTATTATGAATGAGGTCATACCATCGGCCCTGGGGTATATTAACCGGGTAATGGATAAAAAACAGCTCGGGGTACTGGTATACAATTGTTACCGGCGGCTGGGCAATGAAGCTACCGCGGAAATGCTGGATGGTATTAAATCTCTGGGATATAATTATGCAACCAAAGCGGGTATAACCGTGGGGATTTCGGATTTTGAAACCCCGGCAGCCAAACAGAAAATTCTGCAAGACGCCGAGGCCCGGGTAGATGAGATTGAAGAAGACTACCAGGCCGGCCTTATTACCGAAGAGGAAAGACACGAGCTGGTGGTTGATGTATGGGATGAAGCCACTGACCTGGTAACGGAAGCACTCCGGGATCAATTGGACGAATTCAACCCGGTCTATATGATGGCTATTTCCGGAGCGCGGGGCAACTTTCAGCAGATCAGGCAGCTGGCTGGTATGCGGGGGCTGATGGCGGATCCTTCCGGCAAAATAATTGATCTGCCCATCAAGGCTAACTTCCGTGAAGGGCTTAACGTACTGGAGTATTTCACCTCGACCCACGGTGCGCGCAAGGGATTGGCTGATACGGCTTTGCGTACTGCTGACTCCGGGTACCTGACCAGGCGTTTGGTGGATGTTTCCCAGGACGTGATAATCAGGGAAGAAGACTGCGGCACCCACGAAGGGATAATAGTGGCCGAAATTACCGAGGGAACCGAAGTTATTGAAGAATTGGAAGAGCGTATTATTGGTCGGATAGCTGTAGATCACATTATCCATCCCGAAACCGGGGAGATACTGGTGGCGGGGGATCAGGAAATAGATGAAGAAGCCGCTGAGCAGATAGTAAAAGCAGGGTTTAAACAAGTAAAGATCAGGTCAGCTTTGACCTGTAAGACCCGGCATGGCGTATGCCAGAAATGTTATGGTCGTAACCTGGCTACCGGATATGAAGTAGAAATCGGGGAAGCGGTGGGAATTCTGGCCGCCCAGTCCATTGGGGAACCGGGTACCCAGCTTACTATGCGTACTTTCCATACCGGTGGCGTGGCCGGGGATGATATCACTCGTGGTTTGCCGCGGGTAGAAGAACTGTTTGAGGCCAGGAAGCCCAAAGGGCAGGCAGTTGTAACCGAAGTATCAGGCAGCGTACGCCTGGCGGATAATAAGGGGCGCAGAGAGGTTCAGATAATCAATGGTGAGGATGAAGTAGCAGGTGCCTATCTGGCCCACTATGGCTCCAGACTCAAGGTGCAAGAAGGCGATGTGGTAGAGCCCGGCGACGAACTAACCGAAGGTCCATTGAATCCCCACGATATTCTGCGAACCAAAGGATTAAGAGCAGTTCAATCTTATTTACTCCATGAGGTGCAAAAAGTATATCGGTTACAGGGGGTAGACATCGCTGATAAGCACATCGAGATAATGATTCGGCAGATGTTGAAGAAGGTTAAGATAGAGGCACAGGGTGATACCAACTTATTGCCGGGGGCTTTCGTAGATGTATCGGATTTTGAAAAGGCCAACGGTTGGATACTGGAAAATGGAGGCAGTCTACCGGCTATAGCCAGGCCGCTATTACTCGGTATAACCAAGGCTTCGCTTAATACCGATTCGTTCCTTTCCGCTGCGTCTTTCCAGGAGACCACCAAAGTATTGACGGAAGCAGCCATTAAAGGTAAAGTCGATGATCTGATCGGCTTGAAAGAGAACGTAATTATCGGCAAACTGATTCCGGCCGGTACTGGATATTCTCGCTATCGGGTAATCGATATTTACCGCCCGGAGGAACAAAATGCAGTTGAAACCACAGTCAGTGATTGACTCTGTCTCAGGCAGGTGCTAGAATATTGAAGTGCGTGAGCATACTCACCAACTGATACATGGTGCTATTTGCAGGAACAGCTGAGAAAGGGGGTGTATAATGGAGTGACAACTATTAATCAATTGGTCAGAAAAGGCAGGAAGAGCATGGGAAGTAAATCCGACTCTCCTGCACTAAAGGGTAGTCCACAGAAGAGGGGGGTATGTACCCGCGTTTATACCACTACTCCCAAGAAACCTAACTCCGCCCTGCGTAAAGTTGCCAGGGTAAGGTTAACCAATGGTATAGAAGTTACTGCCTATATACCTGGCATTGGTCACAATCTACAGGAACACTCGGTAGTCTTGATCAGAGGTGGTCGGGTAAAGGACATTCCAGGCGTGAGGTATCATATCGTCCGGGGAGCTCTGGACGCATCTGGAGTTCAGGGCCGAAATCAGAGTCGGTCCAAATATGGCGCGAAGAAACCTAAAGTTAAATAGCAGAAGGGGGAAAGATAATGCCTAGAAAAGGGCCGGTCCCCAAGCGAGACGTGATGCCCGATCCCATTTATAACAGCAAAGTCTTTACCAAGCTGGTTAACAAACTGATGTGGGATGGGAAGAAAAGCTTGGCTGAAGGAATATGTTATGAGGCCTTTGATAAGTTGGAGGAAAAGACCGGCAAGCCCGGTATAGAGGTTTTTGAGGAAGCCCTTAAGAACATCATGCCGGTATTGGAAGTACGTGCCCGTCGAGTAGGTGGGGCGAACTACCAGGTTCCGGTTGAAGTACGTCCGGAAAGACGGCAGACCCTGGCTATACGTTGGCTGGTAAATTATGCTCGTAACCGTGGGGAAAAAACCATGGTAGACAGGTTGGCCGGGGAAATACTTGATGCTTATAATAGTACCGGTGGGGCAGTTAAAAGGAAAGAAGATATTCATAAGATGGCGGAAGCCAATAAGGCATTCGCCCATTACCGGTGGTAGTATAGCTGCTTACTACAGGAGGTTAACTTCATGAGCGACATGGTTGAACTACAAAAGACGCGCAATATAGGAATAATGGCCCATATCGATGCCGGGAAAACCACCACCACGGAGCGGATGCTGTTTTATTCTGGTAAAGTTCATCGCATTGGGGAAGTTGATAAAGGTACTGCTACCATGGATTGGATGGATCAAGAACAGGAAAGAGGCATAACCATTACGTCAGCCGCTACTACCTGTTACTGGAAGGGGTACCGGATAAACATTATCGATACGCCCGGGCATGTGGACTTTACCGTGGAGGTAGAGCGCTCCCTGCGCGTACTCGATGGGGCTATTGCTATTTTCTGTGGAGTAGCCGGGGTTCAATCACAGTCGGAAACTGTTTGGCGTCAAGCCGACAGGTATGAAGTACCTCGAATAGCATATATTAATAAAATGGATAGAATTGGGGCAGACTTCTATCGGGTTTTGCAAATGATCAACCGCAACTTGACTAGAAAGGCACTGCCACTGCAGTTGCCTATAGGCGTAGAAGAAGACTTTATCGGAGTAGTAGATCTGCTGAAGATGAAGGCTTTCACGTATCACGACGAAATGGGTCTGGAGATTGAAGAGAGGGAGTTAACTGCTTCTGAAACCGAAGAGGCTCTTCGCTGGAGGCATGAACTGGTAGAATTCCTGGCCGAGCACAATGACGAGATATTGATAAGGTATCTGGAAGGCCAGGAAATTTCAATGGATTTGCTGCAGCAGGCGGTGAGGGAACAGACCCTGGCTAATGAATTGGTTCCGGTCCTATGTGGTTCTTCTTTCCGGAACCGGGGAGTGCAAATGGTGATTGATGCGGTGGTGGATTACTTACCTTCTCCGCTGGACATTCCGCCGGTAACAGGTATAGAGCCTGATTCTGGAGAAGAAGTTAAGCGCCTGGCAGATATCAACGAGCCATTTAGTGCCCTGAGCTACAAAGTGGCAGTAGACCCGTATGTAGGGAAACTCACCTATTTTCGGGTTTACTCCGGTTCAGTTAAGACCGGAAGCACGGTTTACAATGCTACCAGGGATTGCCGGGAAAGAATGACCCGTATCCTGCGCATGCATGCCAACCATCGCGAAGAAATTGATGAAGCGAAGGCCGGGGACATCGTAGCCGGAGTGGGGTTAAAACTTACAGTAACTGGAGACACCCTGGCAGATGATAAAGCACCAGTTCTCCTGGAGGCCATGACTTTCCCGGAACCGGTTATATCGGTGGCCATAGAACCCAAGACCAAAGCCGATGAAGATAGAATCAGCGAGGTTTTGAGGCGGCTGGCAGAAGAGGATCCTACCTTTAAGACTTCTGTGGATGCTGAAACTGGCCAGACCATCATTTCGGGCATGGGTGAACTGCACCTGGAAGTAATAGTAGAACGATTGTTACGAGAGTTCAAAGTTAATGCTAATGTTGGTCGGCCCCAGGTTTCGTACAAAGAAACCGTTAAAGGGGTTGGACGAGGTGAAGGCAGCTTCATCAAGCAATCTGGAGGCCGGGGCCAATATGGTCATGTGGTACTTCAGGTCAGCCCTCTGGTTCAGGGTGAGGGATTCAGGTTTGTGGATGCTATTAGTGGAGGGGTCATCCCCAAGCAATTTATTCCAGCGGTAGAAGCAGGAATTCGGGAGGCGTTGGGAGCCGGGATACAGGCGGGTTATCCGGTGGTGGACCTGGAGGTCAAACTGGTGGGAGGTTCTTTTCATGAGGTAGATTCCACCGAAGTTGCTTTCAAGGTGGCCGCTTCCATGGCTTTTAAAGACGCATTGGGCAAGGCCGATCCCATTCTGCTGGAACCGATAATGGAATTAGAAATAGTGGTCCCCGAAGAGTTCACCGGTGAAGTCATCGGTGATCTTAACGCCAGAAGGGGACGGATTACAGGTCTTGAAGAAGGTCGGGGAATAAGGAGCCTCAGGGGACATGTACCTCTGGCCGAAACGTTCGGATATGCCACCGATCTTAGATCCCTGACCCAGGGTCGGGGGACGTTTAGTATGCAGTTTTCTCATTATGAAGAGGTCCCGGAATATAGATCCAGGGAGATCATCGCTAAAAGATATGGTCTACCAGTTTAGTCCCGGGTATCTTAAATTTATGATAAGAAAGGAAAGGTGGAAGCGAAATGGCGAAAGCAAAATTTGAGAGGACGAAGCCGCACGTAAACATAGGAACAATAGGGCACGTTGACCACGGCAAGACGACGTTGACCGCAGCTATTACCCTGTGTCTGTCTAAAGAAGGCGGGGCTATGGCTACGAGTTATGAACAAATAGATAAAGCGCCGGAAGAGAAGGAAAGAGGCATAACCATAAGCACTTCTCATGTGGAATACGAAACGGCCAACCGGCACTATGCCCACGTAGACTGTCCTGGGCACGCTGACTATATTAAAAACATGATAACTGGTGCGGCACAGATGGACGGGGCTATTATGGTAGTATCGGCAGCAGATGGTCCCATGCCCCAGACCAGGGAACATATACTTCTGGCCCGGCAGGTAGGGGTACCGTATATAGTTGTATTTATGAACAAGACCGATATGGTAGACGATGAGGAACTATTGGAACTGGTAGATATGGAAATCCGGGATCTGTTAAATGAATATGAATTTCCCGGCGATGATACTCCAATAGTCATGGGTTCGGCCTTGAAAGCCTTAGAATGTGGCTGCGGCACCAGGGAATGCGAATGGTGTTCGAAGATATGGGAACTGATGGACGCGGTAGATGAATACGTACCGCTGCCAGATCGAGATGTTGATAAGCCTTTCTTGATGCCGGTTGAAGACGTATTCACTATTACTGGTAGGGGTACTGTAACCACCGGTAGAGTGGAACGGGGCATGGTAAAAGTAGGCGACGAAATAGAAATAGTGGGAATGAGAGAAGAAACTCGCAAGACGGTATGTACTGGCGTAGAAATGTTCCGTAAATTATTGGACTTTGCACAGGCCGGTGACAATATCGGAACCCTGCTGCGTGGTGTAGAACGGAAAGAAGTGGAGAGGGGAATGGTACTGGCCAAGCCCGGCAGCATAAATCCTCATACCAAATTCCAGGCCGAGGTATATGTACTGACCAAGGACGAAGGAGGCCGCCACACTCCCTTTTTCCAGGGATATCGTCCCCAGTTTTATTTCCGTACTACCGACGTGACCGGAGTCATTGAGCTGCCCGAAGGGGTAGAGATGGTAATGCCGGGGGATAATATCCGGATGAACATTGAACTGATCACCCCTATTGCGATTGAAGAAGGACTCCGTTTTGCTATTCGTGAAGGCGGAAGAACCGTAGGGGCCGGAGTCGTAACCGGTATTACACAGTAGGAATTGGAACCTGGCACCAGACCCGGATGATGCAAGCAAGTACAGAACGAGACCAGGCCGGGGAGATATCCCTGCGGCCTGGTCTGAACGCCATCCTTTGAGGGCAAGAGTGCTTTATGCGAGCGATACACCCGGATGCGTGTAACACCAAATTCATTCTCATTAAGGAGGGACAAAGCAAGTTGAAAGGCCAGCAAAAGGTCAGGATCAGGCTGAAGGCATTTGATCATAAACTCCTGGATCAATCAGCGGTAAAGATTGTTGAGACGGTCAGGAAAAACGGCTCGAAAGTCTCAGGCCCTATTCCATTGCCTACAGAGAAAAGTACTTTCACGGTATTGAGGTCACCTCATGTGAATAAGGACTCACGGGAGCAGTTTGAGATGCGAACTCACAAAAGATTAATTGATATACTGGAGCCCAATCCCAAGACTATAGATGCTCTGATGCACCTGGATCTACCGTCGGGAGTAGACATTGAGATCAGGCTGTAGAGCAGAGGCGAATGGAGATTCTAGAACTCGCTTTCCATTGGGCCGGGGGAATCATGACAGCGAGACCAGTTTTTAAATTAACCTAACCAATCAAGGTAGAAAGGGGGTTATGTCGTTCCCCATCTAATCCGGTGATGAGGGAGCCAGGGCATGGCTCGGGGGATGAAGTCGGGATCGACCGCTAACTTCCACTTCCGAAAAGGGAGGCAAATAAGCATAATGAGCAAACCAATACAAAAGGGAATCCTGGGTGTTAAGCTGGGAATGACCCAGATTTTTGACGAAAATGACCGGGCTACAGCGGTTACCGTGGTACAGGCGGGCCCCTGTGTGGTTTTACAGAAGAAAACCGGGGAAGCGGATGGTTATGATGCGATACAGGTCGGTTTTCAGGAGGCCAGGGAGAAAAACATTAACAAACCACTGAAGGGAATATTCACCAGGGCCGATGTAAAGCCAGTCAGGTTTATCAAGGAATTCAAAGTCGGAACTACCGATGAATATGAGCTCGGGCAGGAGCTTAAGGTCGATATTTTTAAAGAAGGCGACCTGGTTGATGTTACTGGCATATCCAAAGGTAAAGGATTTGCCGGAGCTATCAAACGGCACAACTTTTCGCGGGGAGCAATGGGGCATGGTTCCAGGTATCACCGCGGTCCCGGTTCACTCGCTGCCAAAGGCCCGGCTCGCGTGTTCAAGGGGCGTAAACTTCCGGGCCGGATGGGTAGAGAACGAGTTACTGTACAGAAACTCAAAGTGATGAAGGTTTACCCGGAAAAAAATATTATTCTGATTAAAGGGGCGCTCCCGGGACCAAAAAGAGGACTGATATCGATTAAGGATTCAGTCAAGGCTTAATGGGTTGTTTAAGGAGGTTAGAGTGATGCCAACAGTACCGTTGTACAATATGACTGGGGCCCAGATAGGGGAGATTGAGCTCGATGACCGGGTTTTCGGAATAGAGCCCAACCAGGCAGCTATGCATGCAGCAGTTAAGATGCAGCTCGCCAATCAGAGGGCAGGTACCTCCAGCACCAAGACCAGAAGCGAGGTTCGGGGAGGGGGACGTAAACCTTTTCGTCAAAAAGGTACAGGCCGGGCCCGAGCCGGTTCCATCCGGTCGCCGCTGTGGCGTAAAGGTGGAGTCATATTCGGTCCCCAACCCCGAGAATACTCCTATAAACTTCCCCGGAAGCTAAGGAGATTGGCCTTGAAATCAGCACTTTCCAGCAAGGCTAAAAGTGAGGGTGTTCTGGTGGTGGATGAATTGGTTTTCGAGGAGCCCAAGACCCGCAGGATGATAGAAGTGCTGGACTCACTTGATTTATATTCGAAGACCCTGGTGGTTACTGCTGATGGGGATGTCAATGTGATAAAATCGGCCAGAAATATTCCCGGCGTAAAACCAGTCCGGGCAGACTTCCTCAGTGTTTATGATATACTTGACCACGATAAACTGGTCATAACTCAGGAGGCAGTGGCCAGAGTAGAGGAGGTATTAGCCAGATGAGAGATTACAGGGATATAATTATCAGGCCGATTGTAACGGAAAGATCGATGAATCTTCTGGCTGATAACAAGTACACCTTCATAGTGGATCGGAGGGCCAATAAGACCGAAATCCGCAAAGCCATCGAAGATATATTCGATGTCAAGGTAGATAAGGTTTATACCATGACCATAAAAGGTAAGAAGAAACGGATGGGAAGGTTTGAGGGCAGGCGGCCGAACCGTAAGAAAGCCATTGTAACCTTGAAACCAGGACACAAGATCCCATTATTTGAAGGTATGTAGAACCCGGTTTATCTTGCAAGGAGGGAAAAGACCAATGGGCATCAAAAAGTTTAAACCTATATCACCAGGGCGCCGTCAAATGACAGTCCTGAGTTTTGAAGAAATCAGCAAAAGCAAACCAGAGAAGGCCCTGACTGCTCCCCTCAAAAAAACCGGGGGTAGAAGTAAAAAAGGGCGGATGACCGTACGCCACCGGGGTGGTGGACACAAACGGCTGTACCGAGTGATTGATTTCAAAAGGAACAAGGATGGTATACCGGCCAGGGTTGCGGCTATCGAATACGATCCCAATCGTTCGGCCAACATAGCCTTACTGCATTATGTTGATGGAGAAAAAAGGTACATTGTGGCTCCTAACGGACTTAAGGTGGGTGCACAGATTGTTTCCGGAGCGGATGCCGATATCGTGGTGGGCAATGCCCTGCCGCTGCAGAATATTCCGGTAGGCAGCATTATTCACAATATCGAGCTGAGACCGGGTAAAGGTGGACAGGTTTGCCGGTCAGCCGGAGCTTCGGCTCAGTTAATGGCCAAAGAAGGAAACTATGCCCATATCAGAATGCCGTCTGGAGAAGTGAGGCTGGTTCATCTGAATTGTCGGGCCACTATTGGTCATGTGGGCAACTTGGATCATGAAAATATCCATCTGGGAAAAGCAGGTCGCAGTCGTTGGATGGGTATCAGGCCTACAGTCAGAGGGGCAGCTATGAACCCGACAGATCATCCTCACGGCGGAGGCGAAGGAAGAGCACCGGTAGGCAGGAAGTACCCGGTATCACCGTGGGGCAAGATAACCATAGGGGGCAAGACCAGAAAGCGGAAGCCCTCAGATGATTTAATAGTTAGGAAACGGAAAGGCTAAAGGAGGTCAAAGGCCATGGGAAGGTCTCTTAAAAAAGGCCCCTACTGCGAAGAACGGTTATTAAGTAGGGTGGAGCAGATGAACGAGACTGGTGAGAAAAAGGTCATTAAAACCTGGTCACGTCGTTCCACGATAATGCCTCAAATGATTGGCCATACTCTGGCAGTGCATGACGGAAGAAGGCATATTCCAATATATATCAGCGAAGATATGGTAGGCCATAAGCTGGGCGAATTTGCTCCTACCCGGATTTATCGGGGTCATGGCACTAGAGTTGAAAAGACCAGTCAGATCAGGCAGTAGGAAGGGGGATAAAGTTGGAGGCAAGAGCAGTAGCTCGATATTTACGTGTATCTCCTTTTAAGGCCCGGCAGGCGGCAGATATGATCCGAGGTAAGGACACCCGGCAAGCTCTGGCGATATTGAATTATGCTAACAAAAAAGGAGCACCTCTGATAGAGAAAGTGATCAAATCTGCTATCGCTAACGCCGAGCACAATTATGACATGGATGCAGATGAACTATACGTTGCGGAAATATATGTGGATGAAGGGCCGGGTATGAAGCGGCTTAGACCAAGAGCTTATGGCAGGGCTGATATAATCAAACGCAGAACCAGCCATATTACTGTAGTGCTTAAAGAAAGGGAGGCTAGGTAGTGGGTCAAAAAGTCCATCCCAAGGGATTAAGATTAAGAGTAATTAAAGACTGGGATTCCAGGTGGTATGCAGATCGGGATTACACCGAACTTTTGCACGAAGACTACCACATCAGGAATCATATCAAAGAGAAGTTTTATATTGCCGGGATATCCCGCGTGGAAATCGAACGGACCGGTAATCGGGTAAGAATCGCTATTCATACTGCCAAGCCAGGAATAGTCATAGG
>JAAZLJ010000164.1 GCA_012799365.1 Syntrophomonadaceae bacterium | reverse complement strand
TGCAGTACATCAGCTTGCTTCAGTGTGAAGCGGACCCCTCAGGATTCGGCGTCCATGCACTCAGCCCTCGGTGCTCGAAACGTCCTGTTTCTCGCTCCGCTTCACAGCCTTCAGCTTCGCTGTGTACAGCGACGTCGCCTTCGTCAGGTCGCTTCACTGGGTTACCATACTCCCTTTTAGGATGTTTTTATGTTTTTCAGCGTTTTCATAATATTCTGCGTTCTCTGCGTCTATTTTTATCATCTGCGGTTTCAATTTTAAGCAGGTAAAGGGAGTAATTCATGGAATATCATGTCACCATCAAGGATCTTCCCGAGGAGCTTCGGCCCCGGGAAAGATTGCTGCGGTACGGAGAGCAGGTTCTATCGGTTCCGGAGCTCATTGCCATACTTCTGGGGAGTGGTACCAGAGAGATGACAGCTATACAGCTGGCAGAACATCTCCTGACCAAGCATGATGGTATTCGTTTTTTGCGCCATGTTACCTATGAGGAGTTAAAGTCGGTAAAAGGTATCGGGCCAGCCAAAGCTGCCAGGTTAAAGGCAGCAGTGGAATTAGGCAGAAGGCTGGCCATGGATTTTTATGATAGACCGGTGATTAAATCGCCCGAAGATGTGAAGAATATGGTAATGGAGGATATGCGTTACCTGGATCGAGAACATTTTCGGGCAGCGTATCTGGACCGTAAGAATCAAGTTATTTCTATCGAGGATATTTCTATTGGAACCTTACATAGCTCCATTGTCCATCCACGCGAAGTCTTCAAACCAGCAGTGAAAAGGAGTGCGGCAGGAGTTATTCTGATCCATAATCATCCCAGCGGGGATCCGTCTCCGAGTCCTGAAGATATTCAGACTACAAAAAGATTAATTGAAGCTGGCCGAATAATGGGGATCGAGATTATTGACCACATTATTATTGGGGATCGGGACTTCTGTAGTTTGCGAGGACGAGGATTAATCCAGGCCAGGTAAGGAGGAAACAGGGTGTTATTTGCAAAAGACATGGGCATAGATTTGGGAACGGCCAACACTCTAGTGCATCTAAAAGGCAAGGGCATAGTACTCCGGGAGCCTTCGGTGGTGGCTATTCAAAACGATAGTGGACAGGTATTGGCAGTTGGCGAAGAGGCCAAACAGATGATCGGCAGGACTCCCGGTAATATAGTGGCTATAAGGCCTATGAAAGACGGAGTCATAGCTGATTTTGACGTAACCCAACGTATGTTAAAGTATTTCATCAACAAATCCATGAATAATAAAGGGTTTCTCGTCAAATCAAGGGTGGTGGTTAGTGTCCCCAGTGGGGTAACTGCAGTCGAGGAAAGGGCGGTACGTGAAGCAGCTTTACAGGCAGGTGCCAAAGAGGCCTACCTGGTGGAGGAACCTATGGCCGCAGCTATAGGAGCCGGCCTTCCGGTGCACGAACCGACCGGAAATATGATAGTAGACATTGGAGGAGGAACCACCGAGGTAGCGGTTATTTCGTTGGGAGGTATTGTAACCGCCAGATCCGCACGGGTGGCTGGAGACGAAATGGATGAAGCCATCATTCAACATTTAAAGAAAAATTATAACCTGCTTATAGGTGAAAGAACGGCCGAGGAAATCAAGATCAATGTCGGTTCAGCCCTGTGGGAGGGTGACATCGGTTATCATGAGGTAAGGGGCAGGGACCTGGTAACCGGACTTCCCAAGACCATAAGTGTTTCATCTGACGAGATACAAGGTGCGCTGGCCGAGCCAGTACAGGCTATAATTGAAGCTATCAAGGTGTGTCTGGAAAAGACTCCTCCGGAATTGGCGGCTGATATCATGGATCGCGGCATAGTTATGGCGGGAGGGGGCTCTCTTTTAAAGGGCCTGGACAAACTGGTAAGCAGAGAGACTAATATGCCGGTATATGTTTGCGAGGAACCGTTGGATGCAGTGGCTCTGGGTACCGGGCGGGTTTTGGAGAATATTGAGGTTCTTCGCAGGGTGCTAATTACTCCGCAGAAAAGTTTTTGATGCGGTCGGGCAGGCAATAAAGGGTGATATAAAAAGTGAGGTCTCTGCTGAAGAATAAATTTTTCTGGCTTGGACTGCTGATAGCAATTTTTATGATGGGGTTTATGCGGCATACGGCGGTAGAGAGAGAGGATGTTTTTGCAGCCGAAAAAATGATTAGGACGGCATATAGCCCGCTGCAGAACGGAGTCAACCGGGTTCGTGGACATCTGGTGGAGATAGGCAGCATTTTTAGCAGCAAGACGGTACTGGTAAATCAGAACCAGAGGCTTCATCGGCAGATCAATGAGCTGAAACAGCAGAACCAGACTTTGCTGGAGTACCAGTATGAAAATCAGCGATTACGACAGATGCTGGATTTCCGTGATCGGCACCGTGAAGAATATCGATTGGAGGCGGCGGAAGTTATAGCCCGCAGTCCAGAGAACTGGCACAAAACCATGACCATTAACCGGGGAGAAGTGGACGGAATAAGCAGAAATCTGATAGTGGTAACTCCGCAAGGTTTGGTAGGAAGAGTTACTGCTTGTACGGACACGAGTTCCGAGGTTTTGCTGATATTGGATCGGGAGTCGGCTGTAGGTGCTCTGATTCAGACGTCACGTACGCAAGGCATAGTCGAGGGACATGGGGACCAGAACCAGTTGAGAATGGTGAATATCCCTTATGATTCGTCGATTAGGAACGGCCAGACGGTGGTGACCTCGGGTTTGAGTGAGATATTTCCTCCCGGGCTGAGAATCGGCGAAGTTACCGATGTGGGTCATGAATCCAATGGATTGTTGAAGTATGCTGTTATTAAACCCAGTGTTGATTTTGACAAGCTGGAGGAAGTTTTTGTAATACAACCGGTGAAATGAGTATAATAAGCTAACAGACCCTCGGCCCAGAAGGCTATAATATCGGGTACAGGAGGGTAGTTTTCCATTCGTTAAAACGTGCGTTCGTGCACGTTTTTTGTTGTATTAAAAGAATCTGACGGAAAATTAAGGTCATGGGGTTAGACTTCTGCTATGATATTTACAGTACCATATTGCAGATTATTTATTATTAATCATTGCAGACCTCCCTGATGCTGGAGGTATCACCATCAGGGACATGAAAACTGCATATTTATGGAGTGTGGTTAACCCGCTTGCTCCCCGACTGGTGACTGCAGTATGTGAATTTACGCTGAGTTCTAACCCCGTAGAGGAGGCTTCAGCCTTCGCAGGAACCGCGGTAAGAGAATAGCCTCCGCTCCACTTGTAGAGAAGCTTTAGCTTCCGCGGGGAGGTTGAAGCCTCCCTACTTGCCGGGTTACCACACTCCCCGTAAGGTTTGTTTCGTATTTTCAGCGTGTTCATAAGTTTTCTGCGTATTCTGCGTTTATTGTGATTCATCTGCGTCCATCAGCGTATATCTGCGGTTTCAATTTCTGGAGCGGGCTAAGGAGAATGAATGTTGCGGTATCTGGTGCTGATATTGATTCCTTATTTATCCATATTTTTTGAAACCACTTTTCTGGGGTTTTATCCAGTCATGGGTTCGATACCAGATCTGGTGCTGTTGTTTGTGGTTTTTTATGCCATACTCAACGGTTCGGAAAAAGGTGCTGTCTACGGTTTTCTGTGTGGTTTATTCAAGGATCTTTATTTGGGTCGTTTTATCGGGCTTAATGCTGTGTCTTTGGCCCTGGTGGCTCTTATCGTAGGTCGGTGGGAACCCAAGGTTTATAAAGAGAACTTCATGGTGGGTTTGATAGTGGCCATAGCCGGCACGGCAGCTAATGCCATTCTGGTTTTTCTGTTCATGGTGATGGCCAGGGGTGACACCGGTGGAGCTATAGTCATTTTTACTGGTCTACCCGGACAGATCATCTATAATGCGATTTTGTCAATACCCCTGTATGTTTGGTACTATAGGTCATCGAGAAAGGGTATCTTGCGGTTATCTAACAAGAGGTGAAGTAGTTGAAAGACAGGGAGTTAAAAGCGAAACTACGTATATATTGGTATATAGTCATGGGCCTCTTGGTCATTCTGGTACTACGGCTGGCAGTGGTGCAGTTTGTACAGAGCGAAACCTATGAAACTTTATCCAAATTTAACCGCATACGCCTGGTCAGTATCAAGGCCCCACGGGGCGAAATCTACTCGGCTGATGGGGAGGTTCTGGCCAAAAACCAGCTGGTTTATACCGTTTCCCTTACCTATCTGGGAGTTACCAATCAGGACACAGTGGTTGCCAGGCTGGCTGAACTCCTGAACGAAAAGCACCCTGAAATTACCGTTGATTACATTCAGGATTTGATTGAAAAACAAAAGTACCGTCTTTATGAGCCGATAACCGTAATCAGGGATATTGATTGGGAGACGGTGGTTAAGCTGGAAGAGAGGCGGCAGGAACTTCCAGGAGTAACCGTAACTGTGGAACCTTTGCGATATTATCCCCAGGATACCCTGACCGGTCATGTGCTTGGTTATGTGCGTGGGATTGACCCTGCGGAATTGGCTGAGTTGGATAAAGAGCGGTATGGAATGGGGGATCTGGTTGGTAAGGACGGGGTGGAAAAATCATATGAAAATTATCTCAAAGGATATGATGGGGCCCGGCGGGTGGAAGTGGATGTGCGGGAACGTCCGGTAAAAGAACTGGTTACTCTGGAGCCCCAGGCTGGGAATAACCTTCATTTGACCATTGATGCTGAGCTGCAGAAAGTTATGGAGAAAAGTATGGTACGTACTTTGGAATCGGTGCAGCGTAATCAAAATCGCAAAGCCAGAGTAGCTTCTTGTGTGTTAATGAATGTTAAGACCGGTGAGATACTGGCCATGGGCAGCTACCCGTTTTTTAATCCCAATGACTTTACCGGTTTTATGGACAAAGAAACCGGAGAATATTATTTTCCCGGAGGAGACTATGACCCGATGAATCCGGGAGCGGCTACCAACCGTGCTATAAAGGCGGTTTATCCTCCTGGTTCTACTTTTAAGGCTATAACCGCGCTGGCTGCCCTGGAGTCAGGGAAAATGAGTCCCGCTCAGGATTACATTAACTGTCAGGGAGCCTACTGGATAAAGCCCCGTATAAAGTGCTGGCAGCGTCACGGTCCGGTAAATTTGTATCGGGGTATGGCAGTTTCTTGCAATACCTACTTCCAGGAGATGGGACGCCGCGCCGGTCAGGACGGCATTATCAAGGTAGCCCGGGAATTTGGTCTGGGCGAAAAGACCGGCATTGATTTACCCTATGAAAAAAGTGGACTCCTGCCCACGCCCGAGTGGAAACAGGAAATTAGCAGTATTCTGGTCAACAAAAAGTACCAGCGATTACGAGAAGAATTGAACGCCAGGTATGATGACTTGCTGGCAGGGGTCAGTGATGAAGAAGAAAAGCGGTCTTTATTGAAAAAGAAGCAGTCGGAATTGGCCCGTCTGGAAGCAAATTATAAGATAGATTATCGCTTTGAGACCAACTGGCAGGCCTTTGATACCTTTAATATGTCTATTGGACAGGGCAGCAACACTTATACTGTCTTACAATTGGCCAATTATATGGCTACCATTGCTAATGGAGGACACCTTATGAAGCCTTTTGTGGTTAAAAAAGTGGTGTCGCCGTCCGGCAGTATCATTTTGGAGAACCACCCTGAGCTGGTACAGGAAGCGGACGTATCTGCCGAAAATTTGGCTGAAACCAGGACTTCATTGTTGAAAGTAACTCAGGCGGGGGGAACAGCGTACGGGTTGTTTGCCCATTTTCCGCCTGAAATTCAAGTGGCGGCCAAGACTGGAACGGCGCAGACCGGCCGCCGGGGTGACAAGAAGAATGAGGAGTTCCATGGTGTTTTTATTGCCTTTGCTCCATTTGACGATCCTGAGATCGCCTTTGCTGGAGTAGTTGAGTACGGAAAGTCGGGCAGCGGCTCGGCTGGTTTAATAGCCCGGGACTTATTTGAGCATTATTTCAAAATTAAGGATCATCTACAGGAGGCTCAGGACGTTCAAAAGGTTCCTTCTTCCAGTCCGCCCCGGACACCAGCAGCTCCAGCTCCTCAAGAGCCGGCTTCCGAGGAAGTAACAGAGGAGCCAACACCGCCAGAAGAAACAGCCGCTCCTCCTGAGGAAACCGAGGTCATATCGGAGACAGCCGGAGATTATGTCGAAGACCAGGAAGAATAATGACGGAAAATTATTAGGGGATTGCGATTAATTATTCATCAATTAGACGCAATCCCCTTTAATTTTTTTCATATTTTTGCAGGAAAAAAATAGAAACCATAGAATATAGAGGTAAAACCATAATGGAGGGCCAGCTTATGGTAAATGAAGATGTTGTAATCAACGGAACTAATGGAGGTATACTGATACGTCTTAATATGGCTGAAGATTTCAATACCATGAAAAAACAGCTAATAGAGAAAGTCCGGGCTATAGACGGCTCATTAATGGGTAGTTCGGTAGAGATTGATATCGGCAAAAAATATATTACTCGCAGCGAAACCGCAGAAATAGCTGGAATACTGGCAGAACGTGGGCTCGAGTTTATAGGAATTCTGGGCAGGAAAGGGTCAGGGCCAGGAAAGCCCTCGGGTCAAAATGAACAGCCACTGCTAAAAATTCAGGCCCGGGGTCAGGAATATAAATTTTCACAGGAAACTGTGACCATACGTCGTAACCTCAGGTCCGGGCAGAAAGTTGAGCATAAGGGCAATATCGTTGTTCTGGGAGATATTAACCCGGGGGCCGAGGTGGTAGCAGGGGGAAATATTCTGGTGATGGGTATCCTCAGGGGTTTGGCCCACGCCGGAGCGCAGGGAGATATCTATGCAGCAGTAGCTGCGTTGAGATTACAACCAACTCAATTAAGGATTGCCAATCATATAACCAGGGCTCCTGACGGTGAGACGGTTTTCGGTGGAAAGGAGCCGGAGATCGCTCACATCAAAGATGGCAGGGTTGTTATAGAGAGATTCAAAATATGAGAATGGGGGAAGGGATCATGAACGGAAACGTGCTGGTTATCACATCCGGAAAAGGGGGTGTGGGGAAGACTACCACTACCGCGAACCTGGGTACCGCCCTGGCAATGATGGGTAAGCGGGTGGTGATGGTGGACACTGACATTGGTCTCAGAAATCTTGACGTAGTAATGGGACTGGAAAATCGCATCGTGTTCGACATAGTCGACGTGGTATCAGGCCACTGCAAGCTAAAGCAGGCGTTAATTAAAGATAAGCGTTTCGAGGGCCTGTATTTACTGCCGGCGGCTCAGACCAAAGAAAAAACTGCGGTATCACCTTCACAGATGAAGAGGTTGTCTGAGGAACTGAAACAGGAGTATGATTATGTGCTGGTCGACTGTCCGGCGGGCATTGAACAAGGGTTCCGGAATGCTGTGGCCGGGGCTGATGATGCACTGGTGGTAGCCACGCCAGAGGTGTCTTCGGTCCGTGATGCGGACCGTATCATAGGCCTGCTGGAAGCGGCAGGACTGACCAGAGCCCGGCTCATAATCAACCGCATTCGGCCCAAAATGGTGAGGCGGGGGGATATGATGGATATCGAAGATATCACAGAGGTTCTGGCTATAAACTTGATAGGAGTGGTGCCAGAGGATGAGATCATCGTAGTGTCCACCAACCGAGGAGAACCAGCGGTGACGGAGTATACATCCAGAGCAGGTGAAGCTTATCGGCGTGTAGCTCGCCGACTGTTAGGGGAAGAAGTGCCGTTTATGGCTTTGGAATATAATGAAGGAATCTTCTATAAATTCAGAAAAATGTTGGGAATGGCAGCCAGGTAAGGAGGAGCAGGATATGGCCATCTGGGATCTTTTCAGCAAGCTGTTGGGGCGGGATCGTTCCAGCAAAGTAGCCAAAGAACGCCTGCGGCTGGTCCTGGTGCATGATCGCAGCAATACGGCTACGGTTGATGTTCTAAATGAATTAAAGGAGGATTTGATCAAGGTCATTTCGGAGTACATGGAAATAGATGAAAATGCATTGGAGGTGAGCTTTAGCAATTCAGATAATTCGGTGGCTCTGGTAGCCAACATTCCGGTGATAGGAATGCGCCGGGCGGTTGGTAAGTAAGCGGGGCTCCGCCAGAAATTACTTGACCTTTTGTCTGGACACAGGAACTCCCTAATAGCTATAATTTAATATGGACAACCGAAATCATGGGTTCCCCGGCCCGGTTCGGATAAGGAATAAATCTTTGGTGGTAGGGGAAGGGAGAAAGTCTGATGGACGGCAGGCGGGTCTTGAAAACGGTCGATAAGCCGTTTGTCATAACGTTATTAATAATACTGGTTATGGGCCTGGTAGTCTTGACCAGTGCGAATGCTGCGGTATCAGCGATACCCCTTTATTATGTTAAACGACAGCTCGTGGGTATCGGATTGGGTGCAGTCGCGGCGTTGGCTATAATTCGTATTGACTACAGCCAGTTCAGCCGGTTCAGTGGGTTAATCTACCTGCTGACTATTTTAATGCTGCTGGCTGTTTTGTTTTTAGGTAAAGAAGTGCGTGGTACTACAGGTTGGATTGCGCTGGGGAGCATGAGGTTCCAGCCGGCGGAATTAGCCAAAATAATGATCGTGATATCTTTTGCGGACTTTCTGAGCCGGAGGCAGGGGGAATTGAATACCCTGAAAGAGCTGCTCCCGTGTTTTCTGTATGTTCTGGTTCCTTTTCTGTTGATTCTGGCGCAGCCTGACATGGGAACGGGATTGGTTATTCTGGCCTTAATATTGGGCATGATGTTTGTAGCCGGTGCCAATCCGAAACTGTTGGTGCAAATGCTGCTGGTAGCGGTGGGTTTGGTAGCCCTGGCTCTTTTTCTTCACTTCCAGTTTGGGATGTGGCTGCCGCTCAAAGATTACCAGATGCAAAGGCTTATCGTGTTTATAGATCCCTACAATGATGGTATGGGAGGTAGAGGCTGGGGCTGGAATACCATCCAGTCACTGGTGGCGATTGGCTCGGGAGGTTTCTTCGGTAAAGGCTTGTTTTGTGGTACTCAGGTGCAGCTCAATTTTCTACCGGAGTTACACACTGACTTTATATATGCGGTGATCGGTGAAGAACTGGGGTTTCTGGGGGCCGCGTTTCTGGTTATATTGTATGGAATTCTTATTTATCGGGCCATCCATATCGCCTATGCTGCCAAAGATTTGTTTGGTACCCTTATCGTAGTAGGAATAGCTACCATGTGGCTTTTCCATATCTTTGAGAATATCGGAATGTCTATCGGTATAATGCCTATTACCGGGATACCGCTGCCTTTTGTAAGTTATGGGGGTAGTGCCATGCTGGCCAATCTTATAGGGGTGGGCCTTATCCTGGCAGTTAATCTGAAGGGTAATCGTGCACTGTTCTGAGCCCAAACTGGAGTTTTAAGTTAATTCAGCTATTAAAAACAAATTTGGAACCGCAGATACACGCTGATGGACGCAGATTGCCGCCAATAAATTAGACGCAGAATACACTGAATATTATGAGCACAAAACATATTTTAACCTAACGGTAACTCACTTGATTCTACTGCAAAACCCCTATTCGAGCGGGAACATATGACTAAAAATGGTGGGTTTAAGAATTAGCAGTTTACCTGTTTATTGTGCGCATTTATGGATTTTAGTCGGTAGAGTCAGAAGTGTACATTAGTTGAGGGGATGAGCCTATGAAACAAGTAATAAGTTTTTTGCCTAACCTGTTTAAACTGGTGGGCGGGTTGATGGGGGACCGGCGGGTTCCCTTTTTTGAAAAGCTATTAGTGGTTGGCCTTCTGGGTTATGTTTTGTTCCCTTTAGATCTGGTACCGGATTTGATTCCTCTGGCAGGTCAGCTGGATGATCTGCTGTTGGCAGCTATTGTAATTCAGCGCTTGCTCAACCGTGCGGAACCCGAAACCTTGAGCCAGTACTGGAACGGGAGCCCGGTGGTTTTAGAATGGCTGCGTAAGTTTCTGGATAAACTCTTGTTTTTCCTGCCGGCAGGCGTTAAAGGTTCTCCGCCCCGGGATCCTGATGTAATCGATGTGGATTGGCGCATCAAAGAATAACGGTAATTGGATGCAGATTCATTATGATGTTATAAAACATTAAAATAAAGAGAAATATGGAGTATTTTAACGATAATTCTTAATTCCGTTATCTTTTAACCACATGCTTGCCAATTTCATTCGGACAGGAGTTTTCGCAGCTCCAACAGTCGTTTTCATAGCGTTTATGGAGTGTACCTGAACACACTCCATTTTTTATGCTTTCAGCGTTTTCATAATGTTTTGTGTTCGTCAGCGTATATCTGCGGTTTTAAAAAACTATTTTCTCAGCAGAGACCTGATTAGCTGGCCTGGTTGGCAAGTAAAATTGTACTAAAAGCCAGCATAAGAAATATATTTGTAACAAGAGCAGCAATTGGAGGTAGTTATGCTGGGAAGCTTCAGAATGAGGTTGTTTTTAGTCCTGGTTCTGGTGGCGCTGCTTATCACGGCCGTTAATTCCGGGCACCATGGACAAATAGAGCCGGTTCTACGCTACGTAATGGATAAGGATTACGGAGTGGATGAGCGCTTGTTCGCTTTTCTGGATCACCGCAATCCTGAAGAGAGGTTTGAGCCGGTACCGGCGTCCTCTTCCAGTGTGGTTAAAAGACCATGTGAGATGGGGGAAATAGAGCGGCATTACGGATGGTATTGGAACCCCGAGTCGCAAAAACAGGAGTTTAACCCGGGAATGTGGTTGAAGTTGGAAGAGAACTCCCCCATAATAGCAGTATTGGGTGGGAAGGTAGAGAAAATATCCAGTCCCGGGGAACAGGGTCGGGAAATACGTCTTCGTCATGGGGAAAATCTATTTTCCGTTTATCGAGGTATGCAAGAGGTGCTGGTAGAGGAAGGGGCTGCCGTAAGTACCGGGGATGTACTGGGCAAATCCCGCTCCGAGTTTTACTTTGAGCTCCGCAATAAAGACGGCCCTCTGAATCCGGAAATGTTATTTAAGTAGGGAAGCCCATGAAGATAGGTAGGATAGCGGGGGTTTCATTCCGAATCAATCCCCTGTTGTTGCTTCTGCTCGTGGTTTATACCGCATTAGGCCTGGGTTATGAGATACTATGCATTCTGGCAGCGGTGATTATCCACGAACTGGCCCATACCCTGGCGGCAGGCATTTTAGGGGTAAAAATATCCGAGGTAGAGCTGCTGCCCTTTGGCGGACAGGCTAAAACCGAGGATTTTTTGGGTCTGGTGCCTGAACGTGAAGTATATATAGCTCTGGCCGGTCCTTTGACCAGTCTGGCCCTGGCAGGGGGTGTCCTAGTGGCGGGAAAACATGGGGGAGAGGGTTATCTCCCCTTTTTTATGCAGATTAACCTGGTTTTAGCCCTTTTTAATCTGCTGCCGGCTCTGCCCCTGGACGGAGGTCGGGTGCTGCGGGCACTGCTGGCTCGGCGATTCGGTTACCGTAAAGCGACCCGGGGTGCAGCATTTTTGGGGCAGATCATTGCTGTGGCTCTTATGGGGTATGGGGCTTATGAAGCTTATTTCCTGCGGGAAGGTGTTAATGCTCTGGTCATTGGGGCTTTTTTATTCTGGTCTGCTCGCAAGGAAGCTGGCTTTCTGGCCTATGCTTTCATGCGTTACCTGGTACATAAGAAGGGTGAATTATCGCGTAAAGGTTCCTTGCCTGTCTATCAGGTAATAAGTACCTCGCGTACACTGGTAAAAGATCTGCTTAATTCTACTTCTCCTTCATCCTATATGGTAATTCTTCTGGTTGATGACCAGGACCGTATTCAGGAAGTTATAACTGAGACACAGCTCATCGAAGCCCTCTTCGAGAAAGGCCCCCTTACCACTCTGGGGGAGGTATGAGACATTAATTGCGGCATACAAAATTGAGCCCGGGTGATGGCTGAAGTATGTTTGTTCCGGTATTTGCTTTATAATACAGTAATAGATGTTGTACCATATAACTGGAGGTAATTATGAACGAGCAGTTACGGCAGATATTACCCCGGGTGCAAAAACCGGCCCGCTACACCGGGGGCGAATACAACAGTATAGTTAAGGATTGGGAAAGCGCCCTGGTGAAGATGGTTTTTGCTTTTCCCGATGTATACGAAGTGGGCATGTCGCATTTGGGGGGCCGCATACTTTATGGACTGGTGAATGAGCACCCTGACTACCTGCTGGAAAGAACCTTTGCTCCCTGGCCGGATATGGAGGAAATGATGCGGGCAGCGGGGATACCGTTATATGCCCTGGAAAGTCGGCGACCGGTAAGGGATTTTGATGTGGTCGGATTTTCTTTGCAGTATGAGCTATCATTTACTAACGTCCTGAATATGTTGGACCTGGCGGGTATCCCCGTTTGGTCAGAGCAGCGCAGTGAACAGGATCCTCTGGTAATGGCCGGGGGGCCGGTATGTTTCAATCCGGAACCAATGGCTCCTTTTATAGATGTATTTCTAATTGGAGATGGAGAAGAACTCCTGCCTGAATTTCTGGCCAGGCTCCAGGAGAGCCGGGGCAAGAAGCGGGAGGAGCTCTTGCTAAACCTGGCCGGCCTGGAAGGGGTGTATGTCCCCCGCTTTTATCAGATTGAATACCATGCTGATGGTACGTTAAAGGCGATGGAACCTTCCCATCCCGGGCTGCCGGAACGGGTAACAAAAAGGCTGGTATCCGACCTGGATCAGGCTTATTATCCTCTTAACCCCATAGTGCCTTTTCTCGACATTGTTCATGACCGGGCGGTTCTGGAGGTGATGCGGGGGTGCCAGAGAGCCTGTCGTTTTTGCCAGGCAGGAACGGTGTATCGACCGGTACGGGAGAGAAGTCTTTCTACTCTGCAGCATCAGGCGGAAGCCCTGCTGCGGAACACCGGTTATGATGACATATCACTGGCCTCTCTCAGTACGGCCGACTATTCCAATATCCAGAGGTTGGTCAGGCATCTCGTAGAACAGTACGGTTCGCGTGGAGTAGGGGTTTCATTACCTTCTTTACGGGTAGATGCTTTTTCGGTTAAGCTGGCCAATGAGGTGCAGAAAGTGCGTAAAACTACCCTCACCTTTGCTCCCGAAGCGGGAACTCAGCGGCTGCGTAATGTTATCAACAAGAATGTTAATGAAAGCGACCTTATGAATGCGGTGGAAGCTGCATTTGATTCTGGCTGGTCAGGGGTCAAGCTGTATTTTATGATCGGGTTACCCACCGAGACTTACGAAGACCTGGATGGAATCCTGGAACTGCTGGCTAAAGTAAGGCGTATAGGTCGGGCTCGGGCGGGTAAGCGGTTAAAGATTAATGTTAGTATATCCAACTTCGTACCCAAAGCACATACTCCGTTTCAATGGGAACCCCAGATAAGCCCGGATGAAATCCGAGCCAAACACGGCTATCTTCGTAAAGAGGGCCGCCGGTTAAAGGGGGTTTCGCTGGATTTTCACCAGCCGGAAGTCACCTGGCTGGAAGGCATTATGGCCCGCGGTGATCGCAGGTTGGCTCCAGTTATTTACCGGGCTTTTACCCGCGGGTGTAAATTCGATGGATGGCGGGAATACTTTCGACCGGATATCTGGCAGGAGGTCCTGGAGAAGGAAAGGGTGGATCCTGATTTCTATCTTTACCGGAAGCGCAGTTACCGGGAAGTGTTTCCCTGGGACATTATTGATACCGGCATGGACAAGGAGTACCTGATGGAAGAACACCTGATTTCTCGGCAAGAAGTTTCTACTCCTGATTGCCGCTATGATACCTGTGTTGGTTGTGGGGTATGCCCATCGCTGGGGGTAGAACTGGAGTTGAAAGGTGGAGATGGGGATGCGCCTGCGGGTAGAGTATGAGAAAGGGCAGGAGCTGAAATACCTATCCCATTTACAGATGATGCGGTTGGTGGAAAGAGTGCTGCGTCGGGCGGATCTCCCGTATGCGCTATCAGAAGGCTTTAATCCCCGAATCAAACTTTCTTTGGGAACGGTACTGCCGGTGGGGATCTGGGGGCTACGGGAGTACTTTGATCTGGAACTCACCAGTCATCTGGAGAGCCGGCATTTCATGGAGCGGGCTCAGGCTGCAGCTCCTATGGGATTCAGGATACGGCGGGCGATGAGCGTTCCCTTCGAGGTTCCCTCCCTGCAAGCTCAGATCAATACAGCAGTTTACTGTCTGGTGGTGGGAGACGAGGCGGGCAGGGCTGAGGTGGGGGAAGTTATTCAGTCCATACTGGAACAGAGGGAATTAGTAGTAAGAAGCCGGGGCAAAAAGCCCCGGGAAAAAGATCTGCGGCCAGGTATTTATCAATTGCATGGTTCGGTTTTAGACGGACGTCTGGAGGTTACTGCGGTGGTGGCATCAGGCAGCAGCCAGAATGTCAGACCGGACGAATTGGTGGATGGCTTAAAAAGTCGGGGATTATCGTATGAAATAATAGATATATATAGATGGGGCAATTTAATTAAACAGGGTGATGGATACAGGTCCCCCCTGAATGATGAGAAGGTGGAGCTTTGCAGCGGCAGATAATCGTCGAGTATTACCCCTGGGAAACCAGGGTAGGTATAGTGGAAGATGGCAAACTGACCGAGGTGTTTTGGGAGAATCCGGAGGCCACGGTGGGTAAGATCTGTAAGGGAATAGTGAGAGATGTCATTCCGGGACTCTCCTGCGTATTTGTAGACATCGGGCAGGAACGTAATGCATTCCTGCATGTGGGGGATACCACTGTTTTTAAAGCGAATCGGGGGGCACGGGTTCAGGATGTTCTGAAGAGCGGGCAGGAAATAATGGTACAGGTAAAAAAAGAAGCTTTAGCAGAAAAGGGGGCCCGGCTTACCCAGGAGATGTCCATCCCCGGGCGCTACCTGGTTTTGCTGCCTCATCATGATCGGGTGTCGATTTCTCGTAAGATCACGGATAGTCAGCAGCGGGAGGAACTGAAACAGCTGCTGGAAGAGGCCAGACCCGCAGGAATCGGGGTTATTGTACGAACGGTAGCCGTAGAGGCTCCGGCCGAGGAGATCGTGGGCGAACTGCAAAGGTTAGTAAATACCTGGTTGACTGTAACCGAGAAGTTTCATACTGTCGGAAAACCAGGCGTCATTTATGAGGATCAAAAAGTGGTGGTACGTATCCTGCGCGACTACTTGAACAACGAGACGGCGGCGGTTATTGTCAACCATGCAGAATGGAAGGAAACTATTCAACGATTATTGGAATCCAAGCCGGCCTGTCCTTTACGGGTGAAATATGAACCGGGGGATCTTTTTGCCAGGTATGGACTGGACAAAGAATTGAAACGGGCCTTGAAACGGCGGGTATGGCTAAAAAATGGTGGTTACATCATCGTCGATGAAACCGAGGCTATGACGGTTATAGATGTCAACAGCGGTAAATTTACCGGCCGCTCCGAGTTAGAGCAGACGGTGGTGCGCACCAACCTGGACGCCGCCCGCGAGATTCCGCGCCAGTTGCGCCTGCGCCGCATCGGTGGTATCATCCTGGTGGATTTTATTGATATGAAAGAAAAGGAACATCAGGAACAGGTTATCCAATGCCTGCGGGATGAACTACAAAAGGATAAGGAGCATACCCGCATACTGGGGCTTACCCGCCTGGGGCTGCTGGAGATGACCAGGAAAAAGTCTCGCTATGGTTTGACCGATCTTTTTACCGATGAATGTGCTGTATGTCACGGGCGAGGGCAGACCGCCAGTGTGGCCGCAGTAGCCAACGAGATACGGCGCAAGCTTATCAATCTGGAACATTTACAGGCCCAAGTTATCACCTGTCATGTAAACCCTGAAGTAGCCAGGCATTTAAGGAAAGATGAGAACTGGCTTCAGTTTATCGAAGCCCGTCTGGATAAGAGTATAGAACTAATAGAAGAAAGCAATTACAGTCCATTAGAGTACGAAATTGGTCCCCGGGGTTAGGC
>JAAZLJ010000034.1 GCA_012799365.1 Syntrophomonadaceae bacterium | reverse complement strand
GTGGTACAGTTTGAAAGCCCGGGGATTATTTTTCTCTACCAGTAAGGAAGTCCTGGTATAGCCCAGTCTCTTAGCCTTTTTTTGCACATGTTTGAGCAGTGCGGTGCCTACACCCCGGCCAGTAAAGTCAGGATGTACTGCCAGGGCGTCCACAGGTAGTATTCATCCATTTCAGCTTCCTGGGCTTTAAGGATGGGGATAACATTGGTTTTTAGAGCCGAAGCATGCTTGCCGTACGCTTGCTGGAGAAAATTAAAGACCGGTTGGTTTATTCTGGGTATAGTGTTTCCAGGATAGGAAACTGCCAGTCCGGCCAGGGCATGTGATTCTTCGGCTACATCTATAAAATCATAGCTAACCCTGGTGTTATGTTTGCGGAATAATCTGGCAAGAGCCGTATGAATGCGGCTGTCAGTGTTAGTACTGAACAAAATATTGGCGATATCTCCTACGGCTTGATGGATGAGAAAGGCTGCTTCTCTAGCTTCTTCTGGTTGTGCTTTTCTTATTTTCACTGAATACCCCCTGAAATAGTACATTTAATAACACCCTCTTATTATAGGCCTTTTTTCTGCTGTGGTCACCCGGGCGGGTTATCACACTCCAATAAACATGCTGTTTTCATGTCTCTGATGGTGATACCACTGGTATTATGGGTGTCTGCTATGAAAATAATTTGAAACCGCAGATGAACGCTGATGAACGCAGATGATAAAAAATAACAAAATAACTTTATACGGGGGAGTGTGGTAACCTGGCGAAGCGACATACGAAGCCGACGTCGCAGTACACAGCGAAGCTGAAGGCTGTGAAGCGGAGCGAGAAACAGGACGTTTCGAGCACCGAAGGCTGAGTGCATGGACGCCGAATCCTGAGGGGTCCGCTTCACACTGAAGCAAGCTGATGTATTGCAGTCGACGAGTCCGGGAGCGAGCGGGTTAACCACACTCCGTAAATATGTAGTTTTCATGTCCCTGATGGTGATACCTCCGGTATCATGGAGGTCTGTAATGAAGATAATGTTTGGCCAGTAGTTGGTGCTTGCCATAGGATTGAGGGGGAGCTTAAAATGGTTAAAATGAGATGGTGGGGAGGGACATGCTGTGGAACGTATTTTAATCGTAGAAGATGAAAAACCCATCCGCGAATTTATGACGATTGTTCTGGGAAGGGAAGATTTTCATGTCCTGCAGGCAGTTTCCGGAGAAGAGGCTCTGGCTATGCTGCAAGACCATGAGGTTGATCTGATGGTACTTGATATCAGGTTACCGGGCATAGATGGTTTTGAGGTCTGCCGACGGGTAAGAGAAGATTATCCAGGTATAGCCATTATTATGGTTACGGCGAAGAGCCAGGATTTAGATAAAATCATGGGGTTGGAGTTGGGTGCGGATGATTATATCATCAAACCTTTTAACGTCTATGAGCTGATTGCCAGGATAAGGGCTGTTTTACGCCGTATCCGTCAGAGTCAACCAGAGAAGTCGAAGGTAATCATTGATGGCCAAATCGAGATCAGCCCTGCTTCTCATACGGTTTATAAGGATGATCAGATAATAGAGCTGACGCCCAGGGAATTCGACCTGCTGGTGACCCTGGCTCAACATCCGGGAGTGGTTTTAAACCGCGACCGTTTGCTGGATATGGTGTGGGAGGAAGACTATTTCGGAGATACCAAAACGGTAGATGTGCATATCAGGCGCTTGCGAGAAAAGATTGAGGACGACCCCTCGGATCCGGTTTATATAGAAACGGTTTGGGGTATCGGTTATAAGTGGAGGGCGAGGTAGGGTGAAGTTAGGTATCGGAAGAAGGTTAACCGGAACCTATTTTCTGGTTATTTTTATTACCGTAGCTATTTTCGAGTTGGCTTTAATTACGGGAATTAACTATTATTATTTATCCAGCATTAATAATAACCTGAAAAACCAGGCTGAAATGGTGGCGGGGTTTCATAATAATTTCTTGGATTCCACAGATTTGTACAGCAGTGCCAGACAACTAATCGATATATTTGCTCAAGAGTCATTTCAGATTCAGATAACCGACAAGAGGGGGAAGGTTATAGCCGATTCTTTGGGGCAAACCCGGGATCAGGTTTTGGATACTACTGATATCATGAAGGCTCTGCAGGGTGCAGGTGATAAGTTCAAGGGACGGGATCAATTTTCGGGAGAAAGGATAGCTTCCTGGTCTGCTCCGCTGATAAGTCAGGGGACGGTGGTGGGGGCGGTACGCTTTACGTCGTCTTTGGAATTGACCTACCAGGTCATTTACGGTCTGGCCCAATATTTGATTGTATTTGGGCTTTTTTTGATCCTGGGGGTATCTATAATCAGTTATTTTCTAGCCCAGACCATAGTGGTTCCAGTCGAAGAGATAACCCGAACCGCGGAACAGATGGCGCAAGGTAATCTAAAGGTACGCAGCCAGGTGGTACAGGCTGATGAAATCGGGGTGCTGGCCGGGTCTTTAAATCATATGGCGGCACAGCTCGAGAAACATGAGGAACTGAAAAATGAGTTCATATCTTCCATCAGCCATGAACTACGGACACCGCTGACTTCGATCGAGGGTTGGGCCCAGACCTTGAAAGGTACCCCGTCGGAAGCCAGGGAGGAGATGCAGTATGGTCTGGATATCATCATTTCTGAATCGGAGCGTCTTAACGAGATGGTGGAGGACCTGCTGGATCTGTCCCGTTTGGAAGCTTGTCGGCTGCGATTGTACCCGGAGCCTACCGAGATCAATGGTTTACTCCGTACCACTTACGAGCAGTTGAAACCGCGAGCTGATAAGCAGGGGGTGGATTACCGGCTGGAACTGTCGGCCGAAGAACAGGTGCTTGACATTGATCCCCGGCGGGTCAAGCAGATACTCATTAATCTGCTCGATAATTCTTTGAAATTCACTGCGCCAGGAGGGGAAATTTGTTTGTCAGGTGGGCGGAGACGTATCGAAAAGCAGGACTTCTATTCTATTACCGTAACTGATACTGGTTCGGGGATACCGACCGCTGAAGTTTCACTGCTTAAAGAACGGTTCTATAAAAGCCCTCAAAACGCCCTTAATAAAGGTGCCGGCCTGGGACTGGCCATCTGCGATGAGCTGGTAAGGCTGCATGGCGGTACCATGGAAATCGACAGTGAGGTGGGCAGGGGAACGGTGGTTATTTTTAACCTGCCGGTTACGAGTTAACTTTTTGGTAACTTTTATTTAACTACTTGGTAAATACCTTTGGGGCTTTTACTGGTATGTTTAATATGTAAACAGTTACCAGAGTCGACGACGGTAAGAGCTGCTGTTGATTAACTAAATTAGGAGAGGGTAAGATGACGAAAAAAATTGCCGCATTACTTCTAGGATTTTTCTGTGTGTTTGCTCTGGGGGGTTGTGTTACCGATCCGGCGGCTACCATGAAAGCACCGACTGCCCAAGCAGGGACCGCCAGTGGTACTGGCGAAATGCTGGCCAAAATCAAAGCGTCTTTGCCTGAGGGTACGGAGTTACTAAAGATAGACGGCTTGACGGATGTGCAAAATGATTGGTTAGAGGTTGATTTGACCGGAGACGAGGAACCAGAACTGATTTGCAGTTATCTAGATGGGGATAACCAGGTGGGAGTGGTGGTGCTGCAAAAAGCGGAGTCAGGATATAAAAACTTGTTCATGGAGACTTTTGCCAATGAGGATAATAAGCTGAATTTTGATAAGATAGTTAATATGAAAACCGCCAGGCTTCTCGATAACGACCAGATGCAGCTGGTTGTAAGCTATAATTACTACGGTGCTGATTATAATTCTCTGGGATTCCAGGTACTGGGTTATGATACCCAAGAAAAAGCGATTAAAAACTATTTCTGCCAAACCGACCTCCCTAAAGCTTGCCTGGATGTACAAGCCGATAGGTTAGTCGTAGAAGCTATGGGTATTTATAAAGAATATAAGTGGAACGGAGATAAATTTGTCGGACAGCAGATTTATGTAAAACCAGATGTTAACACCGGTGATGTAGTAATTCATTACGCTATGAGTAAGGAAGGCCCCTTAACGGTCAGTACGACCGAGGTAACCTTAAAAGTTGGGCAGAGACTGGTTCTCATGCGGGATGATAAAATGGAACAACAAGAACGGATTATGCAATTTGGAGAAGATGAGGATTTTATAGACATACTTGATTACATTGGCAATAACGTATATACAGCACAGAAACCAGGGAAGTTAAACATGACCATCGTTCCTAACGGTGGCTATGACTGGGACCATGCCCAGGAGATTGAGATAACGGTGGTAAATTAGTTCTACCGAATCTAACCTGAAAATCTATATCTAAGAATCTCGGCCGCCAGGCAGATGTTCAGAACGCATACGAATCGGGGAGCGAGCACTTTGTTTTCTCCCCGATTTCTTATGATCAGGGCGGCCCGTGTTTCTGGAAATAATCACCCCTGTGAGGTGTGAATTGTTATAGATTTTTCTGCCGGTATCAGCCCGGGCGGGGTGGGGCTGCGATTGTCAAGCAAAAGTGGGACTTTCAGTAAAAAGATGACATTTGTAAGTGGTATTAACTATGAACTTGAAGCTTGTGGTACAATAATAAGCCGAAACGGTATAGTATATAATTAATGAAAACTCCCGGGGGAGGGGAGATGTGTGAGTAGGAACTCGAAGTTCATTGCAGGATTGTTGGTCATTATCTTTATCGGATTCTTTCTGTTGGGAACCGGGCTGCCGGTAGTTCTGGCTGAATATTATCGACTGAGCTTGAATGACTGGCACTACCAGGCTCCAGCCCAGACTGCTCTGTATACCAGTGATGGGCAGGTGCTGGTTCATTTTGGCTATGAGCGGGAGTATCAGGCTGATTTTCCTCCTTTAATGAAAAAGGCAGTGGTGGAGATGGAGGATCGGCGCTTCTACCAGCATGGCAGTATCGATCCCCGGGGCATGATGCGTGCTCTATGGGTGGATCTGCGGCTGGGGGAGAAGGCGCAGGGTGGCAGTACCATTACTCAGCAGCTGGCCCGTACTCTTTTTCTGACCAACCAGAAGAGCCTGATGCGTAAGTCGAAAGAGATAATCATTGCTACGGCTCTGGAGAGAAAATACACCAAGGATGAAATACTGAATATGTATCTGAACGAGATCTATATGGGCCGCGGGGTCTGTGGGATGGGGGCGGCTGCTCAAACCTACTTTGGTAAGGATGTATCGACTCTGTCTTTGGGGGAAATATCCTACCTGGTGGCTATGATCAGTGCACCGGAGTACTATTCCCCCGATAAAAATGCTGAGGCTTTAAGAATACGTCAGGCGGTAGTGCTTAATTTATTGGCTGGTCGGGAAGTTATTACCCGGGAGGATGCTGCCCGGGCATTATCTGAGAAACTGGAGATCAAGCCATTTCAGCGTAAGAAAATGAAGCATCCTTATGTTACGGTTCATCTGCTGACCCAACTCAAGAAGGAGTATGGGGAAGATGCTGTCTATCGGGGCGGGCTCAAGGTCTATACTACTGTGGACTCGCGGATGCAGAAGCTGGCTGAGGAAGCGGTAGCTTCTCAGGTGAAGCGATTGAATTCACAGGGAATAACTGCGAATGACGGGGCGCTGGTATCAGTTCAACCGGGTACGGGAGAGGTAAAAGCGCTGGTAGGTGGGGCTGATTTCCAGCGTAACCAGGTGAATATGGCGGTTAAGCCCCGGCAGCCGGGTTCCGCGATTAAACCTTTTATCTATGCAGCGGCTATGGAAAATGGTCTTATTACAGATAAGACGGAATTGAATAATCGTCCTCGGGACTTTAACGGTTATCGTCCGCAGAATTCTACCGGCAATCCGGCTCGTGCTACGGTCCGGGAGGCTCTGGTACGCTCCTATAATGTTGCGTCAGTGGAGGTTCTGGATAAACTGGGAGTAAAAGAAGCGGTACGTTATCTGGAGAAGTTCGGTGTAACTACTCTTACGAAGGAGGATGAGAACCTGGCTCTAGGTCTGGGCGGGCTCCACCGCGGCATATCTCCGTTGGAGATGGCTGCCGGGTATGCGGTGTTGGCCAATGATGGTACCTGGGTTGAACCTTATATGATAGAACGGATAGAAGATAATAAAGGAACTCTGTATAAACACAAGCCGGCGGTTCGGCAGGTGGTGAGTTCCAGTGTTGCGAATAAGATGAGTTCGATGCTGCAGGATGTTGTTAAGCGAGGAACCGGGACTTCAGCCCGCATCCAGGTTCGGGCGGCGGGAAAGACGGGGACTACCAGCGATAGCCGGGATTTGTGGTTTGTGGGGTATACCTCTGACCTATCTACTGCTGTCTGGTTGGGGAACAGTGATAACAAAGCCATCCGGGGTGTGGCTACGTATGGAGGAACCCGCTGTGGTCCTATCTGGCGGCAGTACATGAATTCTCTTATTTCTCGCGGATTGCTGGCGGGGAAGGGGCTGTCTCCGGTGGAGCCTGAGAAGGACCCGGCGGAAATGCCACCTGAGGAAGAGACTGTGCCACCTGAGGTCGAGGAAGAGGAGCAGGAGGGAGAAGAACCTGATTCCGAACCGATTGAAGACCCGGTAGAATCGCCAGATATACCGGTGGAAATTCCTATTGAGCCGGAACCGGTTCCACCTCCACCGCCGCCTCCGCCTGCGGAGCCCGGCCCGGTTTCAGGTGCAGCGGAGCAGACGGATATTTAGAACGGTAATCAGCATTAATTAACTGTATATATATTTATCTTTGCTTCTGCTCTGAATTAGGGTTATAATATACAGGCTCGGTTATTTGCGAGTGAACGGTAATACCTTCTCAATACCCAGCTTAGAGAGGCATGACGGTCACTTCTCTAGCTCGAGTAATTAAAATGAGGAGGTTTCTATGTATCAGGACAAAATCTTAACATGTAGAGAATGCGGGCGCGAATTTGAATTTACTGCTTCTGAGCAGGAATTCTATGCCGAAAAAGGGTTCGAAAATGAACCTGGCCGCTGTCCGGAGTGTCGAGCTGCCAGAAAAGCCCAATCTCGGGGCGGTGGCTACGGACGCCAGGAGCGTCAAATGTTTCCAGCTGTTTGCGCAAATTGCGGTCAGGAAACGACGGTTCCTTTCGAGCCTCGTGGTGACAGGCCGGTTTACTGCCAGGAATGTTTCAGAGCCCGACGCAATAGGTAGCAGCAAGTTAAAACTCCCTGGTTCTCTTACTGGAGTCCGGGGAGTTTTTTTAATTTTAATCTTTTCGTCCCAGGTACTACCCTGATCGAGAAAAATCTGATAGTATAGATTTTAGTGAAGGCACTACGGTAGGTTTGGTAGGTAGGATTGGTAATCTATACAATTTGTAGTATGGGAGGATGGTCAGGGTGATATGTGTCTATATGAAATTCAACTTTTTCGGGGGAAGAGGTTGAATTTTTTGTGATCTTTAGTCGATTTTTATTATTTAGTAGTATGGGAGGTCAGGAGAATGCCGATTACCGAGATGTTGGCCAGGAATGCTAGAATGTTCCCCGATGAGGTTAGTTTGGTAGAACGGGATCCGGCGGCAGGCAGACGGAGAGAGATAACCTGGCGGGATTTTGATAAGCTGGCCAATAAGTTTGCCAATGCTTTGCTGGCACGGGGAATTAAAAAGGATGACAAGGTGGCCCTGTTAATGACGAACTGTCTGGAGTGGCTGCCGGTTTATTTTGGAATTCTAAGGACCGGGGCTCTGGCCGTGCCCTTGAACTTCCGCTATACGGCGGAAGAAATCAGGAATTGTGTTAATACGGCCGAGGCCAGGATGTTGGTTCACGGTCCGGAGTTTACGGAGAGGGTATGTAAAGTCAGAGATGAGATGGCGGTCGAGAACCTGATATTTGTGGGTGAAGATTGTCCCGCGGGGGCGGAGAGCTACTGGGAAGTTGTGAGGGAGTCGCTGGATACTGCTCCCCAGGTTGAGATTAATGACCAGGATGATGCCGCACTTTATTTCACTTCCGGTACTACCGGGACCCCGAAGGCTATTCTTCATACTCATGGGAATCTGGTATCAGCGTGTATTACGGAAAACCGTCACCATCTACAGACCCATGAGGATAATTTCCTGTGCATTCCGCCCCTGTACCACACGGGAGCGAAGATGCATTGGTTTGGCAGCCTTATTGTAGGGTCGAAGGCAGTTTTACTGCGGGGGGTAGAACCCCGCTGGATCCTGGAGGCGGTATCAGAAGAAAGGGTGTCTATTGTTTGGCTGCTGGTACCATGGGCTCAGGATATTCTCGATGCGATTGAAGATGGGGAAGTGGACGTTAAGGACTACGAATTGGAGCAGTGGCGGCTGATGCATATCGGTGCGCAGCCGGTACCACCCAGTTTGATTCGTCGGTGGAAGAAGCACTTTCCCAACCAGTTATATGATACTAACTATGGTTTAAGTGAATCTACGGGCCCGGGTTGTGTCCATTTGGGTTTGGAGAATATTCATAAGGTAGGGGCCATCGGACTGCCTGGTTTTAACTGGGAAGCTGTGATTGTGGATGATAAGGGCCGGCCGGTTCCCAAAGGTAAAGTAGGGGAATTAATTTTAAGAGGGCCTGGCTTGATGAAGGGCTACTACAAGAATCCGGAAGCGACCCGCAGTGTACTTAAAGATGGATGGCTGTATACCGGTGATATGGCGAAGCAGGATAAAGATGGATTTATCTATCTGGTGGATCGGAAGAAAGATGTGGTTATCTCTGGTGGAGAAAATATCTATCCGGTAGAAATAGAGGAGTTTCTTCGTGCGCACCAGGATGTAAAGGATGCAGCGGTTATTGGTATGCCAGACCGGCGACTGGGAGAAATTCCGGTAGCGGTGATAGAATTAAAGGCGGGTCGGGAGTTGACCGAGGAAGAGGTTATGGAATTCTGTCTGGAACTGCCCCGTTACAAGAGGCCGCGTATGATTATTTTTGATAGGGTATTGCGCAACCCGACTGGAAAGATCGAGAAGCCGAAACTGCGGGAAATGTACTGCAGCGGAGAGGTAGCCCGGGTAGTGTAAAGGACTGCCATGAAAATAGCTTTGAAACCGCAGATATACGCTGATGGACGCTGATAGTAGTGAGACGTTAGATGTAAGACGTTGCGAAATAAAGCATAATTCGAGCATAAAGGTCATGGATGACGGCTGGATAGCCGGTATCGTCCATGACCTTTGTTTTTAAAATCTGAAGGCATGGGACTAAACATTAGTTGGCAGGGCTGAGCAATGTTTAATAAGGCGGTGACTGCCCGGGCTGGAGGCCTTTCTAACGTTTTCAATGGAGTGAAAACTCCACCCTGAGGTTTGGGCTGTTGGTATCCTTTTCTTGCAGTATAGCGGAGGGGAAGGTAAGATGAGATATAAGGAAATCATTAGAAAAAGTGGCGATTATACCAATAAAGATCAGGACTCAGAGGAGGAGTGTTTGCCATAAAGCACCACTCCAATTACTGGGGAACAGGGGGGGTAGGACCATGTCAATAGTTATGAATAAAGGTCAGGCCCTGGCCGAAAATTATCCACAGCCGGAGTTTTTTTCGTTGGGGGTTAACTACTGGCCGCGCTCCAGGGCCATGTACTGGTGGAAGGATTATGACGGGGAAGAAGTGAGAGAGGATTTTATCCGTCTGGCTGAGTACGAGTGCCGGATAGTAAGGATTTTTTTACAGTGGGAGGACTTCCAGCCGCGGCCTGATTGGATAGCGGCTGTGGCATTGAATCACCTGGTGGATGCGGCTGATGCGGCAGTGGGGGCGGGAGTAAAGTTAATGCCCACTCTTTTTTGCGGTCACATGAGCGGGGTTAATTGGTTTCCGGGTTGGATGTTGGAAGCGGGTGGGGTACAGCGGTTTCCCGTGTTTTGTGGGGGCCGATTGGATAACAGGTATCAGGTTCGTAATTTTTATAATGATGTCAGGGCGATTCAGGCTCAGGTGCTACAGTGCCGAGAAGTGGCCCGGGCCTTAAAAGGGCATCCGGGGATATGGGGTTATGACCTGGGTAATGAGTCTTCTAATTGTGTTATTCCTCCCCATCGTGAAGCGGCCCGAGTGTGGTTGGAGACTATGGTGGGGGAGTTAAAGGTACAAAGTGGAGGATTACCGGTGATTCTGGGCATGCATGCCGAGGATTTGGAGGAGGATCGGAACCTGTGGCCGCAGGACGCGGCCCGGTACTGCGATTTCTTGTGTATGCATGGCTATCCGTTCTATCTGGACTGGGTAGAGGATGAGTTAGATGCACGGGTGCTTCCTTTCCTGGGGGCGGTGACCCGCTGGTTGGGGCAGAAACCGGTCTTATTTCAGGAGTTTGGTATTACTGGTAGGCCGTTACTGCCTCCGTTTTATGAGTCAGGGGAGGAAGGACGATTCAAGACCCCCTTGTGGTCGGAGGAAACCGGGGCTTTCTACTACCGGCGGGCCCTGAACCTGCTGCATAAGGAAGGGATGATCGGGGCCATGGCCTGGTGTTATGGAGACTACCATCCCGAGTTATGGAGTCGGCCGCCGCTGGATGTGGCTCCTCATGAGCGGCATTTCGGTCTGTTTCGTTATGATGGTTCTCCCAAGGTGGCGGCTCTGGCGTGGCAGGACTTCGTAGGTGAAACCGGGCTGCAGCTGACCGAGGGAACAGAGGATAAGCCCTGGTTGGAGGGGGAGGAACGGGAACAGTTCTATCAGGAGCCCCGGGATAATCTGCAGAGGATGTACCGCCGCTATCTGGAGTATAGTGAGAATCGGGGGTAGAGTAATTTTGAAACCGCAGATGATAAAAAATAGACGCAGATTAACGCAGAAAACTTATGAATACGCTGAAGATACAAAACAATTCTTACAGGTAGTGTGGTAACCTGGCGAAGCGACCTACGAAGCCGACGATGTTTCGGCAAGTGCCGGCGGAATCGAAGGCGAAGCCTGAGCGCCGACTGCAGGCGACGTCGCAGTACACACTGAGGCAAGCTGATGTACTGCAGTCGTACGAGTCCGGGAGCGAGCGGGTTAAATATGTAGTTTTCATGTCCCTGATGGTGATACCTCCAGTATCATGGAGGTCTATTACGAAAATCGAAACCGCAGGTTAACAAAAATAGACATTGCTGCGCCGGGAAGGAAGTTAAGCCTGAGCCATAGTTTATATGTATTGTTGTGATTATTGAAGGTTTATTTCGGCTAGTTTACATAACATTGCTTATGTAAACTAGCCAATAGATAGATGTGGTGAGGTATTTTTTCAGCATGTGTTCTGGTCTGTTTTAGTTAGGAATGGGGAGGGGTAATAACACGATGAAGATCGCGCTTTTGTCTCCGATTGCCTGGAGGACGCCGCCCCGGCATTATGGACCTTGGGAACGGGTGGTTTCTTTGCTGGGTGAAGGGTTGGTGGAGCGGGGGGCGGATGTCACTCTTTTTGCTACCGGTGATTCTCTAACCAATGGGAAGTTGGAGTATATCTGCCCGGCTCCTTATGAGGAGGATCACAGTCTGGAACCGAAAGTTTGGGAGTGTTTGCACATTGCCTACCTGTTTGAGCGGGCGGGGCAGTTCGACATTATCCATAATAACTACGATTTTCTACCTTTATCCTATAGCCGGCTGGTAGATACTCCCCTGGTGACTACCATCCATGGGTTTTCTTCTTCCCGTATTCTACCAGTTTATAGGGAGTATTCCGACCGCAGTTTCTATGTTTCCATCAGTGATGCTGACCGCAGCCCGGAATTAGATTACGCGGCTACGGTGTACCATGGTATAGATATGGAGTCTTTTGATTTGGTACCTGAAACTGGAGACTACCTGCTTTTCTTTGGCCGTATTCATCATGACAAAGGAGCCTATGAGGCCATTCAGATTGCACGTCAGGCGAATATGAAGTTGGTAATGGCGGGTATTATCCAGGATGAGGCGTACTACAAGGAGAAGGTGGCTCCCTGGGTAGATGGTGAACAGATAACCTATATCGGTTCGGTGGGGCCTGAACGCCGTAATGAGGTGTTGGGTGGGGCGTACGCGCTGCTGCATCCGATTAATTTTGCTGAACCTTTTGGCCTGAGTGTGGTGGAGTCCCAGGCCTGCGGTACGCCGGTAATCGCTTTTAATAAAGGCTCAATGCCCGAGGTGATCAAAGACGGGGAAACCGGGTATTTGGTGGAAAATATTGGGGAAGCGGTAGAGGCCATACCGGATGTGCCGGCTCTGGACCGCCGTTCCTGCCGACGCTGGGTGGAGGAGCGCTTCAGCCAGCGGCGTATGGTCGAGGACTACCTGAAAGTGTATGTAGAGGTAGTAAAAAAAGGTCGACCGTAGAGGTTTTGATAAGTTCGACACTTTACCCCTGATATAATAATAAAAAGCTCCTGACCGGGCTGTATGCCAGTTCAGGAGCTTTTTTATTCTCTAATATGGTGCGCCCGACAGGAATCGAACCTGTGCTCCTGGCTCCGGAGGCCAGTGCTCTATCCCCTGAGCTACGGGCGCTTGCCAGAACATTATAGCAGACGCAACGGTAAACGTCAAAGCGAATCCGATCGGCAGCTAATGACGAGCTAAACAGATCTATTTACCTCTGATTCTACCTGGGGTGGAGCTGGTTGGCGGATATTACGGGTCTCCCAGGAAATGACCAGACCCAGCAGTGCTATAGCAGCGGCGATACGGTAGACGACTGCCAGGGAGCCGGTGAAGGCCTGGGTGTAGGGGACCGCGGCAGTCAGGTTGTTTTGCAGGAAGAAGGTGAAGAATCCGACCGAGGTAGCGATGCCCAGGGCGTAGAAAAGGTTGCGGATGGTAGCCACGAAGCCGCCAGCGTATCCGGCTTTTTCACGGGGGCAGGCTCCCAGGATAGAACTGTTGTTGGGCGAACCGAACATGGCGTTGCCGATCCCCATCAAGACCAGGCCCACTCCCAGGCGAACCAGGTCGGGGTGTGGTTGCAGAGAAGCAAATATCAAGTGGGCTGTGCCCTGGAGCAGGAAAGCCAGGGAGGTCAGGTAGGCCGGGCCGATACGGTCAGATAGGCTTCCGGCCAGGGGAGCAACAATGGAGTGCGAAACAGGCAGTATGGTCATCATCAGGCCTGACTGGCTGGGGAGAAAGCCCAGGACTTTTTCCAGATAAAACGGAATAAGAAAGACGGGAAAGGTCTGTGTCATGTAAGAACAGGCGGCCTGAATACTGCCATAAAGAACCTGGGGGATACGCAGAAGTTCAAAATCCAGCAAGGGGTTGGGGGACTGTCTTTCATAAAAATAGAAGCCGGTCAGCAGCAGCATAGGTAATACCAGAAGTACGGGTTTTTCATCCAGGTATTGGGACAGTATGGTCAGCAGGGTAACCACTGCGGCCATCATCAGCAGTAAACCAGGCAGGTCAAAGGGTTTTTTATCATCCTGCTGGCGGGGCTGTTCAGGGAAGTATTTCCAGCCCATCAAGAAGCCCATAACACCGATGGGAACGTTGATGAGGAAAATGGCCGGCCATCCCCAGGTGGCTACCAGAAACCCTCCCACACTGGGACCGGTCATGGTACCAATACCCACTACAGTGCCGGTAAGTCCAAGGGCTTTACCTCTTTCTGCGGCCGGAAAGGTGTTGGATACTATGCCTATACCGGTGGCCATCAGCATGGAGGCACCTATACCTTGAAATATTCGGGATAGAATCAGAAAACCCAGAGTAGGGACGGTACTGCACAGCCAGGATCCGGCGGCAAACAGAAGAAAGCCGCCGGTGTAGACCCGGTCATTACCGATGCGGTCACCCAGCCGCCCAAACAGCAGGAGGGTGGCGGTGATGACCATCATATAGGAAGTAGACACCCATTGTACCAGGTCCACCGGAACCGAGAAATCGTTGGCGATGGTGGGGTTGGCGATATTAAGTATGCTGCTATCCAGGGTGGACATGAAGATTCCGATAGAGACGATGAATAAGACCAGCCATTTGTTGCTACCTTCCAATAACTCTCACATCCTCCCCATATCTCTTACCTGTGGCCCGGCACCAATAATAGGATCATAGCATAACATATGTGTCGGTCGTACCAACACCGCCGATGAATGAAAATAAGTATTCTGTATTCTGCGTTTATTTTACAATTCATCTGCGTTCATCAGCGTACATCTGCGGTTTCAAATTATACTATTACATATTATCAAAAACCGGTGGGTAGACCCATCTGAATCTTGCAAATGAGCCGGGTTTTGGTTATCGATTTCGGGATTCCGGCCGGAAGGAAGCCGAGGTTCATAAATCCAGAGATTACCAGGATCAGCCGGCAGCGGCTTACAATGGGGTCAGAAGGGAGGTGAAATTGATGGCAGTAGAAGAAATTACCGTAGCCAGTGAGCTGATGGTTAACGTGGAGGATGGGGTTGATGCTCGAGGACTTCCAGTAGTTAGATCCCGTCGTTATGACGGGGTCAAGCCTGCCGCGATTGCGGAGGATTTATTGGCCGTAGGCCAGGCTCTGGGAAGTCTGCAGGAGCTTCCTGTAGCTGGAATTCAAAGGCGTGACCTCATCGATCTGGAGGAGTCTATTTAGTACCTGACCGAGATGGGCTCTGAAAACGAATACGAAAGGGGGTGAACCTGGTATGGAACATACCCTGGAAATGATTTTTACCAATGCCGCCGGAAGAAGGGTTACCAAGCGGGTGACCAACGCTCGGGCAGATGTGACCGGACCGGAAGTGAAACAGGCGATGGATAGCATAGTTAATACTAATATTTTCACTTCTACCGGTGGGGACCTGGTAGGCCAGGCCAGTGCACGATTGGTTACCAGAGATGTGCTGGAGTTGGAATTGTAGCAGGTTAGCAGGTTGAGGGCCCGGATACCCGGGCCTTCGTACTTTTAACCCCGGGAGGTGGTAGATTGGAAGATATGTTGATCCAGATAGGGAATTACGGATTTCCCATTGTAATCAGTATTTACCTCCTGGTCCGCATTGAAAACAAACTGGACGAACTGACCCGGGCCATAACCGGGTTGCGGGAGGCGGTTATTGAGATGAAAACTTAGTGGTTAACGGCGATTTTCACGAAGTACCTGGGCCACGACATCACCCAGGTTGCGGGCCCCTCGTTCAGCGCTCTCCCGAGACAGCTGATCTGTTCCTATTTCGAATAGAAGGGCGTTGGGATAGAGGTCTTGATTGTAGCTGCCGCGGCCGATGAATATGCCCCGCATTAGACCGGGGTAAAGTTCATCGGCCTGTTTTTTGACATAGCGGGCAAAGTCCAGGTTTGAACCCATGTTAGGATTTTGGCGACCCACCACGATCATGGTACGGGAGGTGGGCAGGCCGTTAATCAGGGTCAGGTACTCTTCTGACGGAGCTGAATCCCGGTGTACGTCAAAAACGGCATCCGGTCGTTCTTTTAACAGCTGAAAGACGGTTCGACGTGAACGGTAGTAGGCATTGGGGTCATGGGGACCATGGGTAGCGTCGCTGTGACTGACGCTGATGCCGGAAGTTATCAGGCTGCCGGTCAGGGATTTTCCTACTTCATATATGGTGCCTTTTCCCCGAATGCTGCTGGTACCATCACTGATGGGATAGGATTCATCCGAATGAGTATGATACATACCTACGTGGATGTCGCCATTCCCCTGGACTGGAATACTGGTATTGTCCAGCTGCAAGCCAGCTGCTTGCTGCTGGTCTTTTCTGGTTTCTGGAATACTGGTGGGTTCGGCAGTAGCCTTCCAGCCATCCAATTGGGCCACCTTAAAGGCCCGATCTTTTTCATCGATGAAAATATCACCTATATTAACCGGAAAACCAGTCCTCAGAATCAGCTGGCCGTGGCCATTCATAATAGAATAGAAATTACCATCGGTGGCTTCAGCGGTGTTTATCTGTGGTTTTGAGGCCGGGGGTGGCGTGGTTACTCGTATAAGGACTATTGAAGAAACTATGATGATAGCCAGGATACCGAAAAAAAGCCAGAGAGTTCGATTACGGATCAAGATTATTCCTCCCTTTGATTATAGATGGGGGGTAAGTTTTTCATATCATAGTCTTTGGAGCGTGCACCAGTTTTATACTTGGCTGTGGGAATGAAAAAGGTGACCGCCTGTATATGTACAGCGATAGACTGGCCAAACTAAGACCATAGGTTAGAGGAGGTGAATGTATGCCGCGTATTAAGGACATAGGTAGAAATGAAGCGGGCGAGATAGAATCCATCAAGCTTGATGATGGTCGAACCTTGAGTTGGCCGGAAGCCATCGCCGAGGCGGAAAAAGGAATCATCAAAGGGGTATTCGTGGGGACTGACTCGAAGGGGCAAAAGTACCTGCGCCCGCGCCGGGACGATGACTACGACGATAACCTGGACGCTCTTTCTCTTATCTAATAATTTTCCATATGGGCCAATTCTTCGGTGCCGATTTCATTGAGAACTGCTCATGACCTTCCATCCATAAAAAGAACCGGGGTTAACCCCGGTTCTTAATCTTCTGGTCAATACCGGTCACTTACCCGCTTGCGGTATTATACTTCCCAGCTCTCCAGGTAGCTTTCTTGTTCCGGTGTGAGCTCATCGAGCTTTATTTTCAGGGCCTGCAGGCGCAGCCAGGCAATTCTTTCATCAATCGCTTCCGGCACGTCATAAACACCGGGTTCAAGATGTTCCCGGTTCTGAATTACATACAAGAGGGACAGGGCCTGCAGAGAAAAGCTGAGATCCATAACTTCAGCCGGGTGTCCGTCACCCGCTGCCAGATTAACCAGTCTTCCTTCTGCCAGCAGGTAGAGCCTGCGGCCATCCGCCAGAACGAACTCTTCGATGTTGTTTTTTAACTGGCGGGAGGAGACCGCCAGCTCCTGCAGGTCAGGTTTGGAGACTTCTACATCGAAATGACCTGCATTGGCCAGGATGGCATGATCCTTCATGGCCAGCATGTGTTCCCGGCGGATGACATTGATGTTACCGGTGACGGTTATAAATACGTCGCCCAGAGAGGCTGCACGCTGCATGGGCATAACCTGGAAACCGTCCAGGATGGCTTCATTAGCTTTGATGGGGTCGATTTCGGTGATGATTACTTTGGCTCCCAGTCCTTTCGCCCGCAGGGATACCCCTTTTCCACACCAACCGTAGCCAGCTACTACCACGGTTTTCCCGGCCACTACTAAATTGGTGGTTCTCATGATACCGTCCCAGACTGACTGACCTGTGCCATAGCGGTTGTCAAAAAGATATTTCATGTAGGCGTCATTTACAGCTATCATGGGAAAGAGCAGGGCACCTTCATCTTCCATGGCTTTTAGACGCAGGATGCCGGACGTGGTTTCTTCACAACCACCGATGATATCGCGAGCCTGGTTGGGGCGGTGCCGGTGCAGCATGCTAACCAGATCTCCGCCATCGTCGATGATGGCGTCTGGCATACAATCCAGGGCCCGGGCCAGGTGGGTTTCGTATTCCTCCGGGGTGGCATCATACCAGGCAAAAGCGATGATACCTGAATCCACCAGAGCAGCTACCACATCGTCCTGAGTAGAAAGAGGGTTGCTGGCGCAAACCACTACCCGGGCCCCGGCTTCCTGCAGGGTCAGGGCCAGGTAGGCGGTTTTGGCTTCCAGATGCAGGCACATGGCGATGGTTTTGCCGGCCAGGGGGCGGGTACGGGTGAACTCTTCTCGCAACATGTTCATAATCGGCATGTGATGCTGTACCCATTCAATTTTACGGTGACCTGACGGAGCCAGTGCCAGATCGCGAATCATCGATTCTGGCATTGTGTCAGGGGCAGATGCGATTTCCATATATTTAACCTCCAGTTGCAATGATTTTCTGTCCCAATTTTACACTACCCCGGGCATGAATGCCAATGCAGTCCTTCTGTTGGCAAAAATGGGAGGCAATGCCCTCCAAAAGCCGAGATTAGGTTATAATAGTTATCAGCATGTATTATTGATTCTCGTAAAAAATTATAATATTGCATTCGCCGTATAATTTTGACATAAATGCTCAAAATGCCGAAGGTATAACCAATAAGAGCTAAAAATAGTCATTTGGAGTGTGGTTAACCCATTCGCTCCCCGACTCGTCGACTGCTGCAGTACATCAGCCCGCTTTGCCGGTCAACGTAAATCATAATAATCAGCGTCTATTTTTATAACCTGGAGTTAGATAAATGAATAAATAGGAGTGGTATAATGGCGGATCCAATTAACCGAGGATTGGACGAGAGGCTGTTTCAACATATTGTAGAATCGAACCTGAATGCGCCTTACTACCAGCTGATCGGAATCAAAACCCGGGCCCTGGCTCCGGGCCGGGCCGAGATGGTAGTAATGATTGATGAAAACCGGCACACCAACCCTCTGGGGCTGGTTCACGGGGGGATGTACACGTCTCTGGCTGATGCGGCCATGGGTAATGCGGTGCGTTCTCTGGGGGTGGCCGGGGTGACGGTGGAGTGCAGTGTGAGTTTTCTGGGGCCGGTGTCTGCCGGCGTAGAGCTGGTGGGCAGGGGACAGGTGGTCAAAAGTGGGCGTAATATCTTATTTGTAGAGGCAGAGGTTTGGTCCGATCGATTGGTAGCCAGGGCCCACGGGGTTTTCTTCAACACCGGTCCTATTGAAGTAGATTGAGTTTGGGTACCGATCAGGGAAAGGGAGAATAAGATGACGGATCTGCTGAGTCTACAAGATTATTGTATTTTCACTTTTATTTCTACCTCACATGCCCTTAAAGGGGAAAAAGTAATGAAGCAGGCGGAGGCTGATTTTGTGATGATGCCTACCCCGCGAGAAGTATCAACCAGCTGTGGCCTGGCGATAAAGGTAAATCCGGTGGAGGTGAAAAAACATTATCAGATTTTGGTCGAGCATCGAGTCTCCATCGAAGGGGTATTTCGCCTCACCAGGAATGGGCGTAAAACCGAGGTACAGAACCTGGAGTTTTCCTAGTTCGGTACCTGGAAATATCATCAAGGTTGTGTGATACTATACGGGGAGTGAATCGGAGAACAGGGAGAGGGTGAAACCGTGGCTGATAGGGGAGCCTCCGAAATACAATTTGAAATAGAAGAAATGCGAGCCCTGATCGAGGATGGAGGGGCTTTAAGTCAGGTGCTTTCCGGGTTCTGTCATCGGCAGGAGCAGGAGGATCTGCTGGTGCGTATGGCCGAGGCTTTAGCCGGGGAGGAGTTTTTACTGGCCGAGGCGGGAACGGGAGTGGGCAAGTCGCTGGCCTACTTGATCCCGGCGGTGTTCTGGGCCCGCTCCACCAGGAATCGGGTGGTGGTTGCTACCCGGACCAAAGCCCTGCAGGATCAACTGATAAAAGAGGATCTGCCGCTTTTACAAAAGGCCCTTCCTTTTGGTTTTTTCTATGCGCTGGCCAAGGGGAGGGAAAACTATCTGTGTCGGCGGAAGCTGACTGATCTGGTATCACGGGGTTTTAACCTGCAGCCGGAAGAACAGGAATTCTTGCGCCAGGTGGTGGTCTGGGCCAGCCGTACCCGCACCGGCGATCGGCAGGAATTACATATGGATAATGAGCTGCTCCAACACTGGCCTCTGGTGGCCTGTGATTGGCGGTCTTGTCTCCGGGAACAGTGTTCCTTCCAGGATTCATGCTTTCGCCAGCGTATGATTAAACGGGCGGAAAGTGCCGATATCGTAGTTACCAATCATGCCTTATTATTGACCAGTGCTCGGATAGGAAACGGGGTTTTGCCTGAATTCAAGTACCTGATCATAGATGAGGCTCACAATCTGGAGAGACAAGCTTTTGACCATTTTTCCCTGACCTTCAACCGGGCTGAAGTCCGGGATATTCTTAATTCATTGAGTCAGAAGCAGCGGGGTGTACAGATCGGTTTTCTGGTCATGCTGCAGAACCGGCATCCCAGTATGAGGGCTCGATTGGAGCAGGCCCATAAATTGGTGGAAGATTGTCGGCAGGAGGTCGATAATTTCTTTAAGCACATAACCCGGGGGGTACCTCGGACCACCCGGGATAATAGTTTCAGTCTGCACTGGAAAGAAGGTTCCGGACCACTACCAGAAGAGATGGTGGAGGTGTTTGTCGGTCTGGATACGGTTATGGCCAGCTTGCTGGGGGTTTTGCAGGAATTCCAGCGGGATCTGCAGGACAGTCCTGAGGCCCTGGAAATAGCGGGCTTGATAGAAAGATTAACCGAGTGTGTCCAGGGTATTCAGATTATTATGAATGAAGCATTGGGAGACCCGGAACAGGTGGTATGGATTGATTTTTGGTATGGGCGGGCGGCTGCGGTTTCTGCTTCTCCCCTGCGGATAGGGAACCTTCTGGACAATTCCCTGTATGAGCATCTGGCGAGTTTGATAATGGTGTCGGCAACCTTGACCATAGCCGAAGATTTTGCATATTTTATTGAACGGAACGGCCTGGAAGCATATCGGGGTGAAAAACTGGCGACCATCACCCGGCAGTCTCCTTTCGATTATGATAGTAACTGTCGTATGTATGTGGTTAACGATCTGGCCAATCCGGGGCACCGGGATTATGAACGGCAGTGTGGGGATTTTTTGCAGGAGTTTTTGGAGAAAGTACCGGGCCGAACCCTGGTTTTGTTTACCTCCAGGCGAATGCTGCTGGATACGGCTGCCGGGCTGCGTCCCCATCTGGAGGAACAGGGTATAAGGCTGCTGGTTCAGCACCAGGATGGAGAGTTCAACACCCTGATCGCGGATTTGGTGACGGCGGAGAGGGCAGTGCTGATGGGGGTAGATACCTTCTGGGAGGGTGTTGACCTGAAAGGTGAGAACCTGACCTGTCTGGTGATGGTGAGGCTGCCTTTCCGTCCACCGTCTGATCCTCTTACTTCTGCCTGGCAGGATTACTACCGGAACAATGGAGAAAATGGATTTTATCGGTATTCGCTTCCAGATGCGGTACTGAGGTTCAAACAGGGGATGGGGCGGCTCATCCGCAGCGAATTGGACTGGGGAGCGGCCGTTATACTGGATCGCAGGTTGGCAGCACCTCCCCGGGGGAAGAGCTATGGGCAGATGTTCCATCGCAGTTTACCGGAACGCAGGGTGGTGGAGATAAGCCGGAACGAAGCCGGTCGTGAGGTCTCTGATTGGCTTAATAGTTTTGCTTAGAAGTGCAGCACCTTTTGCGGACAGATGCATATAATAAGGCAAACGCAAATGTCCAAAAAGGGGTGAATTGGATGCGGGTTTATTATATCAGGATACCGAAGTTTTTAAGGAATTTACTTATGAAGATCTGGGGTTAGGGGAGCAGCGGGCTGCCCCCTTTTTTAGTTGGTCTATAAAATAACTCTCACCGGGAGTGTGCTATAGAAATTGAACCCGCAGCTGCACACCAATGATAATTATCCTGGAAGGTCTTAATCCTGGTAGGCCAGGCCGATGCCCAGAACTCCTCCCAAAGCCCCGGCAATTATGCAGATGAGAAATTGCTGTATAAAGGTTTTAAAGGAGATCAAAGCAGGGTTGAAGATGAGGCTCAGTATGAGCATGAGGATAAAAAACAGGATACCGAGCGTGACACCGCCTATTAACCCTTGCCGACCGCGGGTTCGGGCGACGTAACTGCCTCCAGTAAATACGGCCAGGATCATGATTAGTCGGGCCAGGGAGTCGAGCAGAGTTTCCTGCAAGGGGGTAAAGTAGACAAGCACTGTAGCCAGAAAACCCAGCACCAGTGCGACCAGGGTGCTGAGGGCCAGGCCTTTGAGTTCGGTGGATAGGCTGAACAATTATCTCACCTCCTGTATGAAAAATATGCAGGTCAGGAATAAATATGCCTGCATTTCATATCGGAGGTGAGATTTTTAATGATCAGTGTTATGAAAATACTAACATCCTTATACAGAATGTGCTAACCCGCTCGCTCCCCGACTTGTCGACTGCAGTACATCAGCTTGCCTCGGTGTGAAGCGGATCGGTCGAAATTCGGCGTCCATGCACTCAGTTCTCCCTGCTCGAAACGTCCTGTTTCTCGCTCCGCTTCACAGCCCTCGGCTTCGCTGTCTACTGCTACGTCGCCTTCATAGGTCGCTTCGCTGGGTTAGCACATTCCAATAAACCGTGTATTTTCATGCTGCTTATGATGGTGATGAGTATTGACCGGGCTAGTGGCTTACGAAACCGACGATGTTTCGCCAGTGCCGGCGTGTGCCTATGTCACGATGGATACAATGATACCGGCGATTAAGAGAACCAGGCCGGCGACTGTAAGGTAAAATGGTTCAGGGAGGCTGTAGGCAACATCAAGGGCAAATGCCACGGGGTCTTCATCCTTATCCGTTTTAATTCTGGCTTTAAGCAGAAGTAAACCTGTAATGATGGCTACTATACCTATTACGATCAGCAGAATTCCCCACTGCATATTATTGCTCCTCTCCCCTGAATCTTTTTCCTATACCATTAGTATTATAGGTGAATCATTCTGCCTGTGCAATGATCTGGTTCGGTAGTACGGAGAAAACGGGTTTAGAATTTTCGTTGGAGGTATAGAATAATGTTAGGAAAATTTCTTGAAACTGCTTGGTAGTGAGACGTCAGGTATGAGGGGTAGATGAATTACTGTAGTTGTATCAGGAAAGGAGGACGAGATCATCAGATGAAAAGCGAGATTCTAAAAGTGCAGGGTATGAGCTGTATGCACTGCAAAGCCAGTGTGGAAGGAACTCTATTACAAATTGAAGGGGTCGAGGAAGCCGATGCTGATCTGGATCGGGCGGAGGTAACGGTTACGTTCGATGAAGATATGGTCGAACTGGAAGATATCAAAGCGGAAATAGAGGATATCGGCTATGATGTATTGAATGGCGAGTAATGCTATACGTCCTGTGTTCGGAATCCTGCTCTCAGTGGGGCAGGTTGACTGGTTCGAACCCGGGGTAAGCCAACCCCGGATTGTCAGCATTGCTGACCTGCATTGCCGAAGACGAGAGATGGAGCCCCTGCAAGGTATATATCGGGAGTGCTGCAGCGGGAAATAGAATAAATTAGCTTGCCCTGCCATAGGTTTTATAGACAAAACCTGGGGTGGGGATTTTTTATGTTTACTGATGCCCTTCTGTGGAGTTTGGCTGCTGGTGCCTGCACGGTAGTTGGAGTTGTGATGCTGTTTGCCAAAAGAGACTGGGGTGATGCGGGACTGGCCTTCTTTCTGGGGCTGGCTTCAGGAGTTATGGGAGCAGTAGTGCTCTTTGACCTGCTGCCTTCGGCTCTGGTGGCGGGAGGATTCGGGATTACTGTAGTTGGATCAGGGTGTGGAATGGTGCTGCTGGCCTTATTCAACCACCTGGTTTTAAAGCGAGACGATGAGGACTCGTCCCTGGCCGCCCTGGGTTATCTCATCATGCTGGGGATAGCGGTTCATGACCTGCCGGAAGGTATGGCCATTGCTTTGGGACAGGAAATGAAGGCCCGTACGGGTATGGTCATCGCCATGGGTATCGGTATTCATAATATTCCCGAGGGCATGGCGATTGCTGCTCCCTTGTTGATGGCGGGAATCAGTCGGATACGCATCCTGCTGCAGGCGGTAATGGTAGGCTTGATCACTCCTTTGGGAACGGTATTGGGAAAAGTGGCTGCCCACTACAGTCCGGGTTGTCTACCCTTTTTACTCAGCCTGGCTTCCGGAGTCATGGTGTATCTGGTGTTGTGCCAGCTGTGGCCGGAGGCACGGCGCCACAGTTCACCCTGGCGTTACGCCGGGTTATGGCTGGGTGTGGCTTTGATCGCAGCTGCTACGTATATCTAACCGTTGGTGATGAAAGAATATAAATAAATTTCATCATGGCGGAAAGGCAGCGTGGCGTATGAGTAAATGGTTTTACCTGGGAATAGCACTACTGGCAGGAGCAGCTATGGCTGTACAGGGTACCATGAATGCAGCCCTGGGGAAGGTAGTGGGATTGTGGGAATCAACTCTGGTGGTACATGTAGTAGGAACTCTGGCCGTGTTGGCTATTATTGTGGGTCTGGGGTTGGGATTTGACGGTCTGGCCCAATACGGAAAGGCTCCCTGGTATGTATATCTGGGTGGGTTATTGAATGTACTTATTATCTATGCGGTGGTGAGAAGTATTCCGCGGGTGGGGGTGGGTAATGCCACCACTGCCATTGTCTTTGCCCAGCTTCTTACCGCTGTGCTCATCGATCACCTGGGTCTATTCGGAGTTAAGAAGATCTCGTTTCAATACTTGGATCTGCTGGGTGTAGCTATGATGGCGGCAGCGGCTCGTATCCTGCTTAACAGCTAGCTGTGCCAGCGAACTTCTGGGATTCGACGTCCATGCACTCAGCGTATTCATAAGTTTTCTGGGTATTATGTGTCTATTTCGCGATTCATCAGCGTATATCTGCGGTTTTAATCTTAATAGCAGTCGGCCCACCATCGTCGGTATCAGCTCTTTTAAAGTATGCCAGCATCTCTTCCTTTAGTTCTTCTTCGTTTTTACAGGCTGTCGGCAGTGGACCTTTTTCGCGGGACAGTTCTATTACTGCGTCCAGTACAGCTCGCAGGACCTCTTCCCGTGTAATATGCGAGTGGGCGGCATCATAACAGCGGTTTACTACCGCTGCCAGCCAATCCACCTGATCCGTGTAGAGGCGGCTCATCAATTTCACCTGTGAACGGGCCCGGGGTGCCGGTTCAGGCTTACGGGTACTACGGGCTGCCGGGGTAACTGTCTTCGACCCGCCTTCAGGTGGTTCGATAGGGCTGCTGGAGGAGGATGCTGTCTCCCTGATTTCAGGTTCTGTCTCGGCCTGTTCTCGGGTTAGTGCCCACTGTTCTCGTGCCAGTTTCTCTATGTAGGGGTTGTTTTTTATATTAGGATGGGTTATTACCCGGTTAAACCAGTTGATGGCCTCGTTACGTTCTCCGGTTCGCCGATGCAGTTCGCCGATGAGGTACATCAGTTGGATTTCGTCCATACCTCCTGTAGTTAAATCCTCGGTGGCAAAAGACTTCTGGTAGCACTCCAGGGCGGTTTTTATGTACGCCATTTCCAGTTCCGGAATATCCGCCTCTCGAGCCAGCCAGCCGGCTCCCAACAGCAGCCCGGCCAGATTATTATAGGGGGCCTTTTTAAGCTGGGCGGTTTGAACAGCCAGCTGAAAAGCCCGTAAAGCGGTTTCGATATCACGTAGTTCGCCAAAATCCGGTTCTTCCTGCCGCAGGGCTTTAAGAGCATAGGCTAATTGGTTGGTAGTTTCGGGGCGCAGCTTTTCCTTGAAGGCAGTAGCACTCCCAGCATAGCAGCATTGTGGACATACCATGATGGAGTAATGCAGGGGGCTTATTTTTTGGTAGGTGACATGAAAATCGCTTTCACGTTCCTGGACTATGGCGGCCGAGCTGCGTACCGCCCGGCTTTTGAAGTCGAGTCGGCAGATGGGGCAGGTAAATTCACGATAAAAAAATGCTTTGTTTTTGGTCATTACACGAACCTCCTGTCTAATAGTATGCAATATGGGACTATGGTCTGGCAATCCCTGACCCGAGTATTAGAGTTTGCGGGGAAGAGAGATTTTCGGTGGTGAACGTGTTAAAATGAAGTGTATCTGTATTCTCATAGACGTGGTAAGCAATTTGAAAAGAGGATGATGAGTATGGACACCGGAAAGATCGAACAGGCTGTAGCCATGATCTTGGAGGCTATAGGCGAGGATCCACAGCGGGAGGGACTCAAATACACCCCGCAGAGGGTGGCGCGCATGTTTACCGAGTTGTTTTGCGGAATGGAGGAGGATCCCAGTGAACACCTGGAGGTGCTTTTTACTGAACACCATGATGAACTGGTTCTGGTCAAGGATATTCCGCTGTATTCCATGTGTGAACACCACCTGCTGCCCTTTTATGGCCGGGCCCATGTGGCATATATCCCTCGCAAAGGCAGGATTACAGGGCTGAGCAAGCTGGTACGGGTGGCGGAAGGCTTCGCTAAACGTCCACAACTGCAGGAAAGGTTGACCAGTCAGATAGCTGACTCTATAATGGAAAAGATTCAACCGTGGGGAGTAGCGGTGGTAATTGAAGCTGAACATATGTGTATGACTATGCGAGGAGTGAAGAAACCCGGTTCTTTAACGGTTACTTCAGCTGTACGGGGTATCTTCGAGTCGAACCCTGCTTCCCGGGCGGAAGCATTTTCTTTAATTAAGGGATAAACTTGTATTTAACAGGCACTTATCCTAAAATGAAAAGGATGGAATATGATGTCACACGGGAGCGTCTCAAACCAGAATCAGAGTGATAAGCTGCAGCTGGTCGCCCATAAGAGCTTTAAAGCCAATGACGAGTTGGTTAAGATTGTAGATTTCCTTAATAAAAACCTCAAATCAAAAAAAGTACTTTTCGGTCTTACCAAGAATAAAGAGCGGCAGGAAATGACCATCAACATCTACGAAATCTAACCGGGAGGATATGCAAGATAATGAACCAAGAACTACGGAACTTTCTCCGAGAAATGGTCAGTATAATTATTATTGCTTTTATTCTGGCCACGGTATTGAGAATGTTTATCGTTGAGGGCAGGGTAATACCCACTGGATCTATGGTGCCTACCATCCAACCCAAGGATCGGGTTATGGTCTGCAAGTTCAACTATTATTTTAAAGATCCACAGCGGGGGGATATAGTGGTATTTGAACCCCCCGAAGAATTAGGCCAGAAAGAAGACTTTATTAAACGAGTGATAGGACTTCCGGGAGAAACGTTGGAAGTAAAAGATGGCAAGGTATACATAGACGGGAAATCGTTAGAAGAGCCATACATTATGGAAGAACCCAATTACGAGTATGGGCCGGTGAAAATTCCTGAGGGGGCTCTTTTCGTCATGGGTGATAACCGTAATTTGAGTTTTGATAGTCACATGTGGAATGCCTGGTTGCGTGAAAGTCACTTGAAAGGGAAGGCTTTTATGACCTACTGGCCGGTTAATCGAATTACAATGTTAGAACGGGAGGTTATTTCTCATTGAGAATTCTCCTTACCAATGATGACGGTATAAATTCTCCGGGTCTGGTTGCTCTGCGCCAGGTACTTGAGGAGTTTGCTACTGTATATATGGTGGCCCCGGATCGCGAACGCAGTGGAACCGGACATAGTATCACGGTATTCGAGCCTATAAGGGTGCGAAAAGTGGACCTGCCAGATTCTTCTTCGCTGGCCTGGGTTATCGATGGTACACCGGTGGATTGTGTTAAGTTGGGCCTCAGTGCCCTGGTACCAGAACGTCCTGATTTTGTGGTGGCGGGAATCAACTGTGGAGCCAACCTGGGAACTGATGTCCTGTACTCGGGAACCGTATCCGCTGCTGTAGAAGGGGTTGTAATGGGAATACCTTCTGTGGCGGTGTCTCTGAATTCTTTTCGGGTTGATCAGGACTTTTCTTTTACGGCGCGATTTGCCCGGGCGGTTTTGCGTACTCTCTGGCGGGAGGGGGTGGCTCCAGATATTGTCTTGAACATCAATGTTCCCGCTATACCTCGCCAGGAGATCAAGGGAGTCAAAATTACCAAACTGGGTAACCGGAATTATGATAACATCTTCGAAGAAAGAAAGGATCCTCGTGGCAACAGTTATTACTGGCTGGGAGGAGATGTGGTTCTGGAGGAACAGGATCCGGACAGTGATGTAAACGCGGTTAATGATGGCTACCTTTCTATCACCCCCATTCACTTCGATCTGACCGACTATCGATTAATTGAGTTGTTCCGAGAACGCTACGAACCATACATAGAGCTCTAAACTTCCAGGTGAAACAGGGGATTATATGCTATTTGGCCTGAATCTTATACTAAATGTGTCAATATTTTTGCTGCTTTTTAACCTTCCCTATATGGGTGAAAAGCGGCAGAACCCGCAGACGCAGCGGCGCCCATCATTTTTTCTGCCGACCATGCTGGGCTGTATATTGACGGTTTTGGATGCCATGCGCATACAGATACTGATGGTTCTGTTTATAATAGGAGTGGTAATTTACTGGGTTTTCTCTATTTTCCTTAGAAAATAGATGGGTTATAATAAAGAGGATTTTAAAATGCTGGATAATTGGCAAGGAGGGAGTTTTTTTAGTGAATGTTTACCCCACGGAAAAGATACGTAACATAGCACTGATAGCCCATGGAGGAGCAGGAAAGACCTCCCTGACAGAAGCCATGCTGTTCAACAGCGGTGCCACTAAAAGGATGGGCAAAGTCGACGAAGGTAATACGGTAGCTGATTTTTACCCGGAAGAGATCAAGCGTAAGATTACCATAAATACTACACCTGTACCCTGCGAGTACAGGGGGTTCAAGATCAACATCCTTGATACTCCCGGTTATGCTGATTTTGCGGGACAGGTAAAAGAAGCTCTGCGCGTAACTGATAATGTCCTGGTGGTAGTTTCGGCGGTGGCCGGCGTTGAGGTTCAAACCGAGGTATACTGGGACGAGAGCGAGGGCATTCCTCGGGTTATTTTCGTCAACAAAATGGATCGAGAGAACGCCAATTTCGATAAGGTTCTGGCCGATATTAAGGAGCAATTCCCGGAAAACATCGTGCCCGTGCAGCTTCCCATAGGGGCCGAGGATGATTTTAAAGGGGTAGTGGATCTGATACAAATGAAGGCCCTGCTGTTCGAGGCCGGGAGTGGTAAGATTACAGAAGCGGAAATTCCCGCTGACATGATGGATGAGGTTGAGTCCTACCGGGAACAGGTAATTGAAGCCGCGGCCGAGACCGATGATGATCTGTTAACCAAATATCTGGAAGGTGAGGAGCTGACTGACGAAGAAATCCAATTCGGCATCAAGAATGCGGTTGTCGATGGTACAGCGGTGTTTGTATTCTGCGGTTCAGCCCTTAATAATGTAGGTATCAAGCCCTTGATGGATTTTATTATTGATTGCATGCCTGATGCCACCCACCATCCGGAAGTACGAGATAAAGAGGATTTAGACAAGGAGCCGCTGGCGGCCCTGGTGTTTAAGACCATTGCTGACCCTTACATTGGCCGGCTTAACTTTTTCCGGATATTTACCGGAACCATGAAATCCGATTCGACCGTTTACAATCCTAATAAAGACAAGGAAGAGCGTATAAATAACCTGCTCCTGATGCGGGGCAAGGATCAGATTCAGGTTCCCGAACTTCACCCGGGTGATATTGCTGCGGTAACCAAACTATCTGAAACTCTATCCGGGGATACCCTGACCGAGAAGGCGAATCCGGTGGTTTTGGAAGGGATAGATTATCCTGAGCCCTCGCTGGGGATAGCCATTGAACCGGTAGGTAAGGGCGATGAGGAAAAGCTTAGTAATGCAGTACAGAGGTTGATGGAGGAGGATCCCACCATCACCATTGAAAAGAATACCGAAACTCGTCAGACTATTCTCAAAACCCTGGGTGAGACCCACGCTGACATTATTATGGAACGTCTGAGCCGTAAATTCGGAGTCGATGTAAATACCAACGAAATGAAGATACCGTACCGCGAGACTATTAAGAGGGCGGTTGAGGTAGAAGGGAAACACAAAAAACAGACCGGTGGACATGGACAGTATGGACATGTATGGATAAAGATGGAACCACTGACAGACGAAGAATTTGTCTTTGAGGAAGAGGTATTTGGCGGAGCTGTACCGCGTAACTATTTCCCGGCTGTAGAAAAGGGTATCCGAGAAGCGATGGTTGAAGGCGTGCTGGCGGGGTGTCCAGTTACTAACTTTAAGGTAACGCTCTATGATGGTTCTTATCATCCGGTTGATTCGTCCGAGATGGCCTTTAAAATGGCAGCTATTCTGGCTTTTCGCAAGGGTATGGAGGAGGCCAGGCCGGTATTACTTGAACCTATCATGGATGTCGAGGTAGAAATTCCTGAACAATACATGGGCGATATCATCGGGGATCTTAACAGCAAACGGGGTCGAGTGCTGGGAATGGAACCCCGCGGTAAGCATCAGGTGATCAAAGGACAGGTTCCTCTGGCAGAGATGCTCCGTTACAGTATTGACCTGAAGTCTATTACCCAGGGACGGGGTAAGTTCCATATGAGTTTTTCCAGTTACGAGGAAGTCCCGGCGGCTCTGGCCGATAAGGTAATCGAAAAAGCTAAACGGGAGCAGGAGGAAAAATAATCTAGTAGGAAAGTTCAATAAGGCAGGTGACCCCGGTTATGTTACAGACATGACCGGGGTTGTGTTTTGATCCGCTGGTACTGCAGTCAACGAGTCGAGAAGCGAGCGGATTATCATACCTTAATGGAATAATGTTACGTTTAATGCCCTGACTGGTGATACCAGGGGGTCATGAACGTCTCCTATGGAAAAGAAAAGCGGAAAGGATAGCAGGAATTACGGAGGCTTTGACGAATATTAACTCAGATATAAGTTTATTCCATATTCAACCTGTTTAACGAAAAGCTGCGATATACCAGAAGGGGACTGGCCCGGGGGTGAATATCTTGAATAGTTTTGAACAAATGGAAGAAGCCTTGAGAATCAGTGAGGAAAAATATCATAACATTCTGGATAATATTGAAGATGGTTATTGTGAGCTTGATCATCAGGGATGTGTAACTTTTTTTAATAACTCCCTGTGCAAGATGCTGGGGTGTTCATCGGAAGAGCTAAGTGGGAGTTATTATCGTCAATACCTGGAGGAAGATCTGGCTGATAAGGTTAGCCAGGTCTTCAAAAAAGTACAAAGAACTGGCGTTCCCATGAAGGGTATGGAGCATTACGTATGGCTCAAAGATGGGAACCGAAAACAGGTGGAAATTTCAGTATCTCCTATTAAAGGCACAGGAAACCAGGGGGTGGGGTTTAGCTGTATTATTCACGATATAACCGAGCGCAAAAGAATCGAAGAAGAACATTTTCGCATGGAAAAGCTGGAGTCTCTCGGACTGTTGGCAGGGGGAATTGCCCATGATTTTAATAATATTTTAACGGTTATATTGGGTAATATATCTCTGGCCAGGTTATGGATAGACTCGTCTGATGCTCCCTATACCTTATTGATAGAAGCAGAAAAGGCTTGTCAACGGGCTCGAGATCTAACCCAGCAGCTGCTTACCTTTGCCCGGGGAGGAGCTCCGATTAAGAAAACCGTATCTATAGAGCATCTGATCAGAGAGTCGGCTGTTTTTGCCCTTAGAGGTTCCAATGTAAGATGTGAATACGAAATACCCGATAATATCTGGCCGGTGGATGTTGATGAAAGCCAGATCAGCCAGGTTATCAGCAATCTGATCATCAATGCCGACCAGGCTATGCCGGAAGGAGGGGTGGTTTCTATCCACTGTGATAACGTGGTATTGGACGAGCTCAATGTTTCTTCCCTGCCAGCGGGGGAATATGTGCAGATTACAGTGAGCGATGAAGGCATTGGCATTTCGGAAGAGCATCTCTCCAAGGTGTTTGATCCTTATTTTACCACCAAGCCCCGGGGAAGTGGTCTGGGTATGGCTACGGCTTATTCTACGGTAAAGAAACATAACGGGCATATAACCGTAGATTCCGTCGTTGACAACGGAACGGTCTTCAAGGTTTATTTGCCAGCTCATTCTCATGGCACCATTACCGAAGAATCTTTCGATAACCAGGTAGCAGTAGGAAAAGGGAGGATATTGGTAATGGATGATTATGAGGGGGTACGCAAGACGATGGGTGAGATGCTCAAACGGCTTGGCTACCAGGTGGCTCTGGCTGTCGACGGTAATCAGGTGCATAGTCTTTACCGCCAGGCCCAGGAAGCAGGGCAGCCCTATGATGCAGTTATAATAGGTCTAACCATCCCAGGGGGGATGGGGGGCAGGGAAACGATAAAAAGGCTGCTCCAACTGGATCCGGAGGTTAAAGCTATTGTTTCCAGCGGATATGCCAATGATCAGGTAATGGCCGAATATCGGCAGTGGGGATTCAAGGGTATGATTACCAAACCGTACAGCATCAAGGAGTTAAGTGAAGTGTTATTTAGCGTTATTGAAGGAGATAAAGATGTCGTCGATGATTTTTAGGCCGGGGAAGAATTCCTTAATATGTAGGGGTTGGGTCAAAGGAGGAACGGATAGCGAACCTGCCGCCCGCTTATTTTTTGAACTGGTCACCCAACTGATATAGTAATATTATACATGAGGCAATTATACTATTAAAGTGACAGAAAAACTAAAACCGCGCAAACTCGCGCGGTTACTTTTTTTCATATGGCAGGGGAGACAGGAATCGAACCCGCAGCCCCCGGTTTTGGAGACCGGTGCTCTGCCAATTGAGCTACTCCCCTTTATATAGATATATTATACTATGGATCTGGTTGATATGCAGCACCTGACTGCGAAGTTATTCTAGCATATAATTTAAAATGGTTCAATAGTCGGAGCGGCCTGACCAACAAATTACCGGGTTCTGGCGTTAAGAATTTATGGAATAGGTTCTGCGATGTTTGCTATGATAGATAAGAGGCTATAAGAAGGAGTGTTTAATATGGGAGAACCTACCGTGGATCTGCACATGCACAGTACAGCTTCAGATGGTTCCACCAATCCAGCAGCTCTGGTTCAAGAAGCGGCCGCATCAGGTTTAAAAACGATAGCTTTTTGTGACCACGAGAGTATTGAGGGATATCTGGAGACGGTGGGGCCTGCCCGGGAGTTAGGTATCGAAGTGATTCCGGGGGTAGAATTGGTGACGATTTATCAGGGTAGAGAAATCCATCTTCTGGGGTATTATGTTGATGCGGATTCTCCTGAGCTCACCGGTTGGCTGCAGGATTTGCGACAGGATAGAAATCAGCTGGCAGTGGAAGTGGTGGATAAGTTAAATCACTACGGTTATAAGATAACGTTTGAGAGGGTCAGGGAGATTGCCCGAGCCAATGTGGCCATCGGCAAGAATCACTACCTGGTTGCCCTTATAGAAGCAGGCTATATCCGTAGTCGTGAGGAAATTATCTACATTTTGCGCAACTATTTAAGTCATAAGGGCCTGGCCTACGTGGATTTCACCAATAATCCTTACTACGAAGCGGTGGAGATGATCCTCGAATGTGGGGGCATCCCGGTTCTGGCTCACCCTGGCTTAATAAGGGACGATAATCTGGTGCAGGATCTAATGCGGCATCCCCGTCTGGGTATGGAGGTCTACTATTACTATCTTAACGGCAGACAGCAATTGGTGGCTAAATACGAAAAATACGCCCGGGAAAACGGATTGATTATGACCGGAGGAAGCGATTACCACGGCCGGTTTTCACCTGATGTCAAGTTGGGAGAGTTGATGGTGCCTGAAAACGTGGTTTCATCTCTTAAAGCGGAGACCAGAAGAGCGAAAGGGGTGCTGCAGGTTGGGTTATAAAGTTCTGGTTCTGGCTGGAGGGCGATCCCGAGAAAGAGAGGTATCCCTGCGCAGCGGAAAGGCGGTAGCTGAGGCCCTGGGGTCAAAGGGGCATGAGGTTACCTTGTGGGACTTGAATGAGGTAAGCGTGGGCAACATTGAGGCGGAAAGGCCGGAGGTAGTTTTTCTGGCTTTGCATGGTAAGTACGGGGAGGATGGAACTGTTCAGGGGCTGCTGGACATCCTGGATTTACCTTATACCGGTCCGGGAGTTCTGGCCAGTGCCATGGCGATGAACAAGGTGCTTACCAAGAAACTGCTGGCCTATGAGGGCCTACCCACCGCTGATTTTCTGCTTTATGATTTTCATGGTATTTCTGTATCAGAGGCAGATATAGAGAATGTGGTGAAGGAGATAATCACTGAGCTAGGAATACCTGTGGTGGTTAAACCAGCGACAGAAGGCTCCAGTATTGGCACCAGCATTGTTAAAACCGAGGAAGCTCTGGTCGGGGCCCTCCGGGCTGCTCTGGAGTACGACCGGGAGATCGTGGTGGAGAAGTTTATTGACGGGGTAGAGGTTACGGCTGCGGTACTGGGTAATGATGATCCAACGGTGCTGCCGCTCATAGAAATTGTGGCCGAAAACGAATTTTATGATTACGAGGCTAAATATAATCCGGGCATGAGTCATCATATCATACCGGCCAGGATAAGCGACCGGGCCCGACAAAGAGCAGCTGAACTGGCCAGGGAGGTCTACAAGGTTTTTCGATGTCGGGGTTTTTCACGAGTCGATTTTATTATCGATGCTGATGATAATCCGTTGGTTCTGGAGATTAATACCATACCTGGCATGACTGCTATGAGCCTGTTCCCCGATGCAGCGCGGGCAGCAGGGATGGAATTTGCCGAGCTATGTGAGCGCATCGTTAAGCTGGCTCTGGAAAAATAATAAATAAAATAGGGATAAAAGAGGAAAAATGCGATATGAGTAGAATTTAATCCCAAGAGAGACAGTTCTCTACGGCCATTTTCCATAGCAGTATCAGGTAAGGAATGATAAGGATGACACATTTTCTATCGGCGGGGATCTTTAATGACCGTCTAAAAGACATTTACGAGACAGCCACCCAGCTCGAACAGCTGTTGGGTGCAGCCGGGGAAGAAGCGGAGGCAGCCAGGGAACAGGTGCATAAGATAAAAACAGCTGCCGGTGAGCTGCTCGAACTTATTCAGAGTTTTTCCTGTCAACCTCTTATATATACCGGAAATGGCAATACGGAGGAAATTATTACCCGGCTGGATTGGCTGCTAACTTTTGCGGGCACTGATGCCAGTCCTTCGCCACCCCAGACCACGAGGCCCAAAAGACGCAGAAAAACCAAGAAAATAATACCTACCGGAAAGAGGTAGGGTAAATAAATCATCTGGAAGTGACAAACTAGCCATAAGTCGCGACTTAAGGCTAGTTCTTTTGGAGGAGCCGCTCATGCCAACATTTGCTTAGGAGGCTAAACGATGTCAAATACCAGGGAGTTACGGCACAGACTTCAACGTATTGATGGGGCGGGATATAAGGCTTATCAAGACTTACGGGGCGAATATCGCTGCGAAAGGTTTATACTGTTTATCGATCATGTACAGGGGGATCCTTTTGCCTCTCCGTCTCGTATTCGGGTGAGAGTTTTGCAGCCGGAAGCCGGTTTTCCCGAGTATCTTTATAACAATCCTGAACGCTGTATTGCTCTGGGCGATATTATCGCTCGAAAGATAGCTCAAGATATCAAACGATGGGTAAAAGGCCGGAGAGGAACGGGAAAGAGTGGACAGATATACATCGACAGTGGAGGGCAGGAGGTATTGGCCCGAACCGCGGTAAAGGTGGGAACTAATTACTTGGAGGCCCGACTTTCTATCGGTTTGCCGGCGGCTGGACGTCGGGTTCTGGCCCGGGAAGCCGAGGCCATGCTGCTTGAGGAAATTCCTCGGTTGGTCGAGGAGAGCATGTACTTTGCCAGCTTGGAGGAGAAGGAATTAAGGGATCATATCCTTCTATACGAAGACCAGAACCATATCCGCCGCCAGTTAAAGAACATGGGGCTGGTGGCTTTTGTGGGTAACGGTTCTATTCTTCCCCGTCGCAGTGGGGTTAGTAACTTGCCGCTGACCAGAGATCAGGCGGTTCCCTTCCTGTCTCCCAGGGAACTGGAAGTGGAGTTGAAAACTCTACATCACGGAAATATTACCGGTATGGGTATACCAGCCGGTGTAACCCTTATTGTAGGAGGGGGCTACCATGGTAAAACCACCCTGCTGAAAGCGATGGAGAGGGGAGTATATAATCATATTATAGGAGACGGAAGGGAATGGGTGATCACGGTTCCACAGGCTGTCAAGATCCGGGCGGAGGACGGGAGGTTTGTGCAACAAGTTAACATAAGACCTTTTATTGACAACCTACCGTTGGGGCAGGATACCATAGCGTTTTCTTCCGATAATGCCAGTGGGAGTACCTCGCAGGCAGCCAACATTGTCGAGGCATTGGAGGCGGGGGCCGAGGTTCTTCTTCTGGATGAGGATACCAGTGCCACCAACTTCATGATCCGGGATGCACGTATGCAGCAGCTGGTGCATAGTGATAAAGAGCCTATTACTCCTTTTATTGATCGAGTAGGGGAGCTGTACCGGGAACAAGCGGTATCAACTATTATAGTAATGGGTGGGGCCGGGGACTATTTTGATGTCTGTGACCGGGTTATCATGATGGATAACTACCGTCCTCAGGATGTGACCGAAGAGGCGCGGCGCATTGCCCGGGAGTTTCCCAACCATCGTCAGGTAGAGGCAGAACCGGTAGTATTATCTACAGTTCGACCGCGGGTACCTTTGAAGGAGAGCTTTGATCCCCATCGCGGTCGCAAAGTTAAAGTTGATGCCCGGGGATTGGAAAATATAGTTTTCGGAAATACCTCTATCGATATAAGGCTTCTGGAGCAATTGGTTGATGCCAGTCAGACCAGGGCTATGGCTGAGATTATTTTTTACGCTGCTCGCTATGTTGATGGGCGAAGAAGCCTGACCGAGATACTAAAAATGGTGTACCGGGATGTAGAGGAAAAAGGGCTGGATGTGATTTCCCGGTTTAAAGGACAACACCCGGGTGACCTGGCTTATCCCCGGATTTTGGAGGCAGCGGCAGCGATTAACCGCATGCGTACTTTACGTTTAAGACAGAATTAGACCAATATGGTCACTGGTTTTGCTATAATAGAGAAAACTTCTGGGTTAGGGAGAATGATTATGGATAAGAAACTTACAGAAATCAAGGAAAAAGTGGATGCTGGTGAAAGGCTTTCTCGAGAGGATGGTATCTATCTTTTTTCGGTTAATGATCTGCTAAGCCTGGGGGAAATGGCTCAGTCGGTAAGAAACCGCAAAACGGGGCGTGATGTTTATTTTAACGTTAATCGCCATATAAATTTGACCAATATCTGCATGTCGCGCTGCAAGTTCTGTGCTTTTGGCAGGGACAAGGATGATCCCGGGGCCTACTGCATGACGGTGGAAGATGCGGTACGTCTGGGCCGGGAAGCCTTGCCTATGAATATAACTGAATTACATGTGGTTAGTGCCCTGCATCCAGATCTGCCCTTTCAGTACTATGTGGATGTGGTTAAGGCTTTGCGGCAGAATTTCCCGGGTATTCACATTCAGGGTTTTACAGCGGTAGAGATTCAGTATTTTGCTGATATCTCCGGGCGCAGTGTTCAAGAGGTGCTGCAGGAGCTGAAAGATGCCGGTTTGGGTTCGCTGCCAGGCGGTGGGGCCGAGATTCTAAAGGATCATCTACGGAATATTACCTGTCCTCGCAAGGCCAGCAGCCAGCAGTGGCTGGATGTACACCGTACTGCCCACCAGCTGGGTCTGCCTACCAATACGACCATGCTGTACGGACATATTGAGTCGGTGGAGGATCGGGTGGACCATATGTTGACTTTACGCGAACTCCAGGATGAAACTGGAGGCATTCAGTCTTTTATACCGCTGCCTTTTCATCCGGAAAATACCAAACTCAGTCATATTCCTCGGGTAACGGCGGTAGAGGATCTGAAGGTTATCTCTATATCCCGCTTGATGCTGGATAATGTAGATCATATCAAAGCTTTCTGGATTATGCTGAGCATAGGTGTGGCTCAGATTTCGCTGGCATTTGGGGCTAACGATCTGGACGGCACCGTGGTAGAGGAGAAGATCACCCATGCGGCCGGGGCCACTACTGATGTAGGAATCCCTAAATCGGATCTCATCCAACTTATCCGTTCGGCCGGTTATACTCCGGTGGAGCGAGATACAGTCTATAACGTGATCAAGAGATACTAATGCTTAATTTATTGCATGCAGGCAGGTTATTCTGGGGTAAACCATAAAGTTATCAGCATGCAGCTGCAGTTTGGTTAGATAAAATAAAGGGAGATGTTATTATGCGGCCTCGGGTAGGCCATATTCAATTTTTGAACTGTTTTCCTCTCTATTATGGCCTTATTCAACACAAAGTCTTACTGGATGTAGACCTGCTGAAAGGTACTCCCCGGGAGTTAAATCGCATGCTGCGGGAGAACCTTCTGGATCTGGCACCCATTTCTTCTATCGAGTACGCACGCAACTTTCGGGATCTGGTGTTACTTCCTGATATTTGTGTGAGCTGTGATGGAGCGGTTATGAGTATTCTTTTGTTTTCCAAGGTTCCCATCGAGGAGCTGAACGGGCGCAAGGTGGCCTTGACCAATACCTCGGCTACTTCCCAGGCCCTGCTCCGGATACTCCTGAATCGGAAATACCACCTCAGTCCTGAGTATTTTGAGTCTCCGCCGGAATTGGGGTCTATGCTGCTGGAGGCAGATGCAGCCTTGCTTATCGGGGATGACGCTTTACGTTCCAACTATCGGTTGAAAGACCGGCTTTATGTTTACGATCTGGGGCAGGAATGGAAGGATCATACCGGTGAAGCCATGGTATTTGCTGTATGGGTGGTGCGCCGCGAGTTTGCCCAGAGGGAACGGGAACAGCTGGCTGGGGTAAAACAGGCGATGATCCAATCGATGCAGTTCAGCCTGCAGAATATCCAGGATGTGGCAGCAAAGGCGGCTGAATGGGAGATTTTTACCCCGGAGTTTCTGGAGGAGTATTTTCACATGCTGAGGTTTGATTTTGATGCTCGGCAGCAAAGAGGCCTGCTGGCTTATTATCGAGAGGCGGCTAACATTGGGGTTCTAAATGAAGTCCCCTCGCTGGAGTTCGTGGAGGTATAGATATTGAAGACACCTGAGATCATTCAGGAAATCCTGGTTGGAAAGCGAATGACCGAAGAGGAGTTCCTGTTCTTGTTTCATGAAGCTGATGTGCTGGAATTAGGTCATGCGGCTACCCTGGTCAGGGATAGGCGTTTCCCCGGCGATGTGATTACCTTTGTCATTGACCGTAATATAAACTACACCAATATCTGTTCCTGCCGGTGTCGGTTCTGTGCATTTTATCGGGAAGAGGAAGATCCCGATGCTTATGTAATCGACCAGGCGCAGTTGTTCCAGAAGATTGAGGAAGCTCTGGAACTGGAAGCTACGCAGTTGATGATCCAGGGTGGACTTAATCCGGATCTGAAAGTGGAGTTTTTCGAAGATATGTTCCGAGCCATCAAACAGAGGTATGATATCACCATCCATTCTTTGACCGCTCCGGAGATCGCTTACATTGCCCGGGTATCTGATCTGACCACCCGGGAGGTGTTACAGCGCCTGGCAGAGGCAGGGCTGGATTCTCTACCCGGTGGTGGGGCGGAGGTTCTGCACGATGAGGTAAGGAGTTACATTAGTCCCAATAAGATCAAGAGTTTGGAGTGGTTAAGAATCATGGAGGAAGCCCATGATCTGGGGCTGAAAACTACCGCTACCATGATGATGGGCAGTGTGGATCAAGTAGAACATCGTCTGGCTCACCTGCAGGAGATTCGAAAATTGCAGGATCGAACCGGTGGTTTTCGGGCCTTTATCATGTGGACTTATCAACCGGGCAACAACCAGCTGATGGGTTCCCGGGTTAGCAGTCTGGAGTATCTGCGTATGCTGGCCCTGGCCCGGCTTTACCTGGATAATTTTGAGCATATTCAAGGCTCCTGGGTGACCCAGGGGAAACAGGTGGGACAGCTTTCCATGTTTTTTGGGGCGGATGATCTGGGCAGCATTATGATTGAGGAGAACGTGGTTCGTGCGGCCGGATTGGCTTACCGAATGCAAAAAGGGGAAATGATTAATCTGATAAGACAGGCCGGTAAAGTTCCGGCCCGGCGTGATACTGCTTATAATATCCTGGAACTATTTGACTGAGAATACACCATAGCAATACGCGGAAAGATCCGGGTTGCTGATGGTGAAATACTGGGGAGGGGTGGGTAAAAAATGGTGATTCCTGGAGCAGAGTATGCGGTAATTGGGGGTTCGGGAACTTTTAAGATATGTTTTCCCGAGGAGTTACACCTGAACGGAGTGGAGGTGTCGGGTGAAGACCTGGTCTTTGACACTCCCTATGGTAAAAGTCCACCGTTTAAACTATTACAAGTGGCGGGAGAAGATGGCGGTAGTTTTCAGGTACTTACCTGCAAGATGCATGGGTGGAGACAGGGGGTTGCGCGTGGGGTCGCATCCCAGCAGGTATTCTGGGTATTGCGTGAAGCCGGGGTAAAAAGAATAATTGCCGAAGGCGGAGTAGGTGCTATTAATCACCTGTTGAAACCGCGGGATGTGGTAATACCGGATGATTATATGGATTTTTCCATGCGCAAGGACACCGGTCTGGAGGATCGTTACCTGCTGGTTATGCGCGATGCACTGTGTCCGGAAATTCGTGAATGTCTGGTGCAGATAGCAGAAAAGGATCCGGTATACAGGGTATTCGATCGAGGCACCTATGTGGTTACCGATGGCCGCCATTTCGAGAGTCCGGCCGAGGTGAACCTGTTCCGTATCGGTGGAGGAGACGTGGTAGGGCAGAGCCTGTGTCCCGAGGTTTACCTGGCTCGAGAGATCGGGGCTTGTTATGCGGGGGTGTACCTGGTGGTGAACCACGCCGAAGGAGTGGCGGAACCGTGGAGACATCAGGAATTGGAGGAGATATTTTACACCGAGGGGTACGCTCTGGGCAAGTTGATTATTCAAACCCTGCGGGCTCTGTCACGGGTGAGGAACTGCTCGTGTCATGATTTGCGTAAGGAGACCCTGCTGAAAGGGATCTATTAGTGATTCCACTGCACATCATTTAACCATATATGCACTGGTTTTTATTTGAATAGGGGTTTTCGCAGTAGAATCATTAGTCTATTTTCAGCGTATTCATAAGTTTTCTGTGTTATCTGCGATCATCAGCGTTCATCTGCGGTTCCAAAAATATTTTCATGCAGACGGTGAGCAAATAATAGCATGTTAGCAGGTATATTTACGGGAGGGTTTAGTTTGGAGTCAAAAAAGACCGGGAGTTATATTTTTTGGGGGACATTGTTGGGTGTACTAATCCTGGCTTCGGTACTGGCCCATCTATACATTGATTATCTGTGGTTTGGTTCCCTCAACTTTAGTTCGGTTTTTACTACTACTTTATTAACCAAGATTCTGGTAGCAGTGGTGGGAGTGGTGGTGGCGTTTGCTATCATCTGGGGCAACCTGGTGATAGCTCGTCGTTATATGATCCGGGAACCGGATCCAGAAATTAACGATGAAGGACGCAAGATAATCTACCTGGACGATTATGAACTTCCCTGGGATAAGTTTTTGCGCAGCAAGTCGGCCTGGTGGCTGCTGCTGGCCGCCAGTCTGCTCATGGCTTTACTGCTCGGGGCGTCCGGCGGTGACCGCTGGATTATTGTCCAGCAGTTCCTGCATGCAGTGCCATTTGGCAGCGCGGATCCGATTTTCGGCAAAGATATTTCGTTTTATATTTTTAAACTACGTTTTTACCAGATGGTGTATGGATTTCTGATGGCCAGCTTAATAATGGCGGCCCTGGGAGCTGCTATTATTTACCTGATGAAAGCCTCTTTCCAATTATTTGCCATTGAATGGCGGGAGTTTAACTGGCCGAAAAAACACCTTTCGGTATTGCTGGCAGCTATTCTTTTGTTAAAAGCCTGGGGATACAGGCTGGCTGCTTATAGTATTCTCTATTCACCCGATGGGGTGGTTTATGGTGCCGGCTATGCCGATATTCATGCCCGATTATTGGGATACAAGGTGCTCCTGGTGGTGGCCCTGCTGGTTGGCGTGGTGGTAATCGCCAACATCTTTATAGAGAAAATGAGCTGGGTGGCAGCCGGTCTGGGAGTGTGGCTGCTGACTTCTATTCTCTTAACGGGGGTCTATCCGGTTTTCCTGCAGAAGTTCGTGGTCGAGCCCAATGAGTTTGCCCGTGAGCAGCCCTACATTAAGCATAGTATCAAGTTTACCCGGGAGGCTTATGGACTGGATAAGGTAGAAAATAAAGTTTTCGATATCAAGTACGATCTTACGGCCCAAGACATTGAGGACAATGAGGATACCATCAGAAACATTCGGCTGTGGGATTGGCAGCCTCTTAAAACCACTTATAAAGAAATTCAGGAGATCCGGCCTTATTATTCATTTAATGATATCGATATCGACCGTTATGTCATTGACGGCAAGTATCGTCAGGTGATGCTGAGCCCCCGGGAACTGGTACAAAAAGACCTGCCAGAACAGGGCAAGACCTGGCTCAACCAGCGGCTTAAATATACGCACGGTCACGGTATAGCTATGAGTCCGGTTAATGAAGTGGCTACAGAGGGGCTGCCCCATCTGTTTATCCGAGATATTCCGCCCCGCTTTACTACCGACTTGAAAATTGATCGTCCGGAGATCTACTATGGCGAAAAAACCGATGAGGTTGTGTTTGTCAATACCCGGACCGAGGAATTCGATTATCCTTCCGGAGATGAGAACGTATGGACCCGGTATGAGGGTGAGAGCGGAGTGCGTATCAACTCATTGGGTAGAAAGCTGGCCCTGGCATGGGTTTTCCGTGACTACAAGATGCTGTTGTCCAATGATATAACCAATGATAGTTATGTTTTGTTCAACCGCAATATCCACGAGCGTACGGAAAAAATAGCACCTTTTTTGAAGTTTGAACAGGACCCTTATGTAGTTATCAGTGACGGTAAAATTTTCTGGATTCAGGATGCCTATACCTGCAGTTCTATGTATCCTTATTCGGCACCTTTTGATAGCCGGGGGAATAACTATATTCGTAATTCGGTTAAGATAGTGGTCGATGCCTATTCTGGTGAAACTACCTTCTATCTGGCTGACACTAAGGATCCGGTGGTGCAATCCTTTGGCAGCATCTTCCCTCGATTATTCAAGCCAATGGAGGAGATGCCGAAGGGACTTTTTGAGCACGTACGTTATCCGGAAGACATGTTCCTGATCCAGTCCGAGATGTTCACTATATATCATATGCAGGATCCGCAGGTGTTTTATAACAAGGAAGACAAATGGAATATTCCCAATGAGCTGATAGATAATAAACAAGCTTCAATGTCTCCTTACTATATCATCATGCGGCTGCCTGGCGAATCAGAACCGGAGTATATACAGATGCTGCCTTTTACTCCCAATCGCAAACAGAATATGATCGCCTGGTTGTGTGCTCGTTCGGACGGAGAGAACTACGGTAAACTGCTGGTTTATAATTTCCCCAAACAGGAACTGATCTTCGGTCCTATGCAGGTAGAGTCGCGTATCAACCAGGATTCTAATATCGCCCAGCAGTTGACCCTGTGGGATCAGAAAGGCTCTCGTACCTTCAAGGGGAATCTCATGGTTATACCCATCAATCAATCGATACTTTATGTAGAGCCTCTTTATCTGCAGGCAGAGCAAAGTCAGATCCCGGAACTGCGCAGGGTTATTATGGTTTATGGTGATAGAGTGGTGATGGAGGAGACCCTGGAACAGGGCCTGGCGAAACTGTTTGCCCCTGGAAAGAAACCGGAAGCACAAGCACCGGCCCAGGAGATAGATGAGACCGAGACTCCGGAAACGGATAGTACTATAGCGGAACTGATAGCAGAAGCGCGCAAGCATTACGACAAAGCCCAGGCGGCTATCAAAGACGGAGACTGGGCCGGGTACGGTGCCAGCATTAAGCAGTTGGAAAGCGTTATAGGACGAATGGAAGCGGAATCCAGAAAATAACCGGAAGTTGGAGGTCTGGTACCTGGAATTCTTATTCGTACGTTAGATCAGTTTCTGGTAAAGTGTTTTTGTGGAGAAGTATCAGGGGTGAGGAGCTTTCCTCACCCTGTGTGTTTCAATGTATATGGTCTTGCCGATGAACTGGTTGAAGAGATTAGTGTATATAAGCGATTTCAATTTTTACATTAGAATCAGTGATGATATTTTATAGTTTTCAGAGGTGATAGCTTGATACAGGAGGTTACAGAACGGATAAAAATCGTTCGGGCCTGGGGCAGGGCAGCTTATCCTTACTGTCACTGTCTGTATGTTGATTCAGACATAAAGGCCGTTATCGACACCGGGGCCGGCAGTCAGTCATTCGCCGAGATTGACGCTGCTGGTGTAGACCTGGTGCTATATACTCATTTTCATACTGACCATACCCATGGGCATGAGCTTTTTGACCATACCACAAGGGCTATCCATCCCCTGGATTATCCTCCTATGTCTTCGCGTGAGGACTATATTTATTTTCAGGGTGTACACCTGTGGGAAGAAGTGGTGGATGGGCCCAGGCTTAGCTATGGTAAGACGAAACGGGAAAAGATGCCGGATGCAGATTTCCCCAATGTAAGTTATCGGGTAAAGCCGATTGAACGTTTTTTACAGAATGAAGAAGTAATTGATTTTGGTCGTACCCGGGCTACAGTGGTTCATACCCCCGGGCACACTCCTGGCCACTGTTCATTCTTTTTCGAAAAGGAGGGTGTGCTTTTTACCGGGGATGTGGATATGGTAGGGTTTGGCCCCTGGTACGGCGATTATCTTTCCAATGTGGATGATTTTATCAGCTCGATTGAGAAAATCAAGGCCCTGAAGCCCGGAGTTCTGGTCAGCCCCCATCGTCGTTTGATAACAGAAAATATAGCCGGGGAATTGGATGACTATC
>JAAZLJ010000033.1 GCA_012799365.1 Syntrophomonadaceae bacterium | reverse complement strand
GGGGCCACGCGACTCATCGATAACCTGCTTTTGGAGGTGTAACCGGTGTTCCGCACCATATTGAAATCAAAGATTCACCGGGCGGTAGTTACTGATGCGGACCTGAATTACGTGGGCAGTATCACTATAGACAGGTCCCTGATGAAAGCAGCCGATATTCTCCCGAATGAAAAGGTTCAGGTAGTAAACAATAACAATGGAGCCCGGTTTGAGACATACGTAATTGAAGGGGAACCAGATTCGGGAATTATTTGTCTGAACGGAGCCGCCGCTCGCCTGGTTCAAAAAGGCGATGTCATCATCATACTATCTTATGCGGTAATATCAGATGAAGAATCTCGAGACTGGCAGCCTAACCTGGTATTTGTAAATGATCAAAATAAGATTCATGAGGTTGTCCACGGAACCCATGGAGAACAGGATTAAGAAGGAGCGCTGTTGAATGTCCACGGACTTGACCGAGTTTATAGAACGACGTAAAAAAGAGTTAAATGCTGTTATTCTGGCCCATTATTACCAGCGTCCGGAGATACAGGATGCCGCAGATTTTGTGGGCGATTCGCTGCAGCTGGCCATCCAGGCCGCCCGTACTGAAGCTGAGGTCATAGTTTTTTGTGGTGTTACTTTCATGGCGGAAAGCGCCAAGATATTAAATCCAGATAAAATAGTCATACTACCCGAATTACAGGCCGGATGTCCCATGGCAGATATGGCTACGGGTGAAGCTCTCCGGGCTAAAAAGGCCGAAATGCCGGGGGTTAAGGTAGTGTGCTATGTCAACTCTTCGGCGGAGGTTAAGGCCGAGAGTGATATATGCTGCACCTCGGCCAACGCGGTACAGGTAGTAGAATCATTACCACCGGAATGTCCGATTTTGTTCGTTCCGGATCAGAACCTGGGTCATTACATCGCCCGGCAGACGGGTCGTGACATAACTCTCTGGGAGGGTTATTGTCCGGTACACCAGGTAGTGTCTTTAGAACAGCTTGTCGAGGCCCGGCGCCGGCATCCGGAAGCAGTGGTGATGGTTCATCCCGAGTGTCCGCCGGATGTTATTGAAGCCTCTGATCATGCGCTTTCTACCGGAGGTATGCTCAAGCTGGCGAAAACTGACCCGGCGCAGGAGTTCATCGTGGGAACCGAAGAAGGTTTGCTCTATCAGCTGCGAAAACAAAACCCGGAGAAAAAATTTCATTTAATAAAAAGTGAATTCATCTGTGAAACCATGAAGCTGACCACTATCGATAAACTGGCTCGATCCTTGGAAACCCTGGAACCGCGCATCGAAGTACCGGAAGATGTTCGAATCCGAGCCCAAAAAGCTCTGGATCGCATGATACAGATCAGCTGATGCTGATGAAAGATGGTTCTTGAGTGCAACTTTCAGTTCAGTTAACCAACGTCTTTTGCTGTGGCAGACGACTATGATACCGGAGGTATCACCAACAGAGGCATGAAAGCAGTACGTTGTCAAAAATAATTAAAAAAATCAGCATTCATCTACTTCTAATTTTCGGTTTAGATGGGGCTAATTCTGGGTCATCCCGAGGTTTCAAAAAAACTTTGAAAGAATGGGATTAGATGATAACCACCAGGTATATCGCCGATATAACCCCAGATATGCCGGTATACTCTACGGATTTTCTTGTTATCGGCAGCGGCATCGCCGGGCTTTTTTCGGCCTTGAAAGCCGTTGACCTCGGAGATGTTGTGGTATTGACCAAAAAATCCATACAGGATTCCAATACGGGACTGGCACAAGGGGGAATCGCCGCCGCCATACACGAAGAGGATTCCCCCTTTTTGCATCTGGAAGACACCCTGGAGGCCGGGGCGGGTCTTTGTGATCCGACAGCAGTCAGCGTTCTGGTTAACGATGGCCCGACCCGGGTTCAGGAACTGATGGAGATAGGGGCCAGGTTCGACACTCGGGATGGTACGGTTTCTCTTACCCGCGAAGCAGCCCACAGTAAAGCCCGCATCCTTCATGCTGCCGATGCTACCGGAGAAGCCATTCGCGCCGCTCTGGTAGCACGATGTCAAGCACAGGCTATTCCTATTTATGAGAACCAGTTTCTCATTGACCTTCTTACCGCTGATGAAGATTGTCAGGGTGCTCTGGTCTACGACGCTGTTCGTCAGCAGAAGGTGGTATATCTGGCCCGGGCTGTTATTCTCGGTACCGGTGGGGCCGGTCAGCTCTATCGATACACCACCAACCCGGAAGTCGCGACGGCGGATGGATTGGGGGCAGCATTTCGCGCCGGGTGTTTACTGACAGATATGGAGTTTATTCAGTTTCATCCCACGGTTCTGGCCCATCCCGCCCGCCAACGTTTCCTTATTTCCGAGGCCGTACGTGGAGAAGGGGGCATACTGCTTGACTCTCAAGGGGAACGCTTTATGTTCTCCTACGATGCCCGTGGTGAACTGGCCCCCCGGGATATAGTGGCCAGAGCTATATGGAACGAGATGGGAAAAAGCGAGAGAGACTGCGTGTATCTGGATATGCGCGGTATCACCAATGTTGAGCAGCGATTTCCTAACATATGTCGTAACTGCCGGGAGTGGGGAATTGATCCGGTTCAAGATCTGGTTCCCGTGTCTCCGGCGGCCCACTATATGATGGGCGGTATTAAGTCCGATGTGGACGGCAAGACCGGAATTCTGGGCTTATACTCCTGTGGGGAATGTGCCTGTACCGGGGTGCATGGAGCCAATCGTTTGGCTTCCAACTCCCTGCTGGAAGGGATCGTCTTTGGCGATCGGATTGTACGCAGTGCCGAAGAGATTCTCTGGAAGCGCAGTGTTAACTTTGACCGGGTGTTGGCATCTTTTGATAGTGGGTGGATCCTGGAACCATACAGCGGTTCTGATTATGTGCTGCCCGAAGAGGCGTGCCGTGCACTGAAGGAAACCATGTGGAAAAATGTCGGCATCATCAGAGATCACGAAGGGCTAAAAAATGCTATTAATACCATAGATAAGTTGTATGCCAGGCTCACGGTGGGTGACCAGCAGCTCCTCTACTACGAAGCGGTTAACATGCTGACAGCTGGTCGTATTATAGCTCAGTCTGCTCTGTGGCGCCGCGAAAGCCGCGGGGCCCACTTCCGCCGCGATTACCCCCGCTCCGACGACCTGTTCTGGGTCAAACATCTTTCCTTCCGTACCTGGTGAGAAGTGACTGCAACCGCAGATACACGCTGATGAACGCGGATAATACTCTACTAATAGTATGCTGTTTTCATTCGTCGGTGGTATCGTACGACGACATGAATGTTTGCTATGAAAATAGCTTTGCAACCGCAGATTAACGCTGATGAATGCGGATGACAAAAAATAACTCTATACGGGAGTGTGGTAACCCGGCGAAGCGGCCTGACGAGTCCGGGAGCAAGCGGGTTAACACCCTCCGGAATATTCTGCTTTAGAAGGAGGTACTGGTGTGAACCAGCTGCAAGTTGATCAGATAATCAGACGAGCCCTGGAGGAAGATATCGGGCATGGGGATATAACTACCGATAACCTGGTACCTCCCGACCAGCAGAGCCAGGGGGTGATGCTGGCCAAAGAGGATGGTGTAATTGCCGGGTTAGAGGTGGCTGGTCGGGTATTTGCTCTCCTGGACGCAGGGGTTGGTTTTGAAGCCTTGATTCAGGACGGTAACCAGATACATACTGGCCAGCATTTGGCGCGTCTCAGTGGACCTACCCGGGCTCTGCTTACCGGTGAACGAACTGCCCTGAATCTTTTGCAGCGTATGTCTGGTATTGCTACCCGTACCTGGCAGCTATGCCGACTCATCCAGGATCAAAAAGCCCGCATCGTCGATACCCGCAAGACTACTCCTGGCCTGCGTCTGCTCGAGAAATATGCGGTTCAGGTCGGGGGTGGACGCAACCATCGTTTTGGTTTATTCGATGCCGTTTTGATAAAGGATAACCATATTCGAGCAGCTGGCGGCATCACTCCGGCGGTAACTACCGTTCGCTCTCGAGTACCCCATACCACCAGGATTGAGGTGGAAGTGGCTGACCTGGACATGCTGCGGGAGGCCCTGGCGGTCGGAGCGGACATTATTATGCTGGATAATATGAGTGTTGAGGCCATGCAGGAAGCGGTGGAGATCACTGCGGGTCGGGCCCTGCTGGAAGCCTCGGGTGGTATAAACGAACAGACCCTGGCGGCGGTAGCCGCTGCGGGAGTCGACTACATCTCCATCGGTGCCCTCACTCACTCCGCCCCGGCTCTCGATATAAGTCTGGATCTGCTGTAATAATAGGTTTGAAACTGCAGATTTGAAACCGCAGATATACGCTGATGGACGCAGATAATAAAAAATAACTCTATACGGGAGTGTGGTAAGCCGGCGAAGCGACCTACGAAGCCAACGATGTTTTGGCGAGTGCCGGCGTATCGAAGGCGAAGCCTGAGCGCCGGCGAGCAGGAGACGTAGCAGTACACAGCGAAAACGAGGGCTGTGAAACGGGCACATGTATCCACATTGTGGAAAAGCGCTTTGACCCTGGGACTAAAGT
>JAAZLJ010000003.1 GCA_012799365.1 Syntrophomonadaceae bacterium | reverse complement strand
CCTTCAAATAAACATCCATACCGCGTAATCTAAAACTATAATGCAGCCCGACTCCGGGACTGGAATCCCCGAATATTCCAGGAGTCTCCCCCGGCCTCTCTCCTTGGATGTTAACCCTGCCAACTGATACGGAGATTCAGGAAGACCCCCATATCATGCTCTCCAGGACCACCTCCCGCTGTTTTCCCCGATGGCCCCACTCTACCAGCACCTTTATTCCGAATAAACCGGCAGCTTCGTCATCGGCTTGTATGGCCACCTCTGCCTTCATTTTCTCCTCCATCGCAGGTAGGCTGAGCCCCAGCTCATCCCAGTTGCCCTGATCATAGCTATATGTATACCCACACAGAACAGAAAAATCAGAGGATACAGTACGTAATTCTTCCATCACCGATGCCGCATAATTGGTCGCTCGAGTTTTATCGGCAGCCAGTTCATTCCAACCCATAGCCGTCACCAATAAGTTCAGAAATATGGTGGAAACCAGAGAAAGAAGTACCACAGCCACCAGGATCTCTACCAACGTTATCCCCCGCTGGTCACCTGTATATTCAACAATCTGCCCTCGAGGAGATTTTCTAGACAGCACGGCTTCCATCCCCATAGCTACATCCAAATCCCCAGATACCAGTTAACTGCGGCATTACCATAAAGAAGAGCGACTATGCCACCAATGGCCAGAAAGGGTCCAAACGCTATCCCCTCTTGGCGATCTCGCTTTTTCAGCATGATTAGAATCAAGCCGATCACGGCTCCAATTAACGAAGCTATAACCAATGCCACCATTGCCATTCCTGGACCCAGGAAAGCCCCCATCATGGCCCCCATTTTGATGTCACCACCACCCATGCCCCCGGTAAAAACCACGCCCAATAGGAGCAGCAATCCCCCCAGAGCCAGGACTCCCAGGATACTGGTGATTATCCCTGGACCAAAACCCACCATAGCCAATACCAATCCCAGTACCATACCCGGCAGGGTCAGTCGGTCGGGAATAATTTTAAACTGCAGGTCAATGCCCGCACACGCTATGAGTAAAGCTCCAAAGACAGCTGCCACCACCCATTGCGCTGACCATCCATACTGTATAAAAGCCAGCCAGAAAACCAGTCCCGTAACTATCTCTAGCAGCGGATACATAACTGAAATAGGAGTGGAACAATACCGGCAGCGACCCCGTAACCAGAGGTAACTTAAAACCGGTATGAGGTCGGCAATCCCCAACCGATGCAGGCATACCGGACAGTGAGAAGGGGGACTTAAAATTGATTCTGCCCGCGGCATCCGGTAAATGACCACATTAAGAAAGCTGCCAGTAACCAGCCCCAAAACCAAGGACAACATCTCCTCCCCATCCTTCCCTTAGACTCCCATTAGCCCCACCGCCTGAAACATAGGCAGCACCGTTCCTATTACTACCAGACCCACCAGTATCGCCACCACCAGGATCAAGGCTGGCTCTAACAGACCGATCAGAGTATCCACCAACCGGGTTACCTCTGACTCGTAGTACTCGGCTGACCGAACCAGCATCTCATCCAGGGTACCGGTCTCTTCTCCCACCACCAACATCTGAATAACCATTGGTTCAAACACCCCGGTTCTATCTAACGGAGTAGATATATTTTCCCCTTCCCGAATGCTGCTCCGGGCCTGTTCGATTCCATGCGCTACCACCTGATTACCCACCACTTCTTGCGCAATGTCCAGAGCAGCCAGCACCGGAACCCCGGACCTGACCAGAGTTCCCATCGTACGGCAGAAGCGGGCGGCGATAAGTTTTCGATTCACCTTCCCCAGTAAAGGCATCTGCAGGATTAATCGGTCCACCAGACCTCGTTTGCCCCGGATCGGTACCAGCCACCAGACGAACACCAGTAAAGCCAGCAAAACCATTATCCATAAAAAATATTGACGTATAAAAGTCCCACCAACCAATAAAAACCGGGTAAGCCAGGGAAGCTCGGCTTCCGCATCGGCAAAAACATGGGTAAAGTTGGGCATGACAAAACTGATCATAAATAGAACTACCAATAAAGCAAGTCCGGTAACCAGAACCGGGTAGATGCAGGCCTGGCGTATTCTGGCCTTGATCTCATGCTCCCTCTCCAGGTATAAGGTCAAACGCTCCAAAGCCGTTCCCAGAAATCCTCCCAATTCCCCCGACCTCACCATCTGAACGTACAAAGGCGGGAAGACTTCAGGACACTGTGATATCGCCTGCCACAAAGTAGAGCCCGCCTCTACTTCTCCTCTTACCTGCTCTACCGCAGCTTCCAAGACCGGGTTTTCTAATTGTTCTGCTATAACTCGTAGACACTGCAGAAGTGGGATTCCAGCTTTAAACATATCACCCAGTTGACGGGTAATCACTGCCAGTTCATCCACGCCAACTTTAAAAAGCACTGGCTGACTGAATACTGAACTCCAGTCCCGTACCTTACGAATATTTACCGCCACCAGACCCTGGTCGGCCAGATGAGCAATAACCGACTCCTGACGTTCAGCCTCCATCAAGCCTTTGACCAGACGTCCATTCCCATCCCGGGCCCGGTACTTGAACCTTGTGGACATGTCTCTCCCCCCGGACTCAATCTCCCAGGTATACTACCTTCATAACCTCTTCCAAACTGGTTAATCCCTCGGCAGCTTTGCGGATACCGTCTTCCCGGAGAGTAACCATCCCTTGGGTCACCGCCTTCTCCTGCAGCTGTTCTTCTGAAGTCCGACCTCCAATGATAAGTTCCCGAATAGCCTTGTCAATGAGCAAGACTTCCTGTAACGCTGCCCGACCCCGATAGCCAGTCATCCTACAAAAGTCACATCCTCGTCCCCGGTAGAAAGTACGACCTTCATTCTCAGAAATATCAAGTTTAACCGCCGCGTGTTCTTCCAGAGTATATACTTCAGAACAGTGGGGACAGTTCATCCTCACCAGCCGTTGCGCCACCACTCCCTTGAGTGCCGAAGCAATCAAGTACGGTTCTACACCCATATCAAGCAGACGGGCCAGACTGCCCGCTGCCGTATTGGTATGAAGGGTTGACAAGACCAGGTGCCCGGTCATTGCCGCCCGGGTCGCCAGACGTGCAGTTTCGGTATCCCTGATTTCCCCCACCATAATAATATCAGGATCCTGCCGTAGAACTGCCCGAAGACCAGAAGCAAAAGTAAACCCTATACGGGGGTTTACTTGTACCTGGTTTATACCGGCCAGAGAATACTCCACCGGTTCTTCCAGGGTAACGATATTACGTTCCCGCGAATTGAGGAAAGAGAGCATCGCATACAGCGTAGTAGTTTTACCGCTTCCTGTAGGTCCGCTGATCAGAATAATGCCATGTGGGTAACGCATCAATGATTTTACGGCGGCCAGATTGTCTGTCCCCAACCGCAGCTCTGTCAATGACAGGATACCTTCCGCCTGGTCCAGGATACGTAAAACCAGCTTTTCTCCATAGATAGTGGGTAGACTCGCTATGCGAAAATCAATGTCTCGCTGCTCCACCGTTATCCTCATTCTGCCATCCTGGGGAAGTCTCTTTTCGGATATATCCAGATCCGCCATTATCTTTATCCGAGAAATAATGGCCGGCCCGGTATGACGGGGCAGATGTAATATATCAAAAAGTGAACCATCGATGCGAAATCTAACTCTAACCCCATCTTCCTGGGGTTCAATATGTATATCACTGGCCTTTTCCTGTACCGCCCGGGCAAAGATGGTATTTACCACTTTGATTACCGGAGCATCATCGACATAAACTCCGGCATCATAGTCAGTAGGCCCCTCATAGAGCAGGCCAGTGTTCTTCTTTAACTCGCGGATGGCCTGCTTCAGGTTCTTGTCTACGCCCGGATCTATGTATTGGCGTATGGCCCATTCCAGCTCCTTAACACTGGCCAGAACTGGAACCACCACTAACCCGGTAGTCAGACGGATATCCCGGATGGCATCTTCATCCAGAGGATCGGCCATAGCCAGGGTAAGATGGCCCCCTTTCCTCACCAGAGGAAACAGTCGGCGTGATTTAAGAAAATCAACCGGCAAAAGTCCAATCACCTCATCGTCAACCTCTACCCGATTGAGCAGGGTAGTACGAGGTATACCCATCCTGACCCGCAGTACTTCTACCAATTGCTCGTTGGTAAGATATCCTTTACCAACTATAATGGCCGCCATACATTCGCCAGTCTTTTTGTACTCCTGTTGACAAACGTGCATTTGCTCCCGGGTAATCAATCCCTCTTCTTGAAGTACTCTATCCAGAGTTCTGCGATGCTGCATGCCATCCATTCCTTCCTACTCAGACCATGGCTCTATTGATGGCAGCCAGAACAGCACCATCGTCAATGTCATCCCGTATAACCGCCCGGCCAATTCCCTGGGGTAAAACCAATCGCAGCCTGCCTGCCAGCATTTTCTTGTCCTGATGCATAGTCTGCATGATCAATTCAGGCTGCAGCCGCGGCAGTTGAATGGGCAGCCCCAGGGCCTGCTGCAGTTCCCGCACCCTCTGGGCCTCACCTGTATTCATCATTCCCTGACTTTCTGCCAGGTAACAGGCAGTTATTATGCCCATAGCTACCGCTTCCCCATGCCGGTATTGCTGGTACCCGGTCAAGGTTTCTACGGCATGTCCAAAGGTATGGCCCAGGTTTAGCAGCGCCCTTTTCCCCTGCTCGGTCTCATCCTCCTCTACTACCCTGGCCTTGAGACTGCAGGAGTGGTAAATAGCCTCCGCTATAATGGTTTCTTCTCGTTGAATTATTGGTTCCAGTTCTTCTTCCAACCAGGTGAAAAATCCCTCATCCAGGATTATTCCATACTTGACCACTTCTGCCATTCCGTTTTTAAACTCCCGCGGAGGCAGTGTAGCCAGTACAGCCGGATCAATAATAACTATTTTCGGCTGGTAAAAAGCCCCGATCATATTTTTGGCCCGGGGATGGTTAACCGCTACCTTCCCTCCGATGCTGCTATCCACATGAGCCAAAAGAGTGGTAGGAAGTTGGACAAAATCGATGCCCCGCTGGTAAATAGCGGCCACAAATCCAGCCAGGTCACCGATGACTCCTCCCCCCAGAGCCACCACCATTGCATGGCGATCAAACCTGTTTTCCACTGCCAGATCTATGAGTTTCTGCGCCTGCTCCAGGGTTTTATATTCCTCCCCGTCCGGCACCAATCCGGTTACAACCTTCAGGCCCGCTTCCTGCAAGCTGTTAACCACCCCGTCACCGTAAAGGGCAAATACGGTAGGATTACTAACCAACAAAACTCGGTGAGAACGGGCCCTATCGGCGACTAATTCCCCCAGACGTAAATACACCCCGTTCCCAATAATCACCGAATAAGAACGCTGGCCCAGATTAACTCTGACCGTCCTCATGCGACCTCTCCTCAAGCTTATTAATAATCAAATTAACCACATCTTCGATACTGCTGCGGCTGGTATTGATACGGAAATCAGCCCCTTCATAATAGGGCTTCCTCTTTTCCATCATGCGGTGAACCTGTTCCAAAGTGAGGCCCTTTTTTAACAGGGGCCGTTTTTGCCTTTTTCTCCTAACCCGCCGAAAAACATCTTCTGGTTCAGCATCCACCCATATCAATACACCATTCCGCTGCAAAATCTCCCTGTTTTCTGGTTCCAGAACCGTCCCTCCGCCACAAGCTATTACCTGGTTCCTCCGCTTTCCTAACCGAGCTACCAGCAGCTTTTCTTCCGAACGAAACCTTTTTTCCCCATAATTCTTAAACAGCATCGGTATTGATTTCCCGGTAAGCTCCTCAATCTCCCGATCCGTATCTACAAAACTAAGTCCCAGCTTGCGAGCCAGGCGCTGTCCAATCGCTGACTTACCGGTTCCCATAAATCCGATCAGGACGATGTTCTTATCCATTTCCAAACCTTTCTGAGATATTGCATATACCCCGTATAATTGAGCTTGACTTGCTCCAGATTATCTCCGCTGAACTTCTCCAGAAATGCCTCCGCCATCATCCAGGCCATTACCGCCTCCCCCACCACCGCAGCCGCCGGTACCGCACAGACATCAGACCTCTCCACCTGTGCCCTTTCCGCCTGCCACGTAGAAATATTAACACTCGCCAGCGGCCGCATCAGAGTCGGAATAGGCTTCATATAGGCCCGAGCCCACACCGTTTCTCCGTTGCTTACGCCTCCTTCAATTCCACCCGCCCGATTGGTCCCACGCTCAAGCCCCATGTCAGTATCGTAAAATATTTCATCATGCACTCCGGAGCCTGGTGTACCGGCTCCAGCCAAACCTTCTCCGATCTCTACCGCCTTAATGGCGGGTATGCTCATCAGCCCCGCAGCCAGGCGGGAATCCAGCCTCCGATCCCACTGGGCATAACTCCCCAATCCCGGTGGAATACCCAGAGCACCGACTTCAAAACTCCCCCCCAACGACTCTCCTGCGGCCCTGGCCCGATCTATCTCCTGTATCATCTCCCGGGTCTTTTCATCCTCGAAACACCTTACCGGCGACCCGTCCACCTGTGCCATCAACCGTTCTATGTTCTCCCCTTCTACCGGAACCGGCGCAGCCACAACCGAACCGATGGAAACCACCTGGCTGTATATTTGGATCCCGAATTTCTCCAGAAACTTACGGCATACAGCCCCCAGGGCTACCCGAACCGCAGTTTCACGGGCACTGGCCCTTTCTAAAACATTGCGTAAATCAGCATGGCCATATTTCATGCCTCCAGCCAGGTCAGCATGGCCCGGACGCGGCCGCTCTACCACCCGGTCAGTTCTGATACTCTCCGGTGCCATGATCTCTTCCCATTCTGGGTAATTGAGGTTTTCGATTATTATCGTAACAGGACTGCCCAGGGTTTTCCCACCCCGCACCCCGGAGATTATTTTTACCTCGTCCTGTTCAATCTTCATCCGTGCCCCCCGGCCATAACCCTGCTGACGCCGGGCCAGCTGCCGGTTTATGTACCGGGCATCAATGTCCAGTCCCGCCGGAAGCCCCTCTATTATTCCCGCCAGGGCCTGGCCGTGAGACTCACCGGCGGTAAGTAACCTTAACAAAACTTAACCCCACCCTTGCTATTTTTTCATTCTCATGGTTCCACCTCGAAAATGTTTGGGCTCCATAAAAACGATAAAGGCATCTTCGTCCCGCTCTTTGATCTCCTCCTCAACTTGCGAAGCCAGGTTGCGCTTCAAGAAGATGTTAATTATCAGCTTGGAACCTTCCCGCCCGTTCCCTTCCCAGGTGGTCACCCCATGCCCCTGCGCCCGGAGATAGTCCACCAGGTCATAGTGAGCATAATCGGTTATTACTTGTAGTCCGCGGTAGCCAAGGGCCAGGCGTTCCTCGATATACATCCCCACCAGCACCCCACAAGCAAACCCCGCGCAATAAAGGATAAGCTTCGGGGGTTCGTTAAGAGCTCCAATCACCTTATCCAGAGCTATTATGTAAACCATGATCTCGAAAAATCCTATCAGGGCAGCGATATACTTATCCCCCCTGATGGTCAGGATCATCCGCACCGTCCCTAAAGATACGTCAATAATACGTGCAAAGAATATGAATAATAGGTCAAATATCATAGTTCACCTCCACACCTGGCACTCCCATAGTCTCCCGCCATGAAATTCTGGTTGTTGGCTTCGATTCCATCAACGTACCGGAGGATTCGATGATACCCTGACCCGCCCCACCACCGGATTTACAATTACATACAGCCGCTGCCCTTGAGCATTACGCAAGGCCACTGTGCCCCCGGCTGTAGGGGTGCCCAATGAATCAAATTCACAGAATACCCATTGACGAACATCAGGTGGAAAGCTAACGTATTCATAGCTTATCCCCGAACCCAGATTGCACTTCCTTGCTTCCGGCTCATAAACCCTGTAATAACCATGATGAGGATAAAAACGGACTTTTACTCCCCGTCCCAAAGCAATAGCCTGATGCCGGGCCACCCGAATTTCACGCGCTATTTCCACCGCGTCCTTCCTTAACTGCAGGTAATTTAGAACCGTATTTACCTGTGGCAGCACTATCGCGGTTATGATAGATAAAATAGCCAGCACCGCCAGCAGTTCAATCAAGGTAAAACCCCTCTGGTTACCCCCCTGGCGGTAATAATCAGCCCTCATTTTTTGCCAGGTGATGGCCAACCACCTCACTCATCAACTGCACCGGAGCCTTGATTCCCGTAAATATCTCATAGGTCAGGGCTCCCTGATAAACCAGCATGCCCACACCATCAACCGTCTGCAAACCTTTATCCCGGGCAGTTCTCAGCAGCCGGGTTTCCCGCGGGTTATAAACCACATCACTGACCACCAGTCCGGGGTGAAAACAGCGCTCATCCAGAGGAGGCATATCCTCGATACCAGGAAACATCCCTAGAGAAGTCGTATTTACCAGCAGAGCCGCTTCCTGAACCACCGCAATGGTTGCGGAACTGTCCCATTCGACCACCCGGGTCTTTACTCCGGTTTCTCGACCGATAAAATCCGCCAGTCTAACCGCCCGGTCATAGGTACGATTAACAAAAGTAACAGACTGCACCCCGGCACGGGCCAGACTATAAGCTACGGCTCGGGCCGCTCCACCCGCTCCCAGTATTACTACTCTCTGTCCCCCGGTCTCCACCCCAGCCTCCTGGAGAGCAGCTATAAAGCCCGGACCATCGGTATTAGAACCCACCAATCGGCCCTGGCGGTTCTTAACCACATTCACCGCCCCGCACATCCGCGCTTCTTCTGTCAATTCGTCCAGGTACACCATTATGGCTTCTTTAAAAGGAACTGTCACATTTACTCCGGTTACACCCAGGACCCGCAGGGCTTGAACCGCCTTGCCCAGGCAGTTAGGTTCTACCTCAAAAGCCAGATACACATAATTCAGCCCCTGCTGCTGTAGAGCACGGTTATGCATCATCGGTGATAAAGAATGCCCCAGGGGATACCCCAGGATACCGAGTATTTGAGTATTAACATCAATTAACATAGATTACAGCTCCGAAACAGGGAGCGAATGCCAGGCATCCGCTCCTCAATACTTCCTATTTATTATGGCAAATCTTTACTGGCAATTCAACCCAGTTACAACTCAGGGCATCCCGGGCCTTTGAGCCTTTTCAACACCAATCTTTCCAACTGGCGGGTTATCCTGGTTCCTAAGAACTCACGTTTGGCCAGGGGAGTCACAAGAATAGTAACCATTCCCATCCGGTTGCCCCCCAGTATATCTGTAAAAATCTGATCCCCCACCACCGCGGTCTGGTCAGGGCCTGTACCCATCAACTCCAAAGCCCGCCGGAAAGCGCGGCGCCGCGGTTTACCAGCTCGGCAGACATACGGTATATCCAATACTTGCGCTACACCCCGCACCCGCTGGTCACTGTTGTTGGAGACAATACAGGCCTTCCCTCCTGCCCCCTTAACCTTTTGCACCCACCCTCGTATCTCAGGACTGAGATGATTGCTATTCCACTCGGTTACGGTATTATCCAAATCAAGGATGAATGATGCTATCTTCTTCCGATGCAGCGACTCCAGGGGAATGTCCATGACCGAATCCACATAAATATCAGGATATAATAATTTAAACCTCAGGCTCCGTCACCTCCGGGTTCAGACACCTTAAACTGTTGCTGTATCCAGCCTGATCTCCTGGATCAGCTTGCGTAAAGCTCTTTTTTCAATACGTGAAACATAAGAACGAGAGATCCCCAACTTACGTGCTATCTCCCTTTGCGTTTCTTTCAAACCATTAAAAAGCCCGTAGCGCATTTCAATAACCTGTCGCTCCCGGTCAGTGAGCAATACCAGTTTGCTCCTGATCTGTTCCTCACGCATTTTAGTATCCACAATGTCAACTATCTCGTGGTCGGAAGCCAGCACATCAATAAGAGATATCTCGTTACCCTCTTTATCATAACCGATGGGATCGTAAATAGAAACCTCCTGCCGGGTCTTCTTAATGTTGCGAAGATGCATCAGAACTTCGTTTTCTATACAGCGGGCCGCATAGGTTGCCAACCGGGTACCCCGACCTTCCTTGTAAGTACCAATAGCTTTGATAAGACCAATCGTACCAATAGAAATCAAATCTTCCATGTCTTCGCCGGTGTTCTCAAATTTTTTGATAACATGAGCCACTAACCTCAGGTTATGCTCGATTAATACATGCTTGGCTTCTTCATCACCGGTCGCTACTCTCTGCAGATAAATCTTCTCATCCTCTTCGCCCAGTGGCTGGGGAAAAACCTGATTGCTTACATACGAAAAAAGCATCAACAGGCCCTTGGCCACGGAAGCAACCGCCAGAACCCACCCCAGAACGGTCAAACTACCACCCCCATAAATATTCCCACCACTAAATCTTATGGAAATACGACCAGAAATGTGACTGCTCTTGGGCTGCTAAATATTTCAAGAAGTGCAGGCATGAAAAACATGGATTTCATCCCCTCAAAATACTTAGTCCGCATGTTTTTTGCCTGCCCATAGAATACTAACTTTCGTTTTCTATACACCGCGCCGCATAAGCAGCCAGACCGGGTAACCCGACCTTTCTTATAAGTTCCAATAAACAAAGTGTGCCGATCCTGGACGGGCGAGAACTGGTGCATTGCAACTCTTGCGATAGCCATTCCCTTGTTGTAGAATATAATCATAATCAAGGTGGAAAAGATTTTTTCAGTCTTTTCCGATAAAGGCAAACCTGTTGAAAGACAGGGACGCAAAACCACGGGTCTAAGGCTCTTTAGAGCTATGACGGCTGGGTTGCCGAAGAAAGGAATTTGTCACTTTATTACTTGTTGACTGACATCCCCTCTGGCAACCCATCCGGGCGGAGGGGATTTTTAGTGGGGAATTTAGCTCGAGACATCTTGTCGTTTATACTGGCTGTACTGTTATCCGGGATATTGGGGATAGTGACCAACCCGGTATTGGCAGTTGAATTGAATCAAGCGGTGGTTCTGGAACCGGTCCCGGCTGAAGCCCCGGGCTGGGTGATATTGGAGGGCCTATCGCCGCAGGATAACCTCCGGTTGCTGGTAAAAAAGAACAACATCAATAAATGGTATCCTCTACCAGTTGCGCAGGGGAAATTCAGCCAAAAAGTATGGCTAACCGAAGGGAAAGGCGAATATGAACTGGCCGTGATGGTCCATCAGGCGGGACGTACATATGCCTATGGCCCACGCGTACAAGTTTATAATCAAGTACAGCTCAACCCCTACCTGGATCCAGCACCCTATATCGAAAGTGAACATAAGGAAATAGCAGCTTTATCACGCCAGCTTACGGAAGAATGTACATCGGACCGGGAGAAAGCCCGGGCCGTTCATGACTGGATAGTGGAGAATATATCTTTTGACCTGGAAAAATATCAGCGCAACTTGACAGGACAAGTATATTACCCGGATGGAGCCCTGACCACTCTCGGCTGCCGTCAGGGTATCTGCATCGATCACGCCAACCTGGCCGCGGCCCTGTTACGAGCGGCCGGGATACCGACCCGGGTGATATCCGGAACCCTGCCAGACAGTCGCCTGCATGCCTGGAACCAGGCCTGGGACGGTCAAAACCATCGGTGGATTAACTTTGACACCAGCTGGGGAACAGCCCCGGGCTGCGACTGGTTCGACCCCGATGATTTCGAGACCACCCACCCGTCAGGAAGCGACTACTATAAGTCAGGACTAACCCAACAACTATAATTTGAACATAACCGGACGGTTCTGTCCCATGTGTAAGTACAAGGCATAATTTTCCAGTGCTGTATGCGTACCCTATGGTTAATATTTGCAGAAAAATCGCCCCGTACCCACCAAACTCTTGCCAACCAGGTCGCCAATAAAGGAAGTGCTGTTGATGACCGGTTTTTGTGACTCCCTCCATGGAGAACGACTGCTAACGCACCGACCCTCTGGTAACCCGTCCGGGCGATCGGGTGAGAAGATATTTGGCGGAAATAGTTATCCTTTCTTGTTATAGCCCGCTTTTTTTTCCTCCACTCTGGCCACCAGCCAATCGGCCCACTTCTCCATTCCCTTACCGGTTCGGGCGGAAACCTCGAACATCTGAGCATCAGGGTTGATCTGGGCTGCATCCTGCTGGAACTGACTCAGGTTGAAATCAGTGTAGGGTATCAGGTCTATTTTATTAATAAGAATCGCATCCGCCTGGCGGAAAATAAGCGGGTACTTCATGGGCTTATCATTACCTTCAGCGGTGCTGATGACCACTACCCTGCAGTCTTCACCCAGATCAAATTCTGCCGGACACACCAGGTTGCCCACATTCTCAATCACCATCAGATCCAATTCTCGCGTCTCTATTTTAGCCAGCACCCCGCTGATCATACCTGCGTCCAGATGGCAAGCTCCCTCGGTATTGATCTGTACTACCGGGGCTCCTTTTTGCTCAATACGCTGGGCATCCCGATCAGTATAGAGATCCCCTTCAATGACCCCCAGCTTTAACCTGCCCTTCAACGCCTCGATGGTTCGCTCCAGGATGGTGGTTTTCCCCGAACCCGGAGAGCTCATCAGATTTACTACCAACAGTTCCCGCTCTTCAAAAAGATTGCGATTCTTGCGAGCCAGAAGTTCATTGGCTCCCAGAATATTACTGCCCATTTTAACCTGTACCATCAGCTTCCTCTCCTTCATAGCAGTCGATATACAGTTCTCGTCCAGAAATAATCTCCACCTGCCGACTTTCACAACCGGGGCAAACAAAACGGTAGGTATTATCTATCTCGAACTGCAGCTGGCAACCGCGGCATTGACATACTATGTCCCTCTCTTCTATTTCCAGAACCGCTCCGGCAAATATTTCTTCCTGACTCAACACCTCAAAGGCAAACTGCAGGCTGTCGGGCAGGGCCATAGAAAACTTACCCACTACCAGCTTTATTTTATTAATCTTGCTGAGGTTTCTATCTCGCGCACTTTCCCTGACCGCGTTCAAAACCCCGTCCATCAAAGCCATTTCGTGCATGATTTAAGCCTTTCTACAAATATCTATACTGCATCCTTCTTCTAATCGCTCACGGCTCGCAGACACCGGACGGATATTCCAGAGTTCCCCCGACGGAGCACTGGATAGCTAGCAGATACGAGGCAGGTGTTCTCCTTCCAGCATCCCTAATATACGCCTGGCTCCTAACCCGGTCTCAATCAGCACCATCCCCCGAGCTTCCTGGCTCACCTGACCAATAATGGCCGCCTGCGCTGCCTCGGGCAGGGTTCTCAATCGCTCGGTTATTTTCTCGGCTGAATCCGCATCAACTACTATTACCATTTTTCCTTCATTGGCCATATACAGCGGATCCATCCCCAACATATCACAGGCTCCACCCACCGCGGGAGCAACTGGAATCTCCCTTTCGGTTACCGTTATACCCAGCCCTGACTGTACAGCCAGTTCATTCAACACCGTCGCCAGTCCTCCCCGGGTCGGATCCCGCATACACCTGACCTTCGGACCATAGTCCGCCAGCAGCTTTCCGATCCGATGCAGCGGTGCACAGTCGCTGATTACCGGAGTGGTAAAACTTAATCCTTCCCGCCGGGCCAGGATGGCCAGACCATGATCCCCTATAGTGCCGGTGACAATCACCTGGTCTCCAGCCTGGATGCGCTGGGGCCGGTAGTCGACATCCGCTGGTATAATACCGATACCGCAGGTATTTATAAACACCCCGTCAGCACTGCCTTTTTCGACTACTTTGGTGTCTCCGGTCACCAGCTTTACTCCAGCTTCACCAGCCGTCCTGGCCATCGATTCCGCCAGGGTTCTCAGTTCATCCAGAGAAAAACCTTCTTCTATAATAAAAGCGGTTGACAAATAAAGGGGTTGGGCCCCACAGGCCACCAGATCGTTTACCGTACCGCAAATAGACAGTTT
>JAAZLJ010000163.1 GCA_012799365.1 Syntrophomonadaceae bacterium | reverse complement strand
TCATCGGTCCCTACTATAATCAGTATCTTGGCCGCCTTTTTCCCATCTATCTCCACCACTTCAGGTTTTTCCTGGGGGATAGAATCACGGTGAATATCAAAAAGGGCAGCAAAGTTCCCCTGATCCAATAGCTGCTGTACGGTCTTGCGAGAATTGGCATATGATTTAGTATAGGGAGAATCGTGAATGGTATCGATGTAAACGGCCGTAAACCCCCGGGCTTCCGTCTCCTTCTGCAGGTTGGCCGCCACCCGGGTAATCAGCCCCCGCTTCCCTTCCAGCCTGCACTTTCCACTATCCGGGCGGTAAGTCTCACCAGTATGGGTGCAGTAAAAAACTAATCGCTGGTTTTTAAGTTCAGGATTCTGAACTGGCTCCATCTTACCCTTTTCTTGTACTTCCTTGGCTGCCAGAGCCGGTTCACTGCCCTGTGGTTCTAACGAAGCCAGGTCCGCGACCTCACTCCAGGCCACCGCCTGAATATGGGTCTCCAGCATGTCCTGCGGGCTGCCTGCTAAAATCCCAGCAGAAGTCAGCCACCTGGATAACGGCATGGTGGGCCGTTCTGGATAGAATCCTGTATAAGACTGGTACAGCATGGCTTCACCCAACCTGGGATCAATGTCCAACCTGGAAAACGGCCGTAATACCTGAGCCACGGCCAATCCTTGACGAGATAGCTCCTGTAAATTGGTCTTAATATCTACGGTTATACCAGCTACCAGAACCAGAATAAACAGCTGTATATAGATAAGGCCCCGGGCGAATTTCCACAAATTACTACGATTCATTGCTGCCCACCTCGCAAAAACATAATGCTAAATCTTATTACAAGGAGAATCATAATAGAACTTGAATCAGGACAACCAGTATATAAAAAGGCCGGAATATTTCTCCGACCTTTTACCACGGTTCGCCTCCCGCGTCCTGCCGAGTATGTAGAAGTTCCAACCGCGGTTGGAACTTTAATTATCTACCTCAACTCAGTAGGAACGAATGCATCTATTAAACCTATGACAAAAGCAGCCAGCAGACTTCCCAGTAGTGAAACAGAGAGGTAGGTGGGAATAATGAACTGGGCGAGATAAATCACTACTGCTGCCGTGACAAATCCAACCAGCCCACGGCTGCGCGGTGAAATCCTTTCTCCAAGGATTAATTCTACCAGGTAGCCCAGTGCGGCAATTACTACCGCAGCGATCAGCGCTCCGGTAAACCCGGCTACTGTGATACCAGGTAACAGCCATCCGACCACCATTAAGACCAGGGCCGATACTACAAAACGAACCACTACGCCAAGCCAATTCACCTTGTTCACCTCCCTTCAACTCGACGGGCTAATTTCCTAATCTCCTGTCTTAAAGAGTCGAGTTAAGAATGCTACATACTTAGAATACCTAAAGAGACAAAAAACTATGCAAAGTCAGGTTGCATTTTAGAAATAGTAATGATATATTGGTTTTGTTAAAGTTGGAAGAAGGGGGTGTAAATGTGGCAAAAAGTAAGACTCCGGCTAAACGAGCCAGGAGAGCGGCCAGGAACCAGGCTCGCAATACCGTCAGCAAATCTGCGATGAAAGGCGCGGTTAAAAAGTTCGAAACGGCAGTCGCCGATAATAACATAGAGCTGGCCAGAGAAAACTGGGAAAAAGTCGTATCGATTATCGATAAAAACGCGGGAAAGAAAATTATTCATAGACATACCGCAGCCCGCATGAAATCTCGATTGGCCAGTAAGCTCAAAGCTCTCAGTGCATCAGATGCAAACGCATGAAAATAAAACCTGTCGTTTAAACGACAGGTTTTTGTTACGGGAGGAACAATATGCGTCAATCTCGAACCACCAAAATCGCACGTGCCGGACTCATAGCGGCCCTGTATGCCGTACTATGTCTGATTTTCACTTCCACCAGCTTTGGGGTAATACAGTTTAGACCCGCCGAGGCGCTCACCGTCCTGCCCATCCTCTTCCCGGAGGCTATTGGAGGCATATTCGCAGGGGTCATAATCGCCAACATGTTCGGAGGTCTGGGCCTGATTGACATAGTTTTCGGCAGCCTCATCTCACTGGTGGCAGCTTACCTGACCTGGCGCTTCCGTCACAGCTTCATTGCTTACCTTTCACCGATCATTTTAAACGCGGTATTCGTCAGTCTTTATCTTCATTCTTTTTTCCGTTACCCTTACTGGTTATCGGTAGTCTCCATCGGTATCAGCGAGACCGCCGTGGTGCTGCTGCTGGGCTACCCCTTGATATCCTACTTGAAAAAGAATCTGCACTAAGAAGAGCTCTAGTTGTAAAACATAAAAGCCACCAAAGTGGCGGCTTTTTAGCGCTTTTTGCTCATCACTCATTTCTATTAGTTTCTTTAGCGAGATAACATTTGTTTTAATCTTTCCTCACCTCGAACAGCTCTGGCAGGTGAAGTCAAGCTTCTATCTATTTTCACGCTCCTGGCGGGAGTAGAAACAATTCTTTTAAATGACTTCACGGCTTTTTTGCTGTCTACCTCCCTCATTCCTTATGATTCACCCGAAGCAGTCGCATACCATTCAGGGTAACCAGAAGCGAACTGCCCATATCCCCTACCACCGCCAACCACAGGGTCAACCAGCCTGGGATAACCAGTGAGAGTATCGCCGCCTTGATAGCCAGTGACAGCACAATGTTTTGTTTAATAATCCTCAAAGTCTTGCGGCTCAGCCTTATAGTATAAGGCAGCTTGGCCAGATCATCGGCCATCAGTGCGATGTCAGCCGTTTCTAGAGCAGTATCAGTACCGGCCGCTCCCATAGCTATGCCCACAGTAGATGAAGCCAGAGCCGGGGCATCGTTGATTCCGTCTCCCACCATGGCCACTTTGTGGTACTCAGCCAGAAGATTCTGCACCGCATCCATCTTGTCCTCCGGCAGCAGCTCCGATCGAAATTCGTCGACCCCCACCTGGCGGGCAATAGCTGCAGCGGTTTTATCGTTATCGCCGGTCAGCATCACCACTTTTTCAATTCCGGCCTCTTTTAGCTTCTTTATGGTATTTCCACTGTCCGGTCTAAGAACGTCAGCCACCGCAATAAGTCCATGTACCCGTTCCTCATCCCCCAGAGCCATTACCGTCTGTCCCTGGTTTTGCAGTCTCTCGGCCTCTTCCTCGGCGGCTCCCAGCGGAATCCCCTGCTCCGCGAAAAAACGAAGGCTGCCAATAAAGTTAAGCTTCCCTTCAACTTCCGCCATGGCCCCCCGGCCAGGCATGGCCTGAAAACTGGTAACCATCGGTATCTCGAGAGCGGAGTCACGGGTAAACCGTACAATAGCTTCACCCAGAGGATGTTCTGAACGAGATTCGATAGCCGCCGCCGCCACCAACACCTCCTCTTGGCTGCGGTCATTAAAGGGAATCACCTGCATGACTTCCGGCTCCCCCCGGGTCAGGGTTCCCGTCTTATCAAACGCCACCACCGCAACCGCTCCCGTCTCCTCCAGATAAGCTCCGCCTTTGATCAAAACCCCATTACGCGCCGCACTGCCAATGGCCGACACGATAGAGACCGGGGTAGAAATAACCAGGGCACAAGGACAGGCCACCAGCAGCATAGCCAGAGCCTGATAGAACCACTTATGAAACGGCTGATTAAACCCCAATACCGGGACTACTGCCACCAACATGGCAGCCAGGATCACCGCCGGCGTATACCAGCGCGCAAACCGATCCACCAGCTGCTGGGACGGTGCCTGCTTGGCCTGCGCCTCTTCCACCATATGAATGACCTGGGAAATGGTATTATCCCCGGCCAACCTGGTAACCTCGAGTTCCAGAGCCCCCTGCTGATTTATAGTTCCCGCATAGACCTCATCACCAGCCTGTTTGTCCACCGGCAGTGACTCCCCGGTAATGGGAGCCTGATTAACCGCAGAAACTCCTTCCACCACCCGACCATCCATGGGAATACGCTCCCCCGGTCGCACGATCACGATATCGCCGATACGAATATCATCGACTGCCAGTACCAACTCATGCCCGTCCCTCCGAACCAGAGCTTCCCGCGGTGCTAATTCCATCAAGGCCTGAATAGAGTTCCTGGTTTTATCCAGGGTATAGCCCTGCAAAGCATTCCCCAACGAAAATAGAAACACCACCATAGCCCCTTCTTCAAAATGACCGATACCCACAGCACCCACTACCGCCAGGACCATCAATACGTTCATATCCAATTCCCGGGCATGAACCAGCATGGCCAATCCATTTTTGGCAGGAAGATAGCCGCCCAGGACAATAGCCAGGGTGTAAATGGTAGGAGCCGCCGGCCCGGTCACCCCCAACAGTTTCACCGCCGTCGCCACCGCCATCAGTACCCCGGAAACTATGGTGGGAATCAGATATCTATTGGTTTCCCAGGGAGCAAAGGCCGACGTAACCGCCGCTCTGGAGCCTTCCACCTCACCACTGTAACCCAGGGCTTCCACGGCCGATAAAATATCGGACACCGGAGCATCAGGAGAAACATATAACCGGGAAGCCATGAAATTCATCCGCACACCCTCTGCTCCCGGAATGGCCTGAACCCGTCTCTCCAGCTTGGCGGCACAGTCCGCACAATCCAATCCCCTTATAATCAAAGTGGTTAAGTCCGGCCCTTCTGTGGATTCAACCATATATTCTTCGGTTTCCCGGGCCTCATAACCCAGTGCACCTACCTGTTTCACCACCTGCTCAACGCCGATTTTACTGGGATCATAGTTCAGGTTAAGCCTCCCGCTGGGGAACACTAACGTCGCGTCGATGACCCCGGGTAAACGACGTACTGCTTTCTCTACTTTTGTAGCACAATCGGGGCAATCCATCCCTTTCACCTGTAATATGCTGGAAAAATTCAGGTCTCTAATCTCCATTGCCTCTCCCACAACTACGCCCCCCTATATTATGAAAATAATTTGAAACCGCAGATATGACGCAGATTAACGCAGATAATAAAAAATAACTCTATACGGGAGAATGGTAACCCGGCGAAGCGACTTACGAAGCCAACGATGGTTTGGCGAGTGCCGGCGGAATCGAAGGCGCAGCCTGAGCGCCGGCCGCAGCTGACGATGTTTCGGCACAACCTTATTCGGTGACGTGTTCTAAACCCTGACCAAATAGCTTATGGACATGGTCATCATCCAGAGAATAATAGACCACCCGACCCTCCCGCCGAAACTTGACCAGTTTCTGACTACGGAGTACCCGCAATTGGTGGGATACCGCCGATTCTGATACCTCGATCACCGCCGCCAGATCACAAACACACAGCTCTTTTTTCATCAAGGCAAAAAGCAGCTTCACTCGAGTGGGATCTCCCAGGGTTTTAAAAAGATCAGCCAAATCCTGGGCCGTATCCTCCCGGATCATCTGCCGGCGCACTGCTATTACATTCTCCTCATGTATGCAGCTGACTTCACAACGACCGGCTTCCAGTTCCTGAACCATACCCATTCCCCCCTGCTCTGAAAATTGAAACCGCAGATGGATGCAGATGAATCGTAAACCAGACACAAAATACGCAGAAAACACTGCGCTCACCCAATGATATCTGAATATATGTTCATATGTTGGGATTATCATACTCCGGCTTTTTCATCCTGTCAATGCCCGAATACCAGTTTTCCCATAGTATAGAAGACTAAATACCAAAGTAATTTCCATCCCCGCTCACAAAAAGTTGCTCCCTCTGCTGCCAGCACTCAGACATTCCCTTTTGGAATTTTCCCACCACAATTGACGGGCTTCGGCAGGTGGTCTAGAATGAAAACATATATAACTTGTCGCGAGGTGGGTCTATAACTATTAGTTATTGTGGCAGGGGGGTTAAATAGTGTTAGTTGCTGGCATAGATGTTGGTTCCGTCTCGACCAAGGCAGTGATCATCGACAATAATAGATTTTCCTCGCTGGTTACCGCCACCGGGTGGAGCCCGCGGGACGCAGGACAGGAAGCTTACCAACGATTGCTGGAACAGAATAATTATGAAACAGACCAGGTGGCCTGTATAGTTGCTACCGGATATGGCCGCATATCACTGCCGTTTGCCGATAAAACGGTCACCGAAGTAACCTGTCATGCACGCGGAGCCGCCTACCTGGTACCGAACAGCCATCTGGTAATCGATGTGGGCGGACAGGATAGCAAAGTAATCAAGATTGATGATGAGGGTCGGGTACTCGACTTTGCCATGAATGATAAATGTGCGGCCGGTACCGGACGTTTCTTACAGGTCATCGCTGCCGCCCTGGGCAGTGACGTAAGTGAACTGGGAGAATTGTCTGATGGCCATGTACCACTGGCCTTGAACAGCATGTGTACCGTATTTGCCGAATCGGAGGTAATCGGCCTGCTGGCCCAGGGCAAAGCCAAGGGAGAGATCGTAGCCGGCCTGCACCAATCGGTAGCTCGGCGCGTTGCCAGTATGGCACAACGTATGGGAGTAAAAGGCAAGGTTGCCTTTACCGGAGGAGTAGCTCGCAATAATGGCGTAAAGAAAAGCCTGGAAGCACACCTTGGGATTCCCGTGATAGTACCCGAAAACTGCCAGCTGGCCGGCGCTATCGGCGCCGCTTTGATTGCCCGCGACCTGGCATCCGCACCGGTATCATAAGGGTCTGATCTTTGAAACCCCTGAATGGACGCAAATATTGGTAAGACATCAGGGGTGAGGCGTAAGGTCGATTGCTACGAGTAAAAATAGACGCAGACGGTATATGAATACGCTGAAGATACTAAATTATCCTTACAGAGTGGGTTATCCCGGTGAAGCAACCTGCGAAGTCAACGATGTCCTGGCAAGTGCCGGGCGTGTCGAAGGCGAAACCTGAGCACCAGCCAAAATCGACGATGTTCGACAAGTGTCGGCGGAATCGGAGCCATAGCCTGAGCGGCGACCGAAACCGACGGTGTTTTATAGCAATAAATATTAACGGAGAGGTGGATCATAATGGAAAAGATTATCGATGCTCGCGGACTTTCCTGTCCCCAACCAGTAATCCTGACCAAACAAGTACTGGATCAGAACCCCGAAGAAGTCATTATTACCGTTGTTGACAACCCTACCGCTTTAGAAAACGTCACCAAGCTGGCTAAAAGCCAGGGCTATAATGTCGAGGTGGAAGAAAGAGCAGGTGAATACCATATCAGCATGATCAGACTTGAACCAACTAACGAGCAGGAACTTCTTGCCCCGGAACCGGCGGGTAACGTAGCTATTCTACTTACCTCCAATCTGTTTGGCCAGGGTGACGAGGAACTGGGTAAGGTTCTTA
>JAAZLJ010000162.1 GCA_012799365.1 Syntrophomonadaceae bacterium | reverse complement strand
TTCCCTACTACCGCGGCTTTTTTGATGCCTTCTGCTTCCAGTCGGGCCGCCACCGCCTGAACCTCGGCTTTTTTAACCCTTCTGGTCTCCCGACCGCGAAAGTCAATGGCCCCATCCACAATATGAGTATTGGGGGCCAGTTCTATATTGGCTACATTAAGTCCCGGCCCGGGAATCAACACCAGAGCGGTCTTCTCCCCCCGCCCGGTAGCCAGCAGGTTGGTAACCAACGTGGTACTCAGTACCACCCGCTCTATCTCTGCCGGATTCACATCGATAATGAGCTCGTCCAAAACCGCCAGAATAGTCTCCTGTAATCTATCTTCACCGGTTGGTTTTTTGACCGAACTAACTACTTCGCCCTCCACCAGCAGCATGCCATCGGTGAAGGTTCCGCCTACATCAATACCAACTAACAAAGCAACCTCCTCCTTACTTGGCCCTGGCTCCTTTTTTTTCGCCAGGAACCAACTTGTCCTGCCAGTTATACAACCAGTTCAGGGCTTCCCGGGGTGTTATTTCATCCAAATCCATTTGCTTTAACTCCTCGGCCACAGTTCCCTCCGATGAGAAGAGGTTAAGCTGCATGACCCGGGTTGGCTTTTCGACTACCTGCCCCTGGTTTTCCATTTGTTCTAGAAAATCTGCCGCCCTTTTTATAACCTGATGAGGTAAACCCGCCAGACCAGCTACGTGAATACCGTAGCTTTTATCCGCCCGCCCGGGTAAAACCTTCTTCAAAAATATCACATTATCACCGGTGTCCTTTACTGCCACTGATAAATTAACCACCCCCGGTAGTTCATCCTCCAGAGCAGTCAACTCATGGTAATGGGTGGCAAAAAGGGTTTTAGCACCTATGTGATAGCAAATGTATTCCATAACGGCCCGGGCTATGCTCATCCCATCAAAAGTACTGGTTCCGCGCCCAATCTCATCCAGCAGTACCAGACTGTGCCGGGTGGCGTTCTTTAATATGCGGGCCACTTCGTTCATCTCTACCATAAACGTACTCTGTCCTGCAGCCAGGTCGTCCGCGGCCCCTACCCGGGTAAACACCTGATCCACGATACCTATATACGCCTCCTGGGCCGGAACAAAGCTGCCCATTTGGGCCATGATGACTATGAGAGCCACCTGACGCATGTAGGTACTCTTACCTCCCATGTTAGGTCCGGAAATTATAGCATAACGCCCCTGCTCTTCACCCAGACGGGTATCATTGGGTACAAAGCTTTCCCCGCTGAGAAACCGTTCTACCACCGGGTGCCGTCCGCCTTTGATATATATATCATCACTGTTATTTACCACAGGTCGTACATAGTCATAGCGAAAAGCGGTTTCAGCCAGGCTGGCCAGAACATCCAGGTGGGCCACTGCTGCAGCCGCTGCCTGCAGACGCGGAATATAACGGGTAAGTTCCCGTCGTATCTCTTGAAACACCTCATACTCCAGGCTTAACAATTTTTCTCGGGCCCCCAGAATATCGTTTTCATAACGTTTCAATTCATCGGTAATATATCTCTCGGCATTGACCAGAGTCTGTTTACGAACATAGTGTTCTGGTACCATATCCAAATTGGCCCGAGTAACTTCAATGTAATAGCCGAAAACCTTATTGAATCCCACCTTCAGGGATTTAATCCCGGTCTGTTCCTTTTCCTGTTTTTCGTATTCCAGCAGCCACTCTTTACCCTGAAAAGCCAGTTGGCTCAGTTTATCAATCTCCGGATGGTACCCCTTCTTAATGACGCCGCCGTCCCGGGCTAAAGCCGGGGGATCCTCGACCAATGAACCATCCAGATAATCATAAACATCCTCCAGCACGTCCAATTCCAAAATATTCTGCAGCCAGGGATTCCGAGCCTGATTGGCCATTTCCCGAATAGCAGGCAGCACTCCCAGAGAAGTCTT
>JAAZLJ010000161.1 GCA_012799365.1 Syntrophomonadaceae bacterium | reverse complement strand
GGAAGAATAGATGGCAACTGCAATAGCCATGCCGAAGCTGGGGCTGTCGATGAAGACAGGTACCGTCGGTAAATGGTTAAAAAACGAGGGAGACGCGATTAAATCCGGGGAACCGGTGGTTGAAGTACTGACTGAAAAAATAACCAATAAGGTAGAGGCTCCGGCTGATGGTATTCTGCTCAAAATTGTGGCTCCTAAAGGAACCAAGCTTCCTATTGGAGGGTTATTGGGAGTAATCGGTGAAGCCGGGGAAGACATCTCAGCTCTTCTGGCGGAAGCTCCGGCTGCTGAGGGGGGCAAGGCTCCTGCTGCCGCAGGTGGCAAGGTCAAAATCTCTCCGGCCGCACGTAAAATGGCTGAGGAGCAGGGTATCGATTACACCCGCATAGCGGGAACCGGTCCCCAGGGTCGTATCACTAAAGAGGACGTGGAAAAAGCCCTAGAAGAAGGTATAGCACCGGCTGATGATCGGCCTACCCTGGAAGTTATCCCCTATGAGGGCATGAGAAAGGCTATCGGGGACAATATGGCTCAGAGTTGGGCCGTGGCCCCCAAGGTAACCCACCATATATCCGTAGATATGACTGAAATCCTGGCCCTGCGCCAGAAGGTAAACGAGGGCGCCAAGAAAAGAGATCGGGTATCGATCACCGATTTTCTAGTTAAAGCGGTAGCCCGGGCCCTGGAACTCAGGCCCAATATCAATGTTACTCTGGATGGCGACCAGGTTAAAGTACTCAAAGATATAAATATCGGGGTGGCTGTAGCCCTGGATGACGGGTTAATTGTACCCGTGGTCAGAAATGCTAACGAAAAATGTCTGGCTGATATAAATAAGGAAGTTAAAGACCTGGCCAAACGGACCCGTAAAAACCAGCTCAACCCGGACGAGATGACCGGAGGTACCTTTACGGTTACCAACCTGGGTGCTTATGGTTCGGTAGATTGGTTTACTCCCATTATCAACCAGCCGGAATCAGCGATTCTGGGGGTGGGCAGAACCGTACAAAAACCAGTGGTGGTCGACGGAGAAATCGTTATTCGGCCCATGATGGGTCTATCCCTGGCTTTTGACCACCGGATTATTGACGGGGCGCCAGCTGCCGAGTTTCTGGCCGTACTGGTGGAACTGATTGAAAACCCGCATAAAATATTTATTTAATTTGGTGCGGAATATATAAATAATTACTGGGAGGTAGGTTGAAATGGCAAAAGATCCTGATGCATTAATGGCAGACCTGGGAGAGCGTATGGTTCAGGTAGAGGAAGAACTTCCGGAATTGAGTGCGGCCTTCGTCCAGATGGATCAGGCCTGTTATGTAGAAGGTGAATTGGAACGGAAATACAAGGAACTGATTGGATTGGGAATTGCGGTGGCGGTACGCTGTGAGTATTGTATGTGTATTCACGTTAAGCAGGCTTTAAATGAAGGGGCCAACCGGGAAGAAATTATGGAGGCGGCAGCTATCGGGGTAGCCTTTGGCGGTTCACCGGCTATGGCTTATATGTCTACGATGGTTACTGCGGCTCTGGATGCCTTTGAAGACTAACCATTAATGGTGGGGGCCAGGTAGGAGGGTTGAGTGACTATGACCAGAACAGGATGCTGTTTACAGTTGGGAGTAGAGGAATATGATAAGATGCTGCAATTGCAAACCAGTCTCAACCAGGCCCGGAGAGCCGGGGCCATTCCGGATACGGTTATTTTCCTGGAGCATGCCCCTTGTTTTACGGTAGGAAGACGGGGCGGTTTTGAACACATTCTGGTAAGTGACTCCATATTAAAAAACCAGGGAATAATGGTGTATGAGACCGATCGGGGAGGCGATATCACCTACCATGGCCCGGGACAGTTAATATGTTATCCCATCATTAACCTGGATGGTTACGGGCGCGATGTTCATTTGTACGCCCGGCGGATGGAGGAAACTCTCATAAGAACCCTGGAGTTCTTTGGCATTGTGGCGGGGCGGAAACCGGGTTATCCCGGGGTATGGGCAGGATCGAGCAAGATCGCAGCCGAGGGTATTAGCGTCAGGCACTGGACAACCATGCACGGGGTATCCTTGAATGTCTGCCCCAATATGTTTCATTTCTCCCTTATCGTCCCGTGTGGGATTACCGAGTATGGTGTGACCTCCATGGAAGAAGTGTTGGGGAAAAAGGTGGAAATGGCGGAGGTTAGGAAGCAGATGTGTTATCAGTTCAGCCAGGTATTTGAAATACAGCTGGAAGAGGTTGACCTGGAAGAATTGAGGGAGAGGATGGGTAACGTTGGATAGACCGGAATGGCTGACTCTATCGGCACCAGATGAACAGGCCTTGAACCGTATGAAGCATTTGCTGGAACGAGGGCATCTGCATACAGTTTGTGAGAGTGCCGACTGTCCTAATATAGGTGAATGTTTTGCCAACCGGACCTGTACTTTTATGATTCTGGGCAATACTTGTACTCGTAACTGCCGATTTTGTGCGGTAATCCATGGACGCCCCGAGCAGGTAAACCCGGATGAACCGCAGGCAGTAGCTTTGACTGCTCGTCAACTGGGGTTAAGGCATGTAGTGGTGACCTCGGTTACCCGGGACGATTTGCCCGACGGGGGTGCAGGTCAGTTTACCGCTACTATCAAGGCCGTGCGCCAGGTGCTGCCGGAAACAACGGTAGAGGTTCTTATTCCTGATTTTCGGGGACAGGAGGACGCACTGCTGCAGGTTATGGAAGCCGGGCCGGAGGTCGTCAACCACAATGTGGAGACGGTCCCCCGGCTTTATCGTACGGTACGACCGCAAGCGATATATTCCAGATCCATCGAGCTTTTGGCCCGGGTTCATAATTATGGAAAAGGTCTATTGGCCAAGTCCGGTTTGATGCTGGGTCTGGGGGAGACGGTAGACGAAGTTGTGCAGGTGATGGAGGACTTGAGGGAAGCGGGCTGTGATATCGTTACCCTGGGTCAATACCTGAGTCCTTCTGCTCACCATCATCCGGTAATCGAGTTTATCCATCCGGATACCTTCCAGATGCTGGAGGATACCGGGTATAAAATGGGGTTTCTCCAGGTTAGTGCCGGGCCCCTGGTGCGGAGTTCTTACCATGCCGGAGAGGTGTTTTCAACCATGAAGGGTAGAACCAGGAAAGGAGGCCAACAGTGTGGCTAAAATAGATAAGTACGAAATGCCTGATGAGCTTTACTATACCACCGATCATGCCTGGGTCAAGGTGGAAGGCAATTGTATCAGGATAGGGATTACTGATTTCATGCAGCAGTTGGCGGGTGAAATCACGTTTATCCGGGTTCCTAGAGTTAATAAAAATATGGATGTGGGAAAAAATCTGTGTACTTTGCAGTCAGGTAAATGGGCGGGGAAGGTGCAGATGCCGATAAAGGGTAAGGTAGTTGAATCCAATAAAGGTCTGGCATCTAACCCCAGCCCGTTGAACCAGGATCCTTATGGTGAAGGTTGGATTGCGGTTATTGAGCCTGAGAATCTGGAAGAAGGTTTGAACAATCTTCTGCACGGGGATAAAGTCGTTGAATGGCTGAAAGGGGAAATAGCCGAACACGCGCAGTAAGTCCTGGTTGGGGGGAGTAGATAATGCGAACTGAAATTTTGGAAAAAATAAAGGAAAAGTATGGCAGCCGGGCTACCGATTCTTCCTTTGAATGCGGTCTATATTCACGGGATCTGGGCCCGGTACCGGGCCTGCTGGTGAATCCTCTTTTTAATACCACGCCAGATTTGGTGGTACGTCCGTCCCATGCAGAGGAAGTGGCTGAGATATTACGGACAGCTTATGGATCCGGCATACCGGTTACCCCCCGGGCAGGTGCCTCCACGGTGTATTTTGACTCTGTTCCCATCAAGGGCGGAATCGTAATGGATGTTAACCTGTTACGGGGTATAGTAGAGCTGGATGAGGAAGGAATGACAGTTAAAGTCAGATCCGCTACCACCTGGTCAGAACTGGAAGGTTATCTAAACCGGAAGGGCCTGGCGTGCAAATCCTATCCCAGCAGTGCCCCGGCGGCTACGGTGGGAGGGTGGCTGTGTATGATGGGATATGGGCTGGGGAGTCTCAAGTACGGCAGCATGCTTTCCCAGATAAAATCCATCGAGGTGGTGCTGCCGGCGGGTGAGATTCGCACCCTTACTTCAGAAACGGAACCTTCATTAGATTGGTTTGCCGGTTCTGAAGGGACTCTGGGGGTAGTAACCGAGGTGGAAATAGAGGTGCGTCGCTTGACTGCGATGGAGCATTTTATGCTCTTATTGGCGGACGAATCGGAGCTGCTGAATGTCATGCAGGCCTTCATGAATGCTTCCGTTACACCGTATAATTTGCACTTCGCCGATCAGCATTGTCTGCGGGCCATGGATAAACTGGGTTTCGGTCTGGAGGGTGTAGATAGCGGCTGTACTTTAGGAATTGATTACGAAGGAACGAAAGAGGAGTTAGAGCAAGCTCGTAAGACCGTGGAGGCCATCACCAGCGAGAATGAAAAAGTCACTCGCCTGGAAGACGAAGTGGCAGAACTGGAATGGGACGGGAGGTTTAAAGCTCTGAAACTGAAGCGGGGCGGGCCCGGGGTATTGGGAGCCGAGGTCTGGCTGCCGGTGAAGGAACTGGCCGGGTACCTGGCTGAGGTTCAGACTATGGGTCCGAAGTACCATGTTGACCTGTTTTCGTATGGGCATGTGGTTACTCCGGAATACATCACGGTTATGACCACGTTTTATGCCGATGAAACCCGGACCATTCCCTACATTATCAATCTCAGTCTGGTCAAGAAGATCCAGGATGTCGGTTATCGGCACGGAGGCTGTCCCTATGGCGTAGGATTGTGGAATACTCCGTACCTGAACCGGATTTATGAATCAGCCCGGTTGGCAGAACTGAGGAAACGGAAGCAGCAGCTGGATCCGAAAGGATTGATGAACCCGGGTAAGGTTTATCGACCTCCATTCCTGATGCAGCCTTTAACTTATGGACTGGGCATGGATGTAATGGCCGGAGTACAAAAATTAGTAGGAAGGGGTGGTTCAAGATGACGGAAAGAAACAGTTTTTTTACCACCCTGGAAAATGAAGCCCTTATCTGTGGACGATGCGGCTGCTGCCGCAGTTCCTGTCCGGTATATAAAATAATCGGCTGGGAGTCGGCTGCTCCCCGGGGCAAGATCAGTCTGGCTAAAGAAGCCTTTGCTAAAGGGGATAAATCAGCGTTAAGTGATGAATTTGTCAAGCGGGTAGCGCAATGTACTTTATGTGGTGCCTGTGCCAGCGAGTGCGCTACTTGTATAGATACCAGGAGTCTATGGCTGGAACTCAGGAAACGAATAGCCGGGCTGGGGAAACAGCCGGCCGCTTATGATGCTATCCGGGAGACGCTGCTGGCCAATAAGAACATTTCCAATTTTGAGAATGACGAACGTCTCGAATGGGCGGAGGATCTGGATGAACCGGAGGTAGTGGAACCAAGAGCCGGGGCGGAAGTGGGTTATTTTGTTGGTTGTGTATCATCATTTTTCCCCCAGGCGGCCCAGATTCCATTGGATATGGTTGAGATTCTGACTGAAGCTGAGGTGGATTTCACCACCATGGGAGCCGACGAATGGTGCTGCGGTTTCCCGCTTATAAGTACCGGGTTTCAGGCTGAGGCCGACCAATTTATCAAGCATAATGTGGAGAAAATCAAAGAGATGGACATTCATACGCTGATAACCGGCTGTGCTTCTTGTTATCATGTTTGGAAACACGATTATCAAGAGGAATTAGGGGATTATCAGCTGGAGATACTGCATAATACCGAATACCTGGCCCGGTTGGTGAAGGAGGGGCGGCTGGAGCTGAATGAACTTGAGGAAGTAGTGGCTTATCATGACCCTTGCGATCTGGGTCGCAACAGCGGAATTTATGAAGCTCCCCGGGAAATAATCGCCGCTATACCCGGAGTCAAGATGGTTGAGCTGTATCATAACCGGGCCGATTCTCTCTGCTGTGGAGGCGGTGGCAACCTGCAGAGTGTGGATGCGGAACTGGCCGAACAGATAGCACAGTTACGGGTGGAAGAGGTTAACGCCAGTGGAGCTACCATTCTGGTATCGGCCTGTCAGCAATGTGAACAGATGCTGAGTACGGCGGTGCGCAAGGCAGAACTGCCGGTACGGGTGATGGATATCAGCCAGCTGGTTCTGGAGGCTCTATAATAACGAAATCTGCATTAAGAAAGGGGTTATGGGGGATGGCGCTTAAAGCGGCGTTCATATTTGTTGCTCCTGAGGCCGATTATAAAAAACATCGGACGGTAGTTAAAACTCCGCAGGTAGAGCTAACGGCAGTAGGAGTCAAGGATTATGCTGATGCGGTGAAGGCAGCCCAGGAACTGGTGGATGCGGGTGCCGGTGCTGTTGAGTTGTGCGGTGGATTTGGAATCCAGGGCACGGCGGCCGTGCAAAAAGCGGTGGCAGGTAAAGCCGTGGTAGGGGTAGTCAGATTTGATAACCATCCGGGTCTGGATTTTAAGAGTGGCGATGAGTTGTTCTAGGACTTAACCAGGGGGTGGGAAGATATGGATTTATATAACCTGGGGCCGGTTACCTGGTGGGAATCTCAGTGTTTCTACCATGCTCTGGCTCATCTGGGACGAGAAGGGTTGATAATCTGTTATCCGACCACCCCTTACGTTTGTCTGGGACTGCATAATGACCTGGAACAGGAGATAGATCAAGACTATTGTCAGCAGCAGAGAATACCTCTGATGCGACGGGAGACCGGGGGCGGGGTAGTGTACCTGGATCATCGTCAGGTGTTTTTTCAGCTGGTGTTGAACCGGGACAACCCGGTGCTGCCCTGGCGCCGGCAGCGGTTTTATAAACGTTTTCTCAGGCCGGCGGTGATGGTATATCGGCATCTGGGACTACCGGCAGTCATCAACGCCGCTGATATTGCGGTCGGAGGCCGTAAATGTACCGGCAGTGCGGCCGGGGATATAGGGCCAGGAGTAGCTTTTGTAGGTAATCTTTTATTAGATTTTGATTTTAACACCATGTGCCAGGTGCTGAAAGTACCCTCCGAGGAGTTTCGCAGTCACCTGCTTCAGGCCATGCGGGGTCATATGACCACATTAAGTGATTGGGGCCGGAGCCGACTGTCTTATGCGGAACTGGCTGCAGCCTTGATAGATGGTTTCAGTGAGCAATGGGGGG
>JAAZLJ010000160.1 GCA_012799365.1 Syntrophomonadaceae bacterium | reverse complement strand
TCGGACTTTCATTGGGGCCGGTGTTGGGGGGGTTCATAACTCATAACCTGGGCTGGCGTTATGTTTTCTTTCTGCCGGCATTATTAACGGTTATCGCCTTCCTGGCGGCTATGAAGATTAATCAGGATATAGAACCAGACCCTGAACAGGAATTTGATATCGAAGGTACCCTGTTATATGCGCTGGGACTGGTGGCTTTTATGTACGGCATGTCCAGTGCAGGCAGTGTGGTCTGGGGAAAATGGCTCATGGCTGCGGGAGTGCTGCTGCTGGGTGGATTTGTCTACCATGAAGTTCATACGGTCTCCCCCTTGCTGGAACTGAGACTGCTGTCTCATAATCGGGCTTTTGCTTTTTCCAACCTGGCGGCTCTAATTAACTACATGGGAACCAGTGGGGTGGGATTTTTACTTTCCATTTACCTGCAGGTGGTTAAAGGATTTGATGCGCAGATTTCGGGTTTTATCCTGCTGTCCCAACCGGTAATCATGGCGGTGGTTTCGCCTCTGGCCGGGCGCTTATCAGATGAGTATGAACCCCGGCTTATCGCTACCACCGGGATGACTATAACCACGGCCGGGCTGGTGATGATGCATTTTTTCGGTTTCCAAACGTCTCTGCTTTACATAGTATTTACTCTGCTATTTACAGGTCTGGGGTTCGGTATATTTTCATCGCCCAATAATAATGCCATTATGGGGGCGGTGGCTCCACATCAGTATGGGGTGGCTTCGGCTATTTTGAGTACCATGCGTCTGGTGGGGCAGACGCTCAGTATGGCGATAGTGGCCTGGATTGTGGGCATGATTATGGGCCAGGTGCAGGTTACGGTCCAGGAAGCAGAGCCTTTTCTCCAGAGTATGAAGGTTTGTCTGACAATTTTTGCAATCCTCTGTACCGGCGGCATCTTTGCTTCCCTGGTGCGAGGCAGCGTCCACCACGTCGAAGGCGGAACCCGGTAACCCTTGTCACAGCAGACTTGCATGATATCGAAGGTATCACCATCGGAGGTATGAAAACTACATATTTATGGTGTGTGGGGTTCGCCGCCGGTCGCTGAGCCTTTGATTTTCCCGGTATGAAAACTACATATTTATTGTGTGTGGTTAACCTGCTCGCTCCCCGACATGTCTACAGCAGTGCATGAATTTACGCCGTTTCTAACCCCGCAGCGGAGGTTTCAGCCTTCGCAGGAACCGTGGTAAGAGAATAGCTTCCGCCGGGGACCTTCCGCGGGGAGGCTGAAGCCTCCCCTACTACCAACTCGCTTCGGTTATCACACTCCCGGCAAGGATTATTTTGTATTTTTAGCGTATTCATAAGTTTTCTGTGTATTCTGTCGGTTTTGTAATTCATCTGCGTATATCAGCGTATATCTGCGGTTTCAAAACTATTTTCAAAGCAGTCGTATGAGGTGTTGACATGATTTGGTCTTTAACCAATAATCTAATTACCGGAAGAAATATTATTATTAGGTGCGCAATCAGGGAAGGGGGGCAGATATGGCTGTTACTATAGTTACTGATAGCACTGCCTATTTGGCCGAAGATATAATAAATGAGTACGATATTAAAGTGGTCCCCCTGAATGTAAGCATAAATGGGGAGGCTTTTCAGGAGGGTTCGAGATACAGCAACCACGATTATTACCAACGGCTGCGGTCGGAAAATATATTTCCCACCACTTCCCGGCCTTCCGCTGGTGATTTTTACGAGGTGTTTTCTAAGATTGATCCGGGGGATACTATTATAGGCGTCTTAATTTCCACGGGAATTTCTGGTGCGCTTTACTCGGCCGAAGTGGCCCGTGGTATGTTGCCCGAACGAGAAATTATACTGGTCGACTCGCGTTACACGGTGATGGCCCTGGCTTTCCAGGTTATCAGGGCGGCGGAAATGGCCCGGGAAGGTCACGAGGTCACAGCTATCCTGGCTGAAATGGAGAGGATACGTGAAGGTACAGTGCTCCACTTTTTGGTGGATGATCTGGAATACCTGTACCGGGGCGGAAGGCTTACCAGGGTGGAAAAACTGTTGGGCAATGTGCTGCAGATCAAGCCGATTTTATACATGAATGAAGGCAAGATTATGGTCTACGAAAAGGTACGTACCAAAAACAAGGCTCTGGACAAGATACTGGCGGACTTTACTCTACGGGTGAAGGCGGGTCGGGTAGAGGCAGCGTGTATACAGCATGTAGAGGTTCCGGAAGAGGCCCTGGAGTTACGGGAAATGGTGGAGGCGATTTTCGATGGCCCGGTGTTGATGGCTGAGGAGGCAGGACCGGTAATCGGATCTCATGTAGGTCCAGGTTCTTTGGCGTTAGCTTACTACTAAACTGAAGGAGGTAGTATCATGAGGTTTTTTCGCAAGGCCATGCTGTTAGGGTTGGGGGTACTTACTATTACCAAAGACGCGGCGGAAAAGTTGATCAACGAACTGGTGGAAAAAGGGGAAATGAGCCAGGATGAAGCCAGGGAGTTCGTGGATGATGTGGTACGCAAAGGCGAAGAGCAGAAGCAAGAGCTAAAAACCTTCATTCGCAATGAGGTAGAGAAATTTAAAAATGAGCTGGGAATGGCCAGCCAGGATCAAGTAGATGAATTGCGAGCTCGCATTATTGAACTGGAAAAACGCCTGGCTGAGTAAGAAACGGACCATCTGGTCCGTTTCCTTATTCGATTCGATATGATTTACATTACAGACGCCCATGATAACGCGCTATAAATAAGCGCCGATCTGCGATAGCAGACCGCTGCCCGAGGCAAGCTGATGTACTTGCAGTTGACAAGTCCGGGAGCAAGCGGGTTACCACACTCCCTGTAAGAGTTATATTATAGTTTTCAGCGTATTTTGCGTCTATTTTGTGATTCATCTGCACCATCAGCGTGTATCTGTGGTTTCAAAACTATTTTCATCATAAGTAGTTACATTATGGGGTATACGGTTGGGCTTGGGGAAGAATAGGGTCATAGAGAAACAGCTGGGATTCTATTGTTAGTGTCTGAAGGGGGGATTATCATCTCCTGGCCTTTTCGTCACCTGAGTCATATACATCGCTACCGTGAGGTGGTCAACATCCTGGCCAGGCACGGTTTTGGTTTCCTTTTTGATCGCTTTGGTGGTAAGCGACGTCGGGTGCAGGAAAAACTGGCCTCGGCCCCGGTAAGGGTGCGTCTGGCTCTGGAAGAGCTGGGGCCTACTTACATAAAACTAGGGCAGCTGTTCAGTACTCGTCCGGATCTCATTCCCCGGGAATACCTGGAGGAACTGGAAAAGCTGCAGGATCAGGTGCCGCCGTTTCCATTTGAGCAGGTGAAACAGGTTATGCAGGAGGAAGGCCTCAGCGTCGAGGAAACTTTCGCCGATTTTTCTGTACAGCCTTTAGCTTCAGCTTCCATAGGACAGGTTCATGAAGCGGTCTTAAAAACGGGCGAAAAGGTGGTAGTGAAAATACAGCGTCCTGGCATTGACAAGGCTATTGCCACCGACCTGGAGATTATCTATGAACTGGTAGGTTTGATAGAAAAGCGTACCAGTTGGGGCCGCTTATATCAGCTGGTAGATATAGTGGATGAGTTTGCCCGGGCTCTTCGTCAGGAGATGGACTTGGCTCAGGAGGGCCGTAATACGGATATTTTTAGAAGTAATTTTGCCCGCCATCCGCATGTACTGATCCCCAGGGTTTATTGGCAGTATACTACCCGGCGGGTGTTGGTGCTGCAATATGTAGGTGGGGTTAAAGTGTCCCAATTTGAAGATCTGGTAAGGGCCGGATTCGATATGAAGAGGGTGGCAAGCAATATTGTAGAAGCCCTTTTTAACCAGGTTTATGACCATGGATTTTTCCATGCCGATCCTCATCCAGGAAACATTGCAGTGGCCGAGGGGGAGCGGATAATCTTCTACGATTTTGGCCAGGTGGGAACGGTGGATGAGGTCTTGAAGGAACGTTGTATGAACCTGGTCATGGCTATGGCCAAATACGATGCGGCTGGTGTTACTCGGACGCTGCTGCAGATTGGGATAGCTACCCAACGTATCAACCGGGAGGAATTCCGCCGCGACGTTTCCCGCTTGCAGCAAAAATACTACGGTATGCCGCTCTCCCAGATCAAGGTGGGGGAGGCTCTGGCCGAACTGGTTCAGGTTTCGTTCAAGTACCAGGTGAGGATTCCTCCTGAGCTTTCGCTTATGATTAAGATGATGATGACGGTAGAGGGTTTAATCAAACAGTTAGATCCGGATATAAGTATCGTGGAGATAGCTGAGCCGTACGCGAAAGAGATCTTGAAAAAAAGATATACGCCTGATCGCTTGCAGCAGGCTTTCTGGGATATTTTCGTGGATCATTTTGTAACCGCTCGTAGTCTTCCCCGCCGCATCGATGCTGTTATGAACCAGCTTGAGGAAGGGGAGTTAAAGATCAGGTTAGAGCACACTAACCTGAGGCGTTTAATCGGTATTCTGGACGTGGTTTCCAACCGCATAGCCCTGGCGATAATCATCGCTGCCATTGTAATCGGTAGTTCCTTGTTAGTAGCCAGCAGTCGCGAAAGTTTTGTTCTGGGCTTTCCTCTGGTTGAAATAGGCTTTATAGCTGCTCTGGTTCTGGGCTTTTTTCTGGCCTATTCCATCCTCAGAAGCGGCAGATATTGAAGTACCTGGTATAATAGACCCTCCCTGAAAATATAATGTCTAAGACGGTTTAACATATACACGATGTTACTTGGGTTGTAGACAAAGGGGGGGCACCATGAAGGGTTTTATGATGCCGGGGAGGGTAGGCAGTCTGCTGCTCATATGCCTGGTAGTCATTGCTTGTTACCCGCTTCCAGCACTATCTACGGAAAAGGCTGCATCCATTCAGCATGTTTTTCTGGTCAGTGTGGACGGGTTAAACTATGAAAGTTATGCTGCCTATGCGAAAAGCAATGCCAAATACCTGGCGATTGAAGGAGTGTCGGCTCCACGGAGCCTGGCCATCAGAGCGGACACGGTAGAAGCTGGTGAAGCCACCCTGTTGACTGGATGTTTACCGGATCAGCACCGGTATTTTACGCGCCATGACAAGGTAGAGACGGAATCGCTGCTGGACGTTTTTGTCAAAAAGAAGCTCGGTATCCTGGTGGTGGACGGCTCTGGAGGTAAACTCAAGGGTTTTTGCCGGGGCTCCAAGGAGTATGTAGAGGTGGCTGCTAACGAACCGGATAGCCGGGTAATGGAGCGGGCTCTGGCGGTGTTCAAGCAGGAGAACCCCTTTTTTACCTATATTTATTTGGATGATTGTCGGGAGGCATTGCTCCAGCCTACTCGGGAGGCCTATAACGAAGCCCTCAAACAGAGTGACATTGAAATAGGGCGTTTAATCGGTTCCTTAAAGGAATGGGGAATCTACGACCAGTCGGTCATAATCATCACTGCGGCTCGCAGCTCTTCGGATGATGATCTGGTTCCTGTGGTGTTAAAGGCACCGGGAATAAAACCTTATACCGCCGTGGAAGGGGTGACGGTCTTCGATGTAGCTCCTACTATCTGCAGTTTGGCCGGTCTGTCCCCACCGTATGCGTGTGCTGGCTTGACCATTTGGAATGCTTTTTTAACCCAAAACGAGAAACAGGAAAAAGAGTTCATGGAGCGGCGTTTGCAGGAACTGGAAAAGGAAAGGATCAAGAACTGGACCCGGTATTATGAACTGGACAAAGAGAAGTTGAGGCTGATCCGCCAAATGGAAGAGATCAAGGACGAGAGGCAGCGTATTTTTGGATATGCTGAAGAACGGGAAAGCGCTATAGGTTCACTGCGGCAGAAGCTCCTATACACCAGGACTGGTGCCGGGATTTTCATTCTGGTACTTCTGGCCGGCTATTATGTGGAATATCGGGTATTGAAAAGAAGATTTACCCTGTTCTAACCCAGGGATACCGGGCCGGGATAACCGGCCTTTTTTAATTTGTTATGGTAACATAAAGAAAAAAGGAGGTCGGAGAAATGCGCTGGGAAGTAGGGAATGGGGTTGTGGAACTGGTGACTGGCGATATTACGCAAGAGCAGACGGATGCCATTGTCAACGCTGCCAATGGTAGGCTGCTCCCCGGTGGCGGTGTATGCGGTGCTATTCATCGTGCAGCAGGGCCGGAACTGGCGCGGGACTGTGCTCGAATCGGGGGATGCCCTACCGGGGAGGTACGAGTCACTCCTGGTTTTAACCTTCAGGCCAAATATGTTTTTCACGCGGTAGGACCAGTGTATCATGGAAACCCGGGCGATGAGATAATGCTGGCTTCCTGTTACCGTGAGGCCTTGCGGGAGGCGGAGCGGATGGGTCTTAAGAGCATATCTTTCCCTGCTATCAGCACCGGTATTTTTGGTTATCCCATAAAAGAGGCGGCCCGGGTGGCGCTCAGAACCATCATTGAATTTTTGCGTCAGAGCCAGGCTGGACTGGGAGTCCGTATGGTTCTTTTTTCCTCCCCGGATTATGAGGTACATGCCCGGGTTCTAAGGGATTTGCAGCACGGCATTTCATAATGGACATTCGTGATACCTGGGGTATCATCAACCATAGACTAATAAATCCGGGACAATCCCCGGACTTATTTCCGAGAAAATGGCGATATTTTTCTATTGATGGCTAATTATGGTGGTCAAGAGTAGACATTTCGCTAATCTAATTGTATCATCTTCTAGGGCAGCATTTTATCAGGTTTGGAGGATGTAAAGGTCGATGTACAAGAATGGGGCAGGGTATATACATAATATCTTAATCGCCTGTGGCCTGGTTTTTATTTTCTTGCTAATCGTGGTGGTTCCCGTTCAGGCGGGGGATGCGGCCGGAACTCCGCAGATAACAGCTACAGCAGCACTGTTAATGGATGCGACTACCGGGGAGGTGCTTTATACCCGTAACCCTGATGAACGTAGGGCCCCGGCCAGTACCACCAAAATACTGACTGCACTGGTAGCCCTGGAAGAAGGGGAACTGGATGACCTGATTACCGTAGGGCCCAATCCACCCCGGGTGGAGGGAACCCGGATCTATTTAGAGGAAGGGGAGACCGTTAGACTGGAAGATCTGCTCTACGGGATGATGCTTAACTCCGGTAATGATGCGGCCCTGGCTATAGCCGAGCACTACGGGGGTTCTGCGGACGGGTTTGCCCGGTTGATGAATAAGAAAGCGGCGGCACTTGGTGCCTCCCATTCCCATTTTGTTACCTCCAACGGGTTATCGGCCCCGGAACACCATACTACAGCCCGCGATCTGGCCCTCATTGCCCGGGCAGCTATGCAGGAACCAACTTTTCGCCAGATTGTAGCTACCAAAACTCGGTCCTGGCATGGACAGGCCTGGGAAAGCAGCCTGCTCAACCGTAATGGTTTACTGTGGAGTTATGAAGGTGCCAGCGGTATAAAAACGGGCTATACTTCCGAAGCACGCAACTGCCTGGTGGGTTCGGCTACCCGCGGCAATCAGAGCCTCATCGCTGTGGTTCTGGATGTAGCAGGGAGGAAGACCGCTGAACAAGAGGTGGCGGCACTGTTGGATTACGGTTTCCAGGAATTTTGTACTATTAATCTGGCGCGGTCAGGGCAGATAATGACCGTTTTAGAAACGAAAAAGGGTCAGAAAATAGAGCTGGCGGCGGATCGGAGTTTGGTGGTAACCTGTCGCCGGGAGGATAGTTTTTCTCTTCCTGCGGGTCAGGTACGGATGTATTACGTTCGGGGACCGGCCGAGGTTGGAACCATCGTTGGTGAAATGGTATTTCAGCATAAGAGCAAGACTATGGGGAAGGTTAATCTGGTCAACCAACAGGTTGTTCCAGCCCCCCCTTTAAGTGCAGGTGATTGGTGGCTGCGCCTGAGCCTGGTACTGATAGGTCTGTGGCTTTTATTACTTTTGCGTAACTACTTACGGGTTCGACGCCTACGCAGGTCCTATATCAATCGAAAAAGATCATTCTAGTTCTTTTACCAGAGAGCAGATGATCTCGGTATTAGTCTGCACCGAACCTGCATCCTGAAAATCCACATTAATCAGGGTAGCTTTGATGATTTCACTGATCTCCCGGTACTGTTCGGAATCAGATTCAGCTGCCATCCATCGTCTGAGGCAGTCAAACAGGGGCCAGTCGCGTCGGGCTGCAACCGCCTCCAACAATTCCAGCAGGCATAACATTTCCGCAGATGAAAAACGGCCCTGGTGGGCACTTTCGTAGATCAGGGTCGCCAGTTCGGTTTGTATCTGCTTTTTAAAGGTTTCCTTCCTCATTATTACAGAGCAATCCTTTCTGCATCCTTCATGCTCTGTCTCGTTTTATCAAAACAAATGGGAAGATATACTCCTGCGATACCGTCACGGTTTTTATCTATGTACAAATAGTAATTGGGATCTTTATACTTTTTCAGCTCCGGGTTCTCCTGGATTTCTTCTTCGGAGATGGGGATTAGTTTCAGCATGAGGTCGCACTCATTCTTCATACGCCGGGCTCCCTGTAGAGAGCCGTCTTCGTTCAATTGTACCAGGCACATCACGGCAATATTCAGATTCTGGGCCAGCATCTTCTGGGTTTTGACAATCTGCTCCAGAACCTGCCATTCAGCCAGATTGGGGTTTATCTTATCCATCCGACCCACATAGTCCAGAACCATTAACTTGACATCATGCTGCACCTTGAATTTCCGGGCAATGGAAATGGTTTTTTCCGGGGTCAGGTTGGGACAGGGGTAGGAGTAAAAACCGCTGTTCCGGAGCCGGGAGTAGGCCTCCAGCACCTGTGAAAGCTCGGTTTCACTGAGTTCTCCACGACGAATGAGGTTATGCTCTATACCTGATAGAATGGACCCCCAGCGCAGAGCAATCTGCACCCGACTCATTTCGGTATTGAGGTAGAGCACGTTATGTTGATGTTCCACCGCTACCGCCTGGGCAGTGTGCAGGGCCAGGGCAGTCTTGCCGTGGCCGGTCTGAGCACCTACTATAATCAGGTCACCCGGTTTATAGCCCAGAGTAATATGGTTCAGGGTGTCGAAGCCGGTGGTAAGTCCGTCGAGAGGCAGCACTCCTTTGTGTTTTTCTTGGATTTCTTTAAAGCGCAGGAAACGCCGCTCCACTTCGTCATATCCGAGCTGGGCCAGATCGGCCGGGGAATCGACCCGGTCGTCTATTTCCAGGGCGGTCATGTTGGTGAGCTCATCCTGGGCCTCCAGCAGGACTTGTTCTACGTCATCCAGGTCTTTTTCCATCAGCTTGCGATAGCTAGAACGCAAGAAGTTTTCAAATATTCGCAGCCGAGCTTTGTCTTTTACCCGTTCAATCCAGTAACGAATATTGCCATCATCGATAAAATGCTCGGCTATGTATTGGATCTCTTCAATTTCACGTGGTTCGTTAAAGAGCTGCAGCTGGTGGGCCTCTTTGAGCAGCTCAATGTAGGTGGGCCTTATATCCCGTTCATACAGGCCGCAGATGAGTTGAAAGAGATGCTGATGTTTGATGCTATAAAAATCCTGTGCTTGTAGGGAGTCATACGCTTCAATGCAAGCTTCCTCGGAGTTGAGCATAGCAGATAAGACTCTTCGTTCACTCTCCAGGTCACACAGCTTTTCTTCAGCGATTGAATGTTGAATAGCCATTCATAACCCTCCGGATAAAATAATCTTGGTAGAGTAAAACCGGTGCAGTGCAGAGCCCTGACTCTGCCCGGAGGGCAGTTAGGCCTTTTTACTTTTTAGTTCTTCCAGAACATGGGGTGCCACATAGATCTGGGCTTCCTCATGGTCGGCAGAGCCTGGACGGACCGAGTGCAAACGACCGGCGCGTTTAGCCGCGCGCTTACGGAATTCGTTGCTGTCTCGTTCCACTTCTGCCAGGGTGGTGATGTCTTTGCTGCGCCAGTTGGCCAGAACTTTATCTACGTAATCCAGCCCTCCGTTTTTAGTCCGCTGAGACATGATTTCCCCGGCCTTCATGACCATTTCCTCTGAAAAACCCCACTCCATCCGCCATTTTTCGTATATCTTCTTGCGGGCTTCACCCTGCATGCTGATACCGGTAAAGTTACCAAATTCCATAACTTCCATCGCCAGATCATAGCGTCGGGAAAGGGTGAATTCAGGCTTGTCCACAATGTTACGGAAGTAATGCTGCATACCTCTGAGGTTGGTTATAGATGCCTCCCGTAAGCCACGAGCTATGGTGGTAATCTCACGCGGTTCGTATATATTTCGTTCAAAACACAGTTCCAGCATGATAATAAGATACTCCGGCTTGCAGTTAAAATCGTTCAGCCAACGGTTGATAGCCTTGTGCATTTCCGGGCCGATAAGGTTACCGGTCTTTTGGGAGATGAAATCAGCTACCATCTTAAACCCACTACTATGTGGGGATGGGGGGGTATCCATCTCCAGTTGTCGTTTTTGCCCCAGCAGCTGTTCTAATTCTTGAATACGAGCGTGGCTCTTTTCCAGTTCCTGCTTGAGAATACGTTCATCCTGCAATTCTCGGACGTCGATTTCTGGGTGATCCCGGGCCACCAGTTCTTCCAGTTTGCAAAAGATGGGGGCCAGAGAAATTCGACGGGCCGCAAATTCACGGTCTTGCGTTGACTCATCCATGGCAATAAGACCCAGCCGGTTCCATTTGGAGATACGCCAGGCCAGTTTATTTTTGCTCAATGAGGGATAACATTGCATAATCTGTCCAATCTCTATCCCTTTTTGCAGAAGTGGCTGGCAACGATGAGTATAGCTGTAAAAAGCTGCCCCTAGCACCCCCAGATCCTCTGGCTCGAGGTCCAGTTCGGAAGCATAATGATAAACAGCAGCGGGAATCTGAACCAGGCCCCACCGCAAAACTTCCATAAAGGTGTTTCTTTCTGTCATTAGATAGTAACCCTCCTGCGTGAGTTGTTAACTTTCGGTTATGTTTTATTTACCTGGGCAGGCAAAATTATAACACACGATATTACCAGCAACAACCGGAGAGCGACCGTGGAAGGATAACTAAAACTGTCTCAGGACAAGCAATCAAAACATGTATCACCTGACAGAGCATCTAGAGGGCATCGGGATATGGGATATATTTCCATATAGGTCAGGACCGGTCGAAACTGCGATATGATGCATCATTCAGAGGGGGTATTGAAAAACGAATGGGACCATTTACCTATTAAAAATAATTTTAAAGTCCCATGACCCCAAGTCCTGAATCGGCAACTGTTCTGGGATTTTGTCGTGGAATGGGCCTGGGGGCGGAAGTATGGCGAAAAAAGGCGGGGATCTGAGCCCCGCCTCGGCTGCCATTAGCTCTATGAAATCTAGGAATGTTCTTTTTTAACCAGCGGATCCATGATGTTTTGCAAGGTGGATGCAATTCGCTGCAAGTGCTTAACCATTTGTTCGTATTCTCCTTTATCCCAGCTTTCCTGGAACATTTGATTAAGTTTAAGCCTGAGGTTAAGATACATCTGTTCCGCATACAAGGCTTGAGGTATGGCTTCACCCACCATATCCAGATGCTTGATCGGCGATCCTTGGTATTTTAGCTCGATTTCATCCAGCCAGCCAGGTATGTGTACGTTAACCCGAAACTCTTTCTGGATGAGCTGGGACAGTGCGGTCAGGGAATCTTCCTCTCCGTGTACCAGGAAAATGTTAGCGGGAGGTATAGCAAAACCCTTTATCCAGTTGATGATACCGGCCTGATCCGCATGAGCCGAATAACTATCTATGGAGCGGATGTCGGCTTTGACTACGATCTCTTCTCCGTGAATGCGAACCAGCTTTTCACCGTCCAGTATCCGTCGTCCCAGAGTCCCCTGGGCCTGGTAACCTACAAACAGTACGGTGGCTTCTGGTCTCCACAGGTTGTGTTTGAGATGATGTTTAATCCTGCCTGCATCACACATCCCGCTGGCCGAGATAATGATGTTGCCTCCAGCTATTTGGTTCAGGCGAGCTGACTCCTGGGCGGTACGTGAGAACTTCAAGTTAGGCAGCTGCAGTGGATGATGGTCTTTTTGTAACATCTGCCGCGATTTGTCATCCCAGAACTCTACACTCTTTTGAAAGATTTCAGTAGCGGCTATAGCCAGGGGACTGTCGATGTAGATGGGAATATCAAGAGGCAGCTGCCCACGTTGGTGCAGCACGCTAAGGTCGTAAAGTAAATCCTGGGTACGTTCTACGGCAAAGGATGGAATAATCAGGTTACCGCCCTTGGCCATGGTGTAGCCAATGATATCTCGCAGTTGTTCGCTGCGTCCAAAGTTATTTTCGTGCAGTCGATTACCATAAGTAGATTCTATGATCAGATAATCGGCACTTTCAATATGTGTAGGATCTTTGATGATGGGCTGGTTGGACTGGCCAATATCGCCAGTGAATACCAGCTTAATAGGGTCGTTCTCTTCGATTACCCATAGCTCGACAAAGGCCGAACCCAGGATGTGGCCGGCATCACGCAGTCTGAACTGAATGTTGGGTACCGGTTCAATTATCTCGTCATAGTTGACCGGTCGCAGCTGTTCTATACTGGTATGAGCATCCTCTACGGTATAAATAGGGGTGATCAGTGGTCGGCCGGCTCGCGTATTTTTGCGATTCTTGCGTTCCACTTCTAGCTCCTGTATATGGCCGGAGTCTGGTAACATGATACTGGCCAGTTCTGCTGTAGCATGAGTGCAGTAAATAGGCCCTTTAAAACCTCGTTTGCACAGCTTGGGGATGAGCCCGGAATGGTCTATATGGGCATGGGTAAGGAGCATAAAATCGATTTTACTCGGATCAATGCGAAAATCCTGATAATTTCGCTCCCGGATCTCTCGGTTGCCCTGAAACATGCCGCAATCGACCCCCAGGGTGGTGCCGTTCGCTTCGATAACAAAAAATGAGCCGGTAACAGTTTTGGCCGCCCCCAGGAACTTGAGCTTCATAAGTAGATCTCCTTTCTGCAACCATTCGTCCGTCCATATCGCGACCAGCGCTAAAGGTTACGTGAAGGCTGCCGAATAATAATACAAAATGAATAAAAATGATATAAATAGATATTTGACATCAGACGGCCAGTATCCTTCCTCTATCCCCCTGGTTAGCAAATTTCTTAAAAAACTGGAGGAATTCCCTGATTTCAAATCCAATCAAGTCTTTGCGGTTGGAGCTAATGGCGATGTGGAGGTGTTCGAAGCCCAGTCTTCCCAGGTCAAACAGAGTGCTTTCGGCATGTATCTCAGACAGGAGATCGACGTACTTGAGATGTACTCGTTCGTAATTATCATAAAACATGAATTTCAGGATATTGCATTTACGGTTAATTTGTTCGATGGAAGTTTCTTCGCGTTCACACATGTGCAGCAGCTGCAGCAGTCCGTTGTAGATAAGCGGATTGCCCAGCACCGAGGAGTAGAGTTCCTGCTGATATTGCTTGAACAGAGTATAGTGAAGGTAATCGAGCACTTCTCTACGCGCCTGCGGCTGCAGCAAGTTGAAGTGGTTCACAAGGGTAATCTCTTGAGTTGTAAGTTCGGACAACATAGGTAGAACCCCCTTCTTAAATCACACTAAGTAAGGTTCTACCTATTTTGCAGATTATCCTTTAGTAGAAAATCGTCTTTTTCTCTTTTAAATATTGATATTTTGATTAATTACGACAGGCGGCGGCGGTGGAACTGCTCGGCTTTTGGCTCCGATGGCGTTCTACGAAGCGTCCCATGCGCTGTAGAGCCTCCTCGATGTTATCCAGGCTGGCGGCGTAACAGCAGCGTATAAAACCTTCTCCACTTGGCCCAAAGGCATTTCCGGGTACTACGGCTACTTTTTCTTCTTGCAGCAGCTTTTCTGCGAACTCCTCGCTGTTCATACCGGTAACCTGAATAGAGGGGAAAACATAGAAGGCTCCCCGGGGTTCGAAGCAGGCCAGGCCGATGTCCGCCAGGCCCTGCAGCATAACTCTGCGGCGATAATTATAGTCTTCGACCATTTTCCTCATAGCGGGCTTACCGTGGCGCAGGGCTTCCATTGCGGCCACCTGACCCATGATGGGGGCGCACAGCATGGTGTACTGGTGAATTTTATTCATGGTAGCGATGATATCTGCATGACCACATGCGTACCCGATTCTCCAACCGGTCATAGCGAAAGCCTTGGAAAATCCGTTAAGAACCACAGTGCGGTCTCGCATCCCGGGTAGAGAAGCGATGGAAACGTGTTCTCCGGCATAGGTCAGTTCGCTGTAGATTTCATCAGAAACCACTATCAGGTCATTATCTATAATCACGTCCACCAAATCGGCCAGGTCTTCTCTGCGCATTATACCCCCGGTGGGGTTGTTGGGGTAGGGGAGTACGAGCAATTTGCTTTGTGATGTAACCCGGGCGGCCAACTCCTCACGAGTAAGACGAAATTCGTTGTCTGCGGTAGTGGTAAGTGAAACCGATTTGGCGTAAGCCAGATCCGAGACCGGAAGATAGGAAACGTAGGACGGTTCCGGTATGAGAACCTCATCTCCAACGGATACCAGGCTGCGAATAGCCAGGTCAACCGCTTCACTTACCCCTACGGTTACCAGGATTTCGGTCTCCGGGTCATATTCCAGCCCATAGGTGCGCAGCATGTAAGCAGCAATTTCCTGGCGTAGTTCCGGCATACCCAGGTTAGAAGTGTACATGGTATAGCCTTTTTCCAGGGAGTAAAAACACGCTTCACGGATATGCCAGGGGGTAACAAAGTCAGGTTCGCCTACTCCCAGAGAAATAACCCCCTGAGTCTGGACTACGAGATCAAAGAACTTGCGGATGCCTGACGGTGGTATGGCAGCTACCCTGGGGTTGAGGTATTTCTTCATGTTGCTCACGGACTGACCACCAACCTCCGATCTTCTTCCTTGTCATTAAAAAGGAAGTTGTCCTGTTTATATCGTTTAAGGACAAAATGGGAGGTCGTGCTCTGTACATGTTCCAGGGTGGCCAGTTTCTCAGCCACAAACCGGGCTACGTCTTTCATGGTTTCACCCTGCACCACCACCGAAAGGTCATAGGTACCGCTCATAAGATAGACACACCTTACCTCAGGATAGCGGGAGACCCTTTCCGCGATACTATCAAAACCTACCTCCCGCTCGGGTACCACTTTGACATCGATCATGGCGGTAACTCCGTCGTCACCCCATTTCTCCCAGTTTATGATAGCGTTGTACCCCAGGATAACTCCTTCTTTTTCCAGTCGGGCAATGGTGTCAGTTACAGTCTTTTCATCCACGCCCAGCATGATTGCCATTTGTTGATGATTTAAAGTGGCATCTTTTTCGTAAAGTTTGAGGATTTTACGCTCCAGTTCCATAAATAATTCATCTCCCTCTAAAAATAAATAAACCCTCATCCCCGGTCAGGGACGAGAGTTATTCCCGCGGTACCACCCTATTTGGCTAAAAAGCCCGCTTAACTCCCTTTAACGGAGGGTGCCGTCTGGCTTGACCCGGTTCCCGGTTTTCACCAGCACTCCTGGGTGGCATTCATCTCCATTCCATGCCGGCTTGCACCGTTCCCGGCTCTCTGTACTGGAGGTTGGTGATGACTTCCCAGTCAATGTTTTACAAGTATATAGCGATTATATGGTGATAATACAATATTGATTATCATGGTAGCATCAATGCGGGTTTACCGTCAACTATAAAAATATTTCCTATAAGGGATAAAATTTTCTCGAAGTTTTCCAGCCTTATCTACATAGACTTAACTTAATGATTCCACTGCAAAAATAATATGTTTTCGTCGTAGGAGCAAGTGTGTTTTTTTATTAATCTACGTTCATCAGCGTATATCTGCGGTTTCAATTTTGTAACAGACCTCCATGATACCGGAGGTATCACCATCAGGGACATGAAAACAGCGTTTATGGAGTGTGGTTAACCCGCTCGCTCCCGGACTTGTCGACTGCAGTCCATCAGCGGTTTCAAAACTATTTTCATAAAAGGTGGGGGAGGTGAATTCATGAACCGACGGGCCGTGTCGATGCAGGGATTAAGTGGAGAAGAGAGGAAGGTGGCGAAGAAGGTGATGTCCTATTTTCGGTCGCCCTGCATGACCTTGAAGGAGAAGATAATGCATGCCAAACTCATAGCCCTCTACGATATAGAGCAGCATCATTTCACTACCCGAGACGAACGAGAGCGTATTGCTGAATTTACCAGCATCCTGGATCGTATTCTAACCAAACTAAATCCTTAGGTAGTGCAGCATTTCTCCGGCTGCTGCCTGGCCGCTGGCTACACTTTCGATGATGGACATAGGACCGGTACAGGCACCGGCTGCTACGATGCCAGTCTGATTGGTAAACACTCCTTCGTGTACAGCGATGAAACCTCCGTTATCGAGAGTAATCTGGAGTAAGGATGCCAATTGCGATACTTCTCGAGAAGGGAGAATTGCCGGACATAATACTACCCAATCGTAATCCTGGTTAACCAGCTTTCCTGTCAAGGGGTCTACATAAGCTACCTGTAACTGGCTCTCAGGAGCCGTGGTTACCTTTCCAGGCATAGCTCGGATGTAGCGGCAGGAAGGCGGGGAAGCCGAATAGATACTCTCATAGTGCTGGCGATCCAGGTAGAAAATATCCACTTCAGAACCGGTATGGCTGGATTGTAACAGGTTAGCCAGCCGGGGTACATAAAAACAGCATACCCGAGAACAGTAGGGAACCCCCCGGGCAGAATCGCGTGAACCAACACACTGGACGAAAGCCACCCGCGGTGCCAGACCCAATGCTTCCGGGGACTGTTGGAGGATAATTTCCAGATCCAGAGAAGTGACCACCCCGGGCAGCTGGGTATAGCCAAATTCACCCCTTTTTTCAGTCGGCCATAGAGATAGCCCTACGGCTACCACAATGCCGGTCACAGTTTGGTTAAGCAGCTGCTCCTTATAGCGAATAGCCACGGTATAACTGCCGTGGTCATTTTCTAACCCGGCTATTTCTGCTCCGACCAGGATGCGAATGTAATCATCTTTAAGGGCTTCTTCGGCTTTCTGCAGGGCCAGGCAGGCACCACAGGCCTGGCAGACGCCATCTACAGCCTTGCAGTTGTAGTGGCGGGCCTGCCCTCCGAGAGCAGTATTTTTTTCAACTATAATGGAGCGTACTCCGCTGCGGGCCAGGGTAAGAGCAGCCTCCAGTCCTGCTACTCCACCCCCAATGATTAATACCTCTGCCATAACATATCCTCCATAGATCCTAGTAGACGCAGAATGAATGATTAGACGCAGATTAACGCCGATTTCGTTCAATTATTTTTGACGCAGAGAACGCTTTTATCATCTGCATCCATCAGCGTATATCTTGCGGTTTCAATTTTTATATTGAATTAGATCTCGGTTACGGTCTGGGATACAGGCCAGCCCGGCGGACGATTTCGGGAACCATTTCTTCCCAGGCCACCGCCATGATGTGGATACCCCGCACCCCCGGAATCTCCCGAATCTGGTTGATCTGTTCCACCACGATATTTATCGCTTCCTTGGGTACATCTTCCGCTTTCTCCAGACGCTCACAGAGCTGGTCAGATACCATCATCCCCGCCACGTTCTTTTGCATATAGCGGGCCATACGAGCCGACTTGATGGGCATAACACCGGCCAGGATCGCGGTCTTTTCATGTAAACCTTCGGCACATACCATCTCCATAAAGCGGCGAAAACGGTCCATCTCCAGGACGCATTGGGTTTGAACGAACTGGGCCCCGGCTTCGATCTTCTTTTTGAGTCGTACTACCCGGAAGGGGAAGGGGTCAGCAAAAGGGTTGGCCACGCAGCCGATAAACAGTTGGGGTCGAACCTTTATCTCATCCCCGCAGATGAATCGACCTTCATCCCGCATCATTCTGGCGGTGTGGATGAGCTGAATAGAATCCAGATCAAACACATTCTTGGCCTCCGGATGGTTGCCGAAACTCTGATGGTCACCGGTAAGGCACAGGATGTTGGTCAGTCCCAGAGCCGCCGCCCCCAGGATATCAGACTGCAGGCCGATACGGTTGCGATCCCGGCAGGTCATCTGTACCACCGGTTCCAGGCCCTCCTGCTGAAGTATAGCTGCCGCGGCTATGCTGGACATGCGGGCAATAGCAGTTTGGTTATCGGTAACATTGAAGGCATCGGCATAACCCTGTACCAGGCTGCCCTTGCGCCGTACGAATTCGGTATTGCAGCTTCTTGGTGGGCCGATCTCCGCGGTTACCGCAAAATGTCCTTCTTGCAGCACTCGCTGCAGGTTACTCCTCGTCATCCAAGCTCAAATCCTCTCTCACCATTCGTCTGGGGCCGCCGTCACGGCTGCGGGACCAGTCTCGGGGCAGAACCAGTTTTTCCAGGTTCTCCAGTTTGCCCATAAGCTCCAGACGTTCATAGATCAGCTGCCATGCACAAGGGGTATCGGGGGATATCTCACATTTACCATTCTGAGATCCTCCGCAGGGTCCGTTTAACAGGCTTTTGGAACACCGGGCTACCGGGCAGATGCCTGCGGTTAGATCCAGGATACAGTCTCCACAGGCCTGGCATCTTTCTTCGAACTGGCCTGGTTGTACCGGCATGCCCATAAAAGTGGTGTTCAATCCGGGTAGGACGGGGAAACCCGCCAGCAGTTCAGCTACCGCCTGTACACCCACCCCGCAGGCAATAGAAAGTACCACATCAAAATTCTGTACCTGTTCCCGCAGGGGCTCGATGAATTCCCACTCGCACTGGCGGGTGGGGCTGATCCATTCCACGGTGGTCTTGGGTTCATCTAGAGTCAATGCCAATAGACGGGCCAGGGTTTCCGCCTGGGCAGCTCCCCCGGTCTGGCATACGGTTACACACCCTCCACAGCCTGCCACCAGAATGCGTTTATAGCCCTGGACTTTGGCCGCTATTTCATTTAGAGGTTTCAGTTCTCCAATGATCATTTCTTATCCCTCATTCTGGCCGCCAGCGTTTCGACCCGGTCAGCGGCAGATAATTTAATAAATTTTATCTTTTCAGGCAGGCCCATTCGTGCCAGCCAGCGGTTGAGCAGACGGCAGCGAGCAGCTGCTCGCTGATTCTGATGCTGGTGCTGGCATTGGGCCTGGAAGCAGGCTATTACATATACGTCGCTGCCGGTTTTTACGGCTTCCAGCATATCGTTGAGACCGATGGCACCGGCACAGGGGAAAAGCCTGATCTTTTCGGGGCCAGGCCATTGGGCCGCCACAGCTCCCACGGCGTTTTTACAGGCCAGTATTACCGACCCGGGGCTGGTTCTCTCGGTCTGATCCAACGGAGTGATAGCCCGGGCCGGGCATTCTGCGTAACACAGCCCACAACCACGACAGGCAAGAGGGTCGATATGACATGCCTCTCTGTAGAGGTTTTTACAGGTATCATCTTTTACCATTTCAATAGCCTGGTGGGGGCAGAGCCGATAGCAGGTAAGGCACAGAGCACACCGCTCGGCCTCCACCTGGTAATACAATTCCGTTCGTATCCGTCCGGTCGCCAGGCGGGCGACCTGGGAAGCCATTGCTCTTATTACCAATTGTTCTTCTTTTTGCGTCATAACTCCTTCCCGATCGGGAAAAACCAGGATACCTTCCCGGTGGGTAAGACCGGGGTAATGGGTCAGGAGTTCATCAGTGGTCGTAGAGAGGTTCAGGCAATCTGGCAGCCCCCCGGCCTCTGACGATGGGATGGGCGAAATTACGGCATCACCGGTTAACAGCACTTCCTGTCCCAGAGCCGGGTCAAATACCTGTACTTCATAGACAGGTGGAGTACTATTCTTTAGTGTAACTACCGGGGGGTGATCGGTACGGATAAAAACCACTCCCCGAAGGCGGGCCTCGGTATACAGGGCTTCACCTTCGAAGAAGTTTACCTGAACATCGTCGGTTATTACGGTTACCCGATTGGTAACCGCCAGAGCTGAGAGTTGGGATAAGGCTTCGGCATAAGTTCCTCGCCCCAGTTCTGACAGGATGAATACCAGGTTTTTTCCGGTGGTGCTGGTTTCATCCGGATAATCCAGAATCGGTCGGGCCGGGAATGGTACCAGAATTATCTGGCCTACTTCCAGTTCTTCCATTGGTGTCGGGCCCAGGCCTATGGTGAATCTTCCTACCTGACCGCGCAGGTAGGCCAGGTCCCGGCCCCAGATCGTGCGCCCAGGAAATTCTGTAATCGGGTAGTCCGGTTTTTCTGGTGCCGCCCAGATGACTGGCTGCTGCTGGCTGATAGCTTGCGCCAGCCGGCGGGCGCGGGTATGGTTTCCCCATACCAGTACTGCTGGATTTACCTGGTAGTCATTATATATACCCATCCCTATCTACTCCTCACCGCCTGCTGACTAAAATAAATGGTGTCAATGTCTATAATAATAGAATAAGGCCGGGCAGCTAGCAAGACCTTGGGGGAACCGAAACAGATTTAGGATGCAATTTGGTGGCTTCGTAATTCGCTTCAATATCAGCGGAAGGATGAAAATAGCATGCGTATAGGAGTTGTATTAACCCAGCGAAGCGACCTGACGAGGAGACGTAGCAGTACACAGCGAAGCTGAGGGCTGTGAAACGGAGTGAGAAACAGGATATTTCGAGCACCGAGGGCTGAGTGCATGGACGCCGAATCCTGAGGGGTCCGTTTCACACTGAGGCAAGCTGATGTACTGCAGTTGACGAGTCCGGGAGCAAGCGGGTTACCACACTCCTTTTTTAGGATATTTTTATGTTTTCAGCGTTTCCATAATATTCTGCGTTATCTGCGTCCATCTACGGTTTCAATTTTTCATATTAGCAGGATAAATGTCGGCGACTGTCTAAATAGATAAGGTTAGTGGAATGGAGGTGAGTTGATGAACGTATGGCTCAGTGAAGAACACACCGCAGGATATGCAGTACATTGGCGGCTGCGCGATATTATCCATGTAGAACAAACCCCGTACCAGGAACTGGCTATCGTCGACACTCATGAATGGGGCCGGGCCTTAATCCTGGATAGTATTGTCCAGACCACGGAGGTAGATGAATTTATTTACCACGAAATGATTGCCCATGTACCTATGATGGTCCATCCAAACCCGGTAAAAGTCTTGATAATCGGAGGTGGTGACGGGGGAACCCTACGGGAAGTTTTGAAATACGATTCGGTCGACAGAGTGGATCTGGTAGAGATCGACAAACAGGTGATTGAGGCCTGTCGGAAGTATTTACCGACAATTTCCGCCGGATTTTCGGATGATAGGGCTAACATTATAATTCAAGATGGTTTAAAATACGTTAAGGAAGCTGAGTGCAAGTATGATGTGGTGATCATAGATTCATCAGATCCGGTGGGACCGGCGGTAGAACTTTTCAGTGCTGAGTTCTATCGGGATATCTACGAGCTTCTGCATGAGGACGGTATAATGACCGTACAGGCAGAATCTCCTGCCTTTTATGGTGATGTATTTGCCCGGGTATACCATAATATGAACACCATATTTCCTCGGGCCGGTGTGTATCTGGCCTGTGTACCCAGCTATGTGAGTGGATTTTGGGCCTTTGGTATCGCCTCCAAGCAATATCATCCTGAACGAGCGGCTGCAGGGAGGAAACCTGTTACAGGGCTCAGATATTACACCACCGATATTCATCAGGCGGCATTTGTATTGCCGCCCTTTGTACAAAAACTGTTGGAAAGATAAGACTGGCCCGGCGGTTCAGGGCATGACGCACCGGGCTGGTAGGAGCAATTCAAACTCATCAGGAAATAGGGGGAGCAGTGAATGAAAAAGTTGATGATCGGCAATGAAGCTATTGCCCGGGGAGCCTATGAAGCGGGAGCGAAAGTGGCCACTGCCTATCCCGGAACCCCCAGCACTGAAATACTGGAGATTTTCAGTCGGTATGAAGGGGTATATGCGGAATGGGCGCCCAATGAGAAGGTGGCTTTGGAGGTCGGCTGCGGAGCCTCAATGGGTGGGGCTCGCACTCTGGTAGCGATGAAACATGTGGGGGTAAATGTGGCCGCCGATCCCCTTTTTACCTTTTCTTATACCGGAGTTAACGGAGGAATGGTTCTGGTCTCCGCCGACGATCCCGGTATGTTCTCATCTCAGAACGAACAGGACAATCGGGGTTATGGAAGGTTTGCCAAGCTGTTGGTGTTGGAACCATCTGACAGTCAGGAAGCCCGGGACTTCGTCAAAGAAGCCTTTGAGCTCAGCGAGAGGTTTAACACTCCGGTGATGCTCAGGATAACTACCCGCCTGGCCCACTCTCAGAGTCTGGTCGAGGAAGGGGAACGGGTGGATATACCGCTCAAACCGTATGAGAAGAACCCGGCCAAATACGTTATGCTGCCTGGTTTTGCCCGGTTACGGCATGTAGAAGTCGAAAAAAGGATGGCAGCTCTGGCCGAATATGTGGAAAACAGTTCCATGAACCGTATCGAATGGGGAGATCGTAAGGTTGGCATTATCACCAGCGGTATACCCTACCAATACGTTAAGGAAGTCATGTCGGAAGCCTCGGTACTGAAACTGGGCACGGTCAATCCTTTGCCCGAGAACCTCATCCGCGAGTTTGCCGCCGGGGTAGACAAGCTTATTGTAGTCGAAGAATTGGAACCGGTTATTGAGGAGCAGGTTAAATCCTGGGGTATCGATGTCCAGGGCAAGGATATCCTGCCCTGCATCAGCGAATTTACTCCCGAACTGCTGGAAGAAAAGCTGCTGGGACAGGCGGTAGAGGAAGTCTTTACCCTGAGTACACCGATTCCACCGCGACCGCCGCTCTTCTGTCCGGGCTGTCCGCATCGGGGAGTATTCTATGTGTTAAAACGCATGAGGCTAACGGTATGTGGGGATATCGGTTGTTATACCCTGGGGGCCTTAAATCCTCTGGCCGCCATGGATAGCTGCATCTGTATGGGTGCCAGTATCGGTACTGCTCTGGGTATAGAAAAGGCCCGGGGAGAAGAATTCGCCCGCAAGACGGTAGCGGTCATTGGCGATTCTACCTTCGTGCATTCCGGGATTACCGGATTGATCGATGTGGTTTACAATCAAGGTACCTCCACGGTCATAATTCTGGACAACGGCACTACTGCCATGACCGGACACCAGGAACATCCGGCCACCGGCAGAACCCTGAGCGGCAATGATACCATTCGTCTGGATCTGGAGCAGGTGTGCCGGGCCGTAGGCGTAAATCGGGTGCGGACTGTGGATCCTCTTAATCTAGAAGAATTACGAACCGCAGTGGAAGAGGAACTGGCTGTAGGAGAGCCTTCGGTTATCATAGCTCGCCGGCCCTGTGCTCTGATTCCCCAGGCTGACCTGGAAAAGAAAACTTACTACGTAGATACGGATAAATGCAAAGGGTGCAAGCTTTGCGTTAAGATTGGATGCACCGGGATCTACTGGGAAGAAGAGGAAAAACTGGCCTACATTAACCCTAACCTCTGTGTAGGGTGCGGCCTGTGCCCTCAGGTCTGCAAACTTGATGCCATACTGGCAAGGGAGGCTTAGATTTCTATGAGTAAACAAGCAACAACCAACATTTTAATTGTCGGAGTAGGTGGCCAGGGTACCCTTCTAACCAGTCGGGTTATTGCCCGGGTAGTCGTAGAATTGGGCCATGATGTCAAGGTCTCCGAGGTACATGGAATGGCACAGCGGGGAGGCAGTGTGGTTTCCCAGGTACGTTTTGGTCCCCGGGTGTATTCTCCTATTATTAAAGAAGGCGATGCTGATGTTATCCTGGCCTTTGAAAAGCTGGAGGCAGCTCGCTGGCTGCACTATCTGAAACCAGACGGGACGCTTATTATTAATGATGAAAGAGTGGACCCGCTGCCAGTGATGAGTGGAGAAGCCGAATACCCCGAGGATATTGACCAGGAACTGGTCAGCATTGTACCTCGCAGCACGGTGGTTAATGCCACCGAGATAGCTGCCGAATGCGGCAGTTCCCGGGCTGCTAATATCGTACTGGTGGGCGTTTTAAGCCGGGCGATGGACCTGGAACCGGCCCTGGTGGAACAGGCTATACGGGAAATGCTGCCGGAGCGGGTCTTGGATATAAACTTGAAGGCCTTTCAACGGGGGCGGGAGCTCTATGATACGCTATAAAAAATGATTAACCAGGCTTAACCAGAGTGTTAACCCAGACAGGGAGGTAACGAAGTATGGCAGGTTTTGTAGAAAGGAATGCTCGTAAAGAGATTTTTCGTTTAAAACCGTATGTTCCGGGTAAACCGATTGAAGAAGTTAAGAGAGAACTGGGTGTCGAGGATGTGATCAAGATGGCATCTAACGAGAACCCGCTGGGTGCATCCCCTCGGGCCAGGGAAGCCATCCAGGCCATGTTGGACGACCTTCACATATACCCGGACAGCAACTGCTATTATTTAAAACAAAAACTGGCCGCCAAATACGAATATGGAGCGGAGAATTTTATCATCGGTAATGGTTCCGATGAGCTATTACGCTTGATTGCCGAGACTTTTATCAGTCCAGAAGACCAGGTGATTTTTGGTCATCCTTCTTTTGCGGAGTACGAGTTTATGACCATGATCATGGGAGGCGGATGCCAGGCGGTCAAATTGGCGGATTTTAAGTATGATTTACCGGCTATACAGGCCGCAATTACCGAATCCACCAAAATCGTATATATCTGCAATCCGAACAATCCCACCGGTACCATTGTAAGCCGCCAGGAAATAGAAGATTTTATGGCCGGGTTGAGGGATGATGTCCTGGTGGTATTTGACGAAGCTTATTACGAATACGTGGCAGACCCTCTCTACCAGAGCGGGTTGGAGTATCTGGAGCGGGGTCATAATGTCATCGTCCTGCGTACCTTTTCTAAAATCTACGGATTGGCTGCCCTGCGGATTGGTTACGGTATTACTACTCCGGAAATTGCTGAGGCAGTTAATCGGGTGCGGGAACCCTTTAATGTGAATTCATTAGCCCAGGCGGCGGCTGCGGCGGCCCTGGATGATACGGAACATCTGAAACGGAGTCGGGAATTAAACCAGCAGGGGAAAGAGTATCTCTATCAGGAATTTGAAAAAATGGGACTCAGCTATGTACCAACTGAGACCAACTTCATTTTCGTAGACACCGGGCGTGACTGCCAGGAGGTATTCCAACAACTGCTGCCCCAGGGTGTTATTGTACGTACTGGCGATATCTTCGGGTATCCGACCAGCATCCGGGTTACCATTGGCAGCCAGACAGAAAACCAGCGTTTCATAGAAAACCTCAAGCGAATTCTGGAGGACTAGTAATTCGATGCCCGTTTTATTTAGACGAGCGTATACCGAACCCGGGGTTGAGCAGGAACTGACCGAACTGCTGGCTGGAATACTGGCAGAAGGACAGGCAGTTTTTCTGTGTGTGGGGACGGATAAAAACATTCTGGACTGTCTGGGGCCGTTGACCGGTACCATGCTGCAGGAGGCGGCTGATTATATTCCGGTATATGGAACCCTTGATGCTCCCATTCATGCTCGCAACCTGAGGCCGAAACTGCGGGAGATCAGGTCGGTTCATCCAGGGGGGTTAATGTTGGCCATCGATGCTTGTTTGGGAAAGCCAGATGAGATCGGTAACATCAAGGTGAGACGGGGGAGTCTGGTTCCGGGCCGGGCCTTGAACCGTCCCCTGCCAGCCGTAGGGGATATAGCTTTAACTGGTACGGTAGCGACTTACCAGGGTAAGAAGGGTTATTACCACCTGACCCGGGGCAGTATTACTCCGGTTTATCACATAGCCCGGATTTTCAGTCGGGCTATCGTTAGCGCCTACCCTGAAATTGAAACCGCAGATAAACGCTGATGAACGCAGATCTGAATGAATAATTAATTGGATGTTGACTAATGTAGTTCTACATGAATTATAGAAATACGAGGATTTACAGCGGTGATTTCTAATCTCTCCTGACCGGTGTTATGACGGTGTGACCGACGTGAGGGTGGGCTGTAAGAATGAAAAAGCTGACGGTAGTTACCGTCAGCTTTTTTAACTACACATCTGAAGGATTACATACTGATCTGGGAACGCACCTGCTGGATGTCCTGGTTGCCAGCATTTTGAGCTGGCTGGTAATAACCTTTTTTAGCAGCGGCTTGATAAAGCTGGAACTGAAAATCTTCATCTGAGTTGCGAATCTGCTGAAGAGTCTGTCTCAGCTGCTGGTTAGAGGTTTCTGAGATGGCATTTGCATAGGTGGTAAGACTGCTCTTCACCATAGAAAGTACATCATTGACCATTACTCTTTCATCCATAAAATGTTCGCCTCCTTATTGCAAGAATGAAGCTAGTTTTTGTTTGGTGTTGCGGGCCGATTGGGCTGACTGCTGAAACATGGACTTGAACTCGGGATCCTGACACTGTTGGGCATAAGTCTCCAATTTCTTGGCTGCGGTTTCATGGGATCCGATCAGGTGTCTCAGGTTCTGCAGTTCCATCTGATTAAGGTGTGTCACATTTATCCTCCTTTCTGGTTGACCATGTTTATTCTGTGCAATTTGCCCCTGAAGTATTTGAGCATAACATGGGAAAATGGGGAGAAAGGTGCCTTCAGCGGCAGCTTCTCCCCACCACCATAGGACCAGATTTTATAAAGAGTGGTATTTCGAATCAGTGGTAAGTAAATCGGCTAGCTTAGTTTGGGTCTGAAGGTCTGACAGTCGGTCTCCTGTGAATCAGAAGCATTGGGGGGTATTACTTCGATCGATTTTGCCATACAGTGGTTGCCGTTGGACCAAAACTCGCAGGAGTCGACCACACACTTGACCCGGTTAATAGGATCACTGCTCTTACTGCTCACCAGGTTTCCCTCCTTTCTCGGGATGAATTGTATTTGACCGTTCTGAAATTAGTCTGGCATTCAGGCCAGGGGATTATGCATAAAAAAAGGTCCTGACCGGGAAAAACCCTGGTCAGGACCTCTGGTTTTCAGTTATACCTTATCAGACAGATTAAATCCAATTTCTTTTTTTAAAAACGGATAACATAAATATGACCAATGCTCCCATTCCTCCGAGGATGAACCAGAAATAGTTATAGGTATCTTCGGCGGGGATGCGGACGTTCATCCCATACAATCCAGTGATAAAGGTCAGCGGCATCATGATGGTAGCTACCACGGTCAGCACCTGCATAACCTCATTGGTGCGGCTGGTGATGATAGTGTAATAAGTTTCCGTGGAGCTGCTGATCAGGTCGCGGTACGTATCAATAGAGTCAATGATACGATCCAGATGGTCTACCACGTCCAGATAATACGGTTTGTTGTCTTCCCTGATAGCAAAAGAGTACCGCCCGTTGACATTGCTGAATATGCGGCGTTGGGGCAGCAGTGCTTTGCGCATCAGCACTATAGTAGTTCGCAGAGCCATCATCTCTTCTGTAATCTTGTTGGTGGGGTTAATGAAAATCTCGTCTTCTACATCGTCAATCCTTTCGCCCAGCCGATCAATAATGGGAAAGTAATCGTCTACAATGCGGTCAATTATACTGTAGAGTAAATAATCAGGGCCGCGATCCATTAATTGAGAACTGCTGCGGCAGATATCGGCTACTTTACCTACAGCGGCTAAAGCGACGGGATGGATGGTAACAATATAATTGGGCCCCAGGAAAACATCCAGTTCGATGCTGGTGATTTCATCATCATCGCCTGATTCTTCGATATAACGAAGGGCATGAAAAACGAAAAAATTGTAACCATCGTAATGATCAACCTTGGCCCGGGGGTTTTCCTGGAGGCAGTCCTCGATAGCCAGTGGATGGAAGTCAAAGACCTGGCCGATGTATTCCAGTTCTTTCGTCGTACCGTTATACATATCAATCCAGAGCAGATTATCCGGCGAATTGAGGAGTTCATTCTTTTGGTCCAGGTCTACATCGTGATAAAAGGCATTATCGGCATGATTGTAATAGTAGGTCTTGATCACGAAAGACCCTCCTTTCTAGGGGAGGGCCAGAACCACACGGTGGCAGAACATAGCCCTCACATATTGATTCTGATAGGAACTATAAAGTACGTGAAAAACATGAGAGCTTCGTAACGGTATAGGGTCCATGCTACCACCGTCCTTTCCGTGAAAACATCGAATTAATAACCCATAATCACTATACGGTGAGCCAGAATAGTTGTCAATGACGAAGATCCCGACGGGGAATTCCCTGGACCAGGGCCTTCCTTAAAATGGATAGTCGGGCGGTCATTGGGGGAACTTAAAAGGCAAGGGGGAGTAACCATGCATAAGCGAGTACGGCTGCTCGTAATTCCATTTATTATATGCGGGTTATTGACGGCTGGCTTTACCTGGAGGCTGCCAGGGATAGAGATACCTCAGAGCTCGATAATCTACGACAGCAGCGGCCGTATCATCAAAGGAGTGTACCTGCAAAATCGCATCCCGGTCGACCTGGAGGAGATCTCACCCTTCATTATTGATGCCTTTATCTCGGTTGAGGATAAGAACTTCTACCGTCACCGGGGCATTGATGCGGTGGCTATCATGCGAGCGGCACTGGTTAACCTGCGGGCACTCCGGGTGGTGGAAGGCGGCAGTACCATAACCCAGCAGACTGCTAAAAACCTGTTTCTTACTCAGGAGCGTACCCTGACCCGTAAGGTAAAAGAGCTGTACTACACATTCCTTCTGGAGAGGAAGTACAGCAAGGATGAGATTCTGTCTATGTACCTCAATACCATTTATTTTGGGCACGGCGCTTATGGGGTGGAAACCGCTGCCCGCACTTATTTCGGTAAACCGGCGGCTGATCTGAACCTGGCCGAAAGTGCGCTCCTGGCTGGCGTTCCGGCTCGTCCCAGTTACTATGATCCCTACGTCAATCCCGAAGCAGCGGCATCCCGCCAGCGGGTAGTCCTGGATAGAATGGTGCGCAATGGCAAAATAACCACAGACGAGAAGCAGGCGGCTCAGGGGAAGTCCCTCACCTATAAGTCTGCCCGTTTTATCAAAGGAGATGCTCCCTACTTTGTGGACATGGTGGTGGGGGAGCTGGTCCGCAAATATGGTGAGCGCATGGTGTACCAGGGAGGTTTGAAGATCTACACCGGGTTGGATCTGGATATGCAGATCGCGGCTCAGGATGCTTATAATTCAGTAATGGGAGAACGAAATGCGGAACTGCAGGCGGCTCTGGTGGCAGTAGATGCCAGGAATGGTTACATCAAAGCCTTCATCGGGGGACGGGATTTTGTCCAAAGCTCGTTTAACCGGGCTATCAAGGCTCAAAGGCAGCCGGGTTCGGCCTTCAAGCCCTTCTTATATTCATTGGCTATGGAGCGAGGTTATACACCGGCTTCCATGTTCAGGTGTGAAGAGGTAGAATTTCCCCAGCCCGATGGTACTGTCTATGCGCCCACGGACTACGGGAAGGAACCTTATCACTGGAAGCCGTTCACTCTCAAAGAAGCCCTGATGATTTCCGACAATATAGTGGCGGTCAAACTGAATCACGAACTGGGTCCGGATACCTATGCTCGTTGGGTTAAGCGTTTTGGGTTTACAGGTTCGATCCGGCCCTATGTTTCATTGGCTCTGGGTACCTCGGAAGTTACACCGTTGGAGATGGCAGCTGCCTTTACCGTCTTTGCCAACGAAGGAATTAAATCAGAGGCGATAGGGATAACCAAAGTGGTGGATCGGAACGGGCGTGTTCTGGAAGAGCACCGTCCCCGGCAGAGTCGAGTAGTCTCTCCTCAGAATGCCTATATCGTCAGTGATATGCTAAAAGGGGTGCTGGTTCCCGGGGGTACTGCTTCCCATCTGCGCAGCGTAGTGGGACGCCCCGCCGCGGGAAAAACCGGAACCACGCAGGAATATCGGGATGCCTGGTTTGTCGGCTATACTCCTCAGCTGTCCTGTGCAGTATGGGTAGGGTATGACACCCAGGAAAAATCAGTCAATATTGCTGGTGGCCGTATCGCCGGTCCCATCTGGGCCCAGTTCATCAATAAGGCTTCAGCCTCGCTGCCGGTAGAGGATTTCCCCAAACCATCCGGGGTTTCTCGAATTAATATCTGTTTGGACAGCGGGCTGGTGGCCTGTGAATCATGCCCCCGCCAAATCGAGGCCGCCTTTTTAGATGGAACCGAGCCAGAAAGCATCTGTTACTATCATGAGTGGGGGCTGAACTGGGGGAGTGAATTATTCCAATCTCAAACTCAGGAGTCGGAGACCTTCACTCCTGAACCGAATCCAGACGATGAGATGGGGAAAAATAGCCTGGTCTGGAAATGGTTTCGCACCCTGGTTCCTCCGCAGTAAAGTTTATTTTTATATGGCTAAAAACTTCAGCATGGGCGAAGCCTTACCGTCCTTGCGGCCTGGTCTCCATCACTAATTAGACGACAGAACTTGCTTTTACCTGTCAAAAAGGCGAAAATAAGTACAGTTTTCAAGATTGGGGCAGGGGTAGAAGTGGATAAAAAACAGGAGACTCTGACAGGAATTAAGGACGCTTTTCCAGTTGTATTGGGTTATCTTCCCCTGGGATTTGCCTTTGGGGTGCTGGCTAACAACGATGCCGCGATGACGGTGGGGGAAGCTACCTTGATGTCCATCATGTGTTTTACCGGAGCGGGACAATACATAGCAGTAGGTATGATTAAAGAAGGCGCAGCTATGGCCACCATCATCCTGACCAACTTTCTGGTTAACCTGCGTTATTTTCTTTTTGCTACTTCTCTGGTGCCTCATTTTAAAGCGGTGCCTACCCGTATCGCCACCCTGTTGTCCTATGGACTTACGGACGAAACCTATGCGGTCTCGGTGACTCACTATGCCCGTCACCCGGCGACCGCCTATTATCTGGCCGGGTTAAACCTGACCTCTCATCTTTCGTGGATTGGTAGTTCAGCTCTGGGCACCTACATGGGTAAACTGGTGACCGACACTCAGAAATTCGGCCTGGATTTTGCTCTGCCGGCCATGTATACAGTACTGTTGGTTTTGATGATTAACCGTAAGCAAGATGCGATAGTAGCGGCGGTCGCCGCCCTTATCTGTCTGGTCATTGGTGGTCTGGTACCTGGCTCTCTGGTCAATATGTCCAATGTCATCATTGCCACCCTGATCGGGGCAACTTTAGGAGTGACTTTAAAGAAATGAGCCGCGAGATGGTTTTGCTAATAATCGGAATGTCGGTGGTCAGTCTGGCGCCGCGTATGCTGCCTATAGGCACCCTGTCCCGTTTAGAGTTTCCGGAACGCCTGCAGGAGTGGTTGTCATATATACCAGCCGCGGTGCTGGGTTCGCTCCTGGCCATGAGTATCCTTATCCGGGACAAGGCTCTGGCTATCAACATTTCTAACCAGTACATCTGGGCTTTTATACCTACTTTCGTAGTGGCGGTTTTTACCAGAAACCTTTTCTATACTCTGGCCGTAGGAATTGGCTGCATGGCCTTGATCAATAATTTTCTGTAAATCGGCGGGGTAAATGCTCGAGCAGCGGGAGGATATCAGCTATACCGTATCGGTGGGCGATAGGGAATCAGGAGGCGATAAGATGCAGGTTAATATTACCATTTTGGTGGAGAACACCACTCCAGACATGAGATTAATTGGGGAATACGGGTTTGCCGCCCTGGTACAGGTGGACGGCCATTCCTTTTTGTTTGATACCGGTTCTCATGATGCCCTTCTACATAATGCCCGGGCTCTATCATTAGACCTGGGAGCGGTTAAAAAGGTGGTCATCAGTCATGGGCACTCAGATCACACCGGGGGTATTCGTTTTTTGCTGCAGCAGGGAGGAGAGCGTACCTTTTACCTGCATCCCCATGTTTTTTATCCCCGGGGTGTAGTTTTATCTAACGGTCAGATCAAAGATCTCAGCATGCCTATCGGCAGGGAGGAGATCATGGCTCAGGGAGATAAATTTGTCGAAACCCCCAGGGTACACGAGCTGATGCCCGGGGTTCTGGTTACCGGTGAGGTTCCCCGGCTGACCGATTATGAAAACACGGGAGGTAATTTTGTCTATCAGACCAGCTCCAGATGGGAAACTGATAACTTAACCGATGATCAAGCACTCATTATAGATCATCCGGAGGGGCTCATTATCGTCAGCGGGTGTGCCCATGCTGGTCTTATCAATACTCTGCAGTATGCTTGTCAGGTCACCGGCAATCACAAGATTCAAGCCTTCATAGGCGGAACCCACCTTTTTACAGCCAATCAGGAGCGGATGTCTCAAACTATTCAGGCATTAAAACAATATGATATAAAAAGATTAGTAGTCAGTCATTGTACCGGTTTTTATGCCTCGGCCATGTTGTACAATGAACTTGGAGATACCGTACGTAAAGGCGAGGTGGGGTACCGTTTTCGTGTATAAACGAGTGTCCCAATGGGATGATTTTACTGAGGAGGGGAGTACGCTGAGCAAACTGAGACCTGAGGAACTGAAAAAAACCTGTGACCCGGCCCAATTCGATTTTGCTACTACCGCCGAAGTGCAGCCGTTAAAAGCGGTCATTGGGCAGGAACGCGCCCGGCGGGCGGTTTCATTCGGATTGGACGTAAAAGACCAGGGATATAATATCTTTTTGAGCGGGTTTTTTGGCACTGGTAGGGCCACTCTGGCCTGGCAATTGGTGGAGGACAAGGTTCAGCAAGAACCAGTTCCCGGCGACTGGTGCTACGTTTTTAATTTCCGTGATAATAACTGTCCTCGGGCTATAAAGCTGCCAGCGGGTAAAGGCAAACGACTGGTCCGGGACATGGATAGATTGGTGGACCAGCTGCGCAAGGCCATTCCTCGAGCCTACGAAACCCAAACATTTGAATTACAGAAAAACCATATTCTATCCAGTTTCTATGAGGACGCCAGTGAAATGTATGAGAGGTTATCGAAAATGGCCCGGGAGCAGGGGTTTGCTATATCCCGAACTCAGGAAGGTATAAGCACGATTCCTTTGCAGGACGGTGAACCAATGTCCCAGGAGGAATTCGCCGCTCTGGATGAAGATGAGCGCCAGGAAACGGTAAAAAAGAGCAAAGCCCTGCAGGAAAAACTTAATGTGATACTGAGGGTTTACCGGGAACGAGAACGGGATATAAAAGCTCAGGTTCTGGCCCTGGAACAGGAAACCGCTCGCAGTACTATAGTACCGTATTTTAATGCGCTGTATAAGGCTTATCGGGATCAGGCGGAAGTGGTAACCTACCTGGAGCAGGTTCATCAGGATATTCTGGAGAACCTGGACTTGTTTGGTGAACAGGAGGAGACCGCCCAGCTGCCGCTGGCATTTTTCCGCCGTATGGATAGGAGAGCGGCATTTAAACGTTATCAGGTCAATCTTCTGGCAGATAATTCGATCCTGGAACATGCTCCGGTTATTTATGAAACCAATCCCACTTATACCAACCTTTTTGGTGCCATCGAGTACGAAGGGGAGTTCGGTGTTTTGTCTACCGACTTCACTAAAGTACGGGCGGGAGCGGTTCACCGTGCCAATGGCGGATACCTGATACTGAACCTGCTGGATCTTTTTAAAAATCCTTTTACATGGGATGCCTTGAAACAAGTGCTTAAAAATCAAGAGGTGCGCATAGAAAGTGTTTGGAAGAACTACAGCACTTACAGTCTGGAAACCCTGGAACCAGAGCCCATACCGGTGCAGATAAAGGTAATACTTATTGGCGAGCCCCATCATTACTACCTGCTGCATGAGTGGGACGAAGATTTTCGCAAGCTTTTCAAACTCCGGGCCGACTTTGATGTGGAGATGGCCAGGGATCAGGAGCACATCGAAGAATACGCTCGTTTCATTAAAGCGGTTTGTGAAGAAAACGGTCTTCGCCATTTCAGTCGGGAAGCTGCAGCCAGGGTAGTGGACTATGGAACCAGGCTTTCAGGTCATCAGGACAAACTGACCACTCTTTTTAACCGTCTGAGTGAGATAATTCATGAGGCCGACGTATGGGCGGCCTATGATGGTGCCGGGGTGGTAGAAGCCAGTCATGTCCTTCGGGCTATAGAGGAGAAACAGTACCGCGCCGGGATGATGGAAGAAAAGATCCTGGCTCTGATTGAAGATGGCACCCTCATTATTGATGTACACGGAGAAAAGGTGGGGCAGATTAACGGTTTGGCGGTATACGTTTTGGGTGAACAATGGTTTGGCAAACCCTGCCGTATCACTGCGCGTACTTTTATGGGGGAAAAGGGACTGGTCAATATTGAACGAGAGATCCACATGAGCGGCAATATCCACAGCAAAGGGGTGCTTACTCTGACCGGTTATTTAGGAGCCACTTATGCCCAGGATAAGCCGCTTTCTCTTTCAGCCAGTCTTACCTTTGAACAGAATTACCAGGGAATCGAGGGCGATAGCGCCTCCAGTGCCGAATTATATGCCATCCTTTCCAGTCTCTCGGGAGTCCCCATTCGGCAGGGTATAGCCGTAACCGGTTCTATCAATCAAAATGGTGATATTCAGCCCATAGGAGGAGTTAACCAGAAGATTGAGGGGTTCTTCAAGGTATGCCGGAAAAAGGGATTGAGTGGAGAACAGGGAGTTATCATTCCACGCCAGAATGTGGTCAACCTCATGCTTTCTCACGAAGTGATAGAAGCGGTGGAGAAAGGCGAGTTCCATATATGGGCCATTGACCACGTGGATCAGGGTATAGAAATACTCACCGGAAAACCGGCAGGAAAGAAAGGGCCGAATGGTGAATTTACCAGAAACAGCATACATTACCTGGTCGACCAGCAGTTGGCCCGTTGGGCTGAACAGCAGAGAAATGGGAACCGAAGAAGATATAGCATGGAACCACATCTGAGAGGCAGAAGGATTCGGCCAGGGAGGAGATGAAGACCATGTTCAGGGGGCGAAGATGGCGGGTGGCTGCGTTAGTACTGCTGCTCATAGCAGTGGGACTAATGGTGGGCTGCAGCCTGGATCTCAAACCACTAACTGATAAAACTGAAGACCCCGAGCCTCCCCAACTACTTAAAGTAGAAATCCATTTCACCGATGGCGAGGTCTTACGCGGGTATGTACGTGAACTGGGGGTTTCCCAGGAGGGGACGGTCTATATCGGGGGCAGTTCTGCCAACTATCTTTATGATGCCTCGGGGAACGTAATCGGGGTTTATAATTACAATCGGGTTCTCTATATGAAACTAATAGATTAACGGTACTTAAGTACCGTTATTTTTTATCTGGTTGGGGCAAACAATATTAGCTAAAAGGAGGAAAAACATCCCGGTTGTCGAAGTTAGTTGAGAAATAGATCCAGTTATGGTAACCCTGAGTTTTTGCTGGAAAAACACGATAATATCATTAAAAGCACAGGTAATGGGGGTTATAATCTCATGGATTTCAAACAGGGGTGGGATATGCTGCGGGAGGCTCAGTACCAGCAGGCCATAGATTATTTTTTACAACAAATCCAAGAAAACGAACCTGACTATGCTGGTTATTGGGGCCTGGGCAAAGCCTATCTCCTTACCGGACAGCGGGAACAGGCCCGGCAGGCCCTGGAACAAGCGGTTCGGAATGCCGTAGAAAATTGGGATAGGGGGGAGCTGCCTTATGACCTGGTAGAGAGCATGGAAAAAGATCTGGATCGGGCATCTGAGGATGCAGCGGGAAGGATGCTGAATCGGGCCCGGAATTATCTATGGGGACTGTTAAACTTCACCGGTGCCATGAGGTTGGACGAAGCGTTGGTTGAAGTGGAAAAGGCTGCCAACTTTAAATTACAGCCGGTTAAAGAAGTATTTGTAATAGAACTCCTACAGGACAGCCGGTTCAAGGTGCTGCAGGACCAGGAGATCGTAGCTTTAGCTGAAATACCAGATCCAGAACACCTATTGGCTGCTCAGCAGGGGTATCAGGTGGCAGGCGAACACACATTGGACGATTTGGCCTACGGTTGGCGGAAGAATTTTCGTAAGGAAATGGAGCGGGAACTACAGCCCATTCTGGATAGCATCAGCGGAGGCAACTTGAAGGTACAGCAGGTGTTCTCGGTTATGTTAAAAAGCCGGACTTTTAGCGAAATGCTGGAGAAGATGGAGGTTCTGACCCGGCTTTACGACCTGCGGGAGGTTGTTAACCGGTGGTACAAACTGCTTTATCAGATCTGGGTGGTACTTCCTCGTTGGGAATTAGGTTATCGTTCCCTGGTCGAAGCGGATATCGAGGATCTGTGGCTGGGAGAACTTACCCCCCAACAGATCGCTGCCATTTTGGATTTTGATGTCGATGAAGAAGGCAACTTCTACTGTCGGGAATGCGGAGAGAAAATTACTCTGGCACACGCTCACGAGCATTAACAGCAGGTCGATTAACAACCAGATAAATACATAGGTATCGACCATGCTTGAGGGGAGGATAGGAATGATTAGAGGCAAGCTCAATGTAGGAGGCAGGTTAATTGTAATTTTTGTTACCTTGATTGTGATTATTACCGGCTCTATGAGTTACTACGCAACTTCCTCCATGAAAGATAAGATAATAAACTCGGCGGAGGAAAAACTGCAGTCAGATATGAAAATTGGCATGGCACTCCTGGAACATGAATTTCCTGGAGCGTGGTCTATTGGACCGGACGGTAAGATGTATAAAGGTGAGGTTCTCATGGAAGAGAACTTCGGTGTTATCGACCAGATTGGTAAAGAGACCGGAGATACGGTCACCATTTTTAAAGACGATACCCGGGTATCCACCAACGTCAAGAAGGATGGGGTAAGACAGGTAGGTACCCAGGCATCTGCGGAAGTAGTAGAGAAGGTGTTGAAAAAAGGTCAGACCTATATCGGGGAGGCGGAAGTGGTAGGGACTCGCAACCTCACTGCTTATGAGCCCATTAAGGATATCAGAGGCGAGATCATCGGCATGTGGTATGTAGGGGTGCCAGCCACACCTTATGATAACATGGCAGCTGCTTTTGCCCGTAATATGCTGTGGTGTGCCCTGGCTGGTATTATAGCTGCTGCTCTAGCT
>JAAZLJ010000159.1 GCA_012799365.1 Syntrophomonadaceae bacterium | reverse complement strand
GCTGAGGGCTGTGAAGCGGAGCGAGAAACAGGACGTTTCGAGCACCGAAGGCTGAGTGCATGGACGCCGAATCCTGAGGGGTCCGCTTCACACTGAAGCAAGCTGATGTACTGCAGTCGACGAGTCTGGGAGCGAGCGGGTTAACCTCACTCCATAAATATGTATTTTTCATGACTCTAAAAGGGAATATGTTATCACACTCTAATGAATGAGCTGTTTTCACCTCTGCTGGTGATACCATTGGTATCATGTACATTTGTTACATTACAAAAGGGGGAGCAGGAATTGACCAAGTTCATATTCGTAACAGGAGGAGTAGTATCTTCGCTGGGAAAAGGAATCACCGCTGCGTCTCTCGGGCGGCTTCTTAAAAGCCGGGGACTTCGAGTGTCACTGCAGAAGTTTGATCCGTATATCAATGTGGACCCCGGGACCATGAGTCCTTACCAGCATGGGGAGGTATACGTAACCGAGGACGGAGCGGAGACCGATTTGGATGTCGGCCATTATGAAAGGTTCATAGACGAAAATCTAACCCGAAATGCCAATGTAACTACAGGACAGATCTATCAGGCAGTTCTGGATAAGGAGCGGAAAGGCGAGTACCTGGGCCAAACGGTGCAGGTCATACCCCATATTACCAATGAGATAAAAGATAGTATTCTCCAGATAGCCAGAGAAAGCCAGCCAGATCTGGTCATAACCGAGATCGGTGGTACGGTAGGAGATATCGAATCCCTACCCTTTTTGGAGGCCATCCGACAGCTAAAATCAGATGTGGGACGCGATAATGTCCTTTATATTCACGTTACCCTCATTCCTTATATCAGGGCCGCAGCCGAATTAAAGACGAAGCCTACGCAGCACAGTGTGAAAGAACTTCGCGGTATCGGTATCCAGCCCGATATCCTGGTTTGTCGTGCGGAAAAGACCTTATCCAGGGAATTACGGGCTAAACTGGCGCTCTTCTGTGACGTGGCTCCAGAAGCGGTAATTGAAGCTCGCGATGCTTCCAGTATTTACGAGGTTCCCTTAATGTTGGAAGCAGAGGGTTTGGATGAAATTGTGCTGAAGCGTCTGGGACTACCGTATTCACCGGCGGATCTGGGTGAATGGCGTAAGCTGGTAAACAATATGAAGAATCCTTGTGGCAATGTAAAGGTTGCCCTGGTCGGAAAGTATATAGAGCTGCCTGATGCCTATTTGAGTTTGGTAGAAGCTCTCTATCATGCCGGAGCTCATCACCAGCTTCAAGTTGATATCCAGTGGGTTTATGCTGAACATCTGGAAAGCGAGGGTACCTGGGTCCTGGAGGATGCAGATGCCGTTTTAATTCCCGGTGGATTTGGAGAAAGAGGGGTGGAAGGCAAGATTAAGGCGGCGCAGTATGCCCGCGAAAACCGGGTGCCTTTGCTGGGTATTTGTCTGGGGATGCACTGTGCGGTAATAGAATTTGCCCGTAATGTATGTGGTCTGGAAGGTGCTGATAGTTCCGAGTTTGTACCGGATACTCCTTATCCGATTATCGATCTGGCACCCGAGCAAGTAGGAATAACCGAAAAGGGTGGGACTATGCGGCTGGGAGGAGCTCCCTGTGAACTGGGGCCGGATACTATAGCCTATCGGGTTTACGGTGTGCCGAAGGTAATAGAAAGGCACCGTCATCGCTACGAGGTTAATAATGAATTTCGGGAGGTTTTGGAACGGCATGGAATGGTTATGAGTGGGCTTTCCGAAGGCGGGAAGCTGATAGAGATCATCGAGCTTACCGATCATCCCTGGTTTGTGGCCTGCCAGTTCCATCCGGAATACAAATCCCGTCCCAACCGCCCTCATCCATTAATCCGGGACTTCGTTCAGGCTGCTTATGAAAACAGCCACAAAAAACATGCTCCGTAATAAGTCATTACAAAATATAGTAATAATAAAGGGGGACGTGTATACACGTCCCCCCTTTGCTATGAAAATAGACACAGACGCTGACAACTTGTTTACTAATCAAAGATATTCTACCCTGCTGGAGAGGGGCTCAGAAAGCTTATTAGTTGGGTTCCAGATTCCCATTTTCTCAGCCGCGGTTACCAGTTCATCGCGAAAAGAAGGATGGGCAATATTGATGAGTGCCTCAGCTCGTTCCCAGTTGGACAGGCCTTTAAGTCGGGCAATACCGTATTCGGTTACCACATAGTTGACAGCACAGCGATGGCAGCTCACTATGGTTCCAGGATCAAGAGTAGGCTTGATACGGGAATGAACCTTTCCCTGGCGATCAGTGAATGTAGAGGTCAGGCAAATAAAACCTTTTCCTCCTCGAGAATGCCAGGCGCCCAGGATATAATCCATCTGGCCACCGGTACCGGAGATATGGCGGGTTCCAACTGATTCAGAGGCTACCTGTCCGTACAGATCTATTTCCAGGGCACTGTTGATGGCCATGACCTTGTCATTGCGGCAGATGATCATAGGGTTGTTGGAGTAGTTCACCGGGTAGATGGCACATGACGAATTGTTGTCCAGGAATTCATACAAGCGAGAGGAACCCATGGCAAAAGTATAGACCATCTTGTAGCGATCGATGTTTTTGCAGGCTCCGGTGATGCGGCCAGCTTCATAAAGATCGACAAAAGATTCAGCCAGTATTTCCGTATGGACACCCAAATCTTTCAAATCAGATTCCGCGATCATGGCTCCAACTGAATTAGGTATTGCTCCTATCCCGAGCTGGAGACAGGACCCATCCTCCAGTTCTTCCATTATCAGGGCGGCGATTTTCTTATCTTCCCTGGTAATTTGAGGCTTAGGGAGCTCGAGAAGCGGTTCACTCAGGCCCTCTACCACGTAATCAACTTCTGATATATGCACAGATTCGTGATTCCCCCCGAGACAGACCGGCATGCGGTCATTTACCTCCAGAATGACTATCCGGGATTTATCACATACGGCTTTAGAGTAGGAACAGGCCGCACTAAAATTGAAGTGGCCGTGTGTATCCATCGGGGCAACTTGCATAATGGCTACATCGGGCTCCAGATAACGGTAGTAGATATCAGGACATTCACCAAAGAAAAAGGGAATATAGGTACACAGTCCTTGATCATGAAGCTTCCTTTCGGCTCCACTCATATGCCAGCTGTTGTAGATGAAGTGTTTTTGCTCTGGATCTACCTGACATACTTGGGGAGCAATAAGACTGGTACAGGCCCGGATTTTTACGTTTTCTAGCTCATCCCGACGGCGGGCTAAAGCTTCATCCATTACACGCGGTACACAGGCAAAATGACTGTATTCCACCCAATCACCGGATTTAACTACCCTGGCTGCGGTGTCAGCTGAGACCAATTTCTTATTCAATTCGCTAATAAAAGACATGGTGGATTCCTCCTAGTTATAATTATCCCTATCTTTTCATTTTACATCTAAATCTCAGATTGTCGCAATACTATGTTGTGTATATAGATACTGCGATAAATACGAAATAAGCAGCTGCAGACAGAAATCGACTTTTATCTGCCCGAAGCGGAATTATAAAGGCTTATCTACCAGAAAGTTTTTGCAGTTGTGGTGGAGAAGTACTACAATCTAAGACAGAAAGTCTAACAATAAAATTCGCTTTTTAGTAAGCCAGATTAAACTTAATTAGTATGTAATAAAGGAGAAAGATATGTATACAACTCGTGTTCTGGACGATAAGGATTATAAGCGGTTTAATGACTTTATCGGTCGGCATCCTCATGGGCATGTTTTGCAAACCTGGGAGTGGGGGCAGGTTAAGGCCAGTACCGGGTGGCAGCCGCTGCTCCTGGTAGTGGAAAAGGAAGAGGAGATAGAGGGTGCCGTTTTGATACTTAAAAGGTCTCTACCGTTTCCGCTGCGGAATAAATGCATTTTCTACGCTCCTCGGGGGCCGGTGGTAGATGTTCATGACCGTACAAAATTCGAAGCCCTTATCGGGGGGGTCAAAAAACTCGCCCGCCAGCATGGAGCCATTTTTCTTAAAATTGATCCGGATATAGAGGTTGAGGACCAGTTGTTTACCGGTATTCTTGAAAGTAACGGTTTTCACAAGACGGTCACTGCCGAGGGGTTCGAAGGGGTTCAGCCCACCTTTGTGTTCCGTTTGAACATTACTCCCAGCGAGGAACAACTTCTGGCCGATATGAATTCCAAGACTCGCTATAATATTCGCCTGGCTGGTCGGCGGGGCGTGAAAGTGCGTCAGATTGAAGATAAAGCGGAATTAGAGATTTTCTATGCATTGTTAGAAGAGACGGCGGAAAGGGATGAATTCTTGATTCGCAGCCACGAATACTTTGCCACTATATGGGATGAACTGGTGGTACCGGGTCTGGCACGTTTTTTTATGGCCGAATATGAGGGTGAGGCAATAGCCGGAACTCTGGCTCTTAAATTGGGGGATAAGGCGTGGTACCTATATGGAGCTTCCAGCAATCGCCACCGCAATGTGATGCCTAACTATCTATTACAGTGGACCATGATCACCTGGGCCCGGGAAAACGGATGCAGCTTGTATGACTTTCGGGGAGTATCTGGTGATCTGTCCGAGGACAACCCCTTGTATGGCTTATATCGTTTCAAGAAGGGATTCAATGGTGATTTGGTGGAGTTTGTTGGTGAGTGGGATAAGGTGTATTCTCCTTTTTTCTATTGGCTGTGGACCAGGGTCTTACCGCTTTATTACCAGGGAGTTAGATGGCTGATCCGTCTCCGTAAATCACTGGCTGGAAGGTGAGAAGATGGGGGAGATAGCTGCCGACCGGTGGATTGAAGTGGATCTCGACGCCCTGACGGAAAACTTACATAGTATCAACCGGTTTCTAGCAGATAGAACCCGGCTTATTGCTGTGGTTAAAGCCAATGCTTACGGAATGGGAGCGGTAGAGGTCGCTCATACCTTGTCTCAGCAGGGAGTTGATTTTTTTGCGGCAACTTTTGTCGAAGAAGCCCTGGAAATGAGACGTGGGGGTATCGATAACGATATTCTGGTCTTTGCTCCCGTCCGTAGTGACCAGGCCGAAAAGGCGGTGAACAATAACCTGACTTTGACCATAGCCAGTTTTCATGATTATAAAGTGCTGTCGACAGCTGCCTTCAGGCTCCGTCGGCGTACCCGGGTTCATCTCAAAGTCGATACCGGTTTAGGACGTTTTGGCATCGAAGAGGAAGGAGTGCTGGAACTGGCCGAACTGGTAAATGACGATGACTATCTGGTTTTGGAAGGGGTCTATACTCATTTTGCAGAGGCCGGTGCTCACAGTTCCCGGTACACGTGGAAACAGTTCCGGCGATTTCAAGGGGTGCTTCAGATATTAGATCAGGCAGGGATTCGTATTTCTCTCCGCCACTGCTGCAATAGTGCAGCCGCGCTCAAATTCCCCGAAATGCACCTGGATGCGGTTCGCATCGGAACTTTATTGGGTGGACAGTATCCAGCTGGAGATGTACCCAAGCCGATATTACTTCACAACCCCTATCGGTTCAAGGCCCGGGTAGCTGCAGTGAGGGATCTGCCTGCTGGCTGCTATCTGGGTTACTATCGAACTTATCGTACCCGGGCCCCGGTTCGGGTAGCTGTTGTGGCGGCGGGATTTAAGGATGGATTGGGTATGGAAGCCTTTTCTCGTCCCGGGAGTCTGCTCGACCTGCTTAAGATTTTGGCACGCCTGGTGCTTACCTATCTAAATTTCAGTCGATTTGCCATGAAGGTTACCCTGCGAGGGCAGAGTTACTGGGTGCGAGGCAAGGTGTTCATGCAGTTCTGTATGGTGGAGTTCCCGCCGGGAAGCAATATCGTAGCGGGGGATGTGGTGGAGGTTCCGGTGAAGCGCACCATGGCTGCTGCTGATGTCTCCCGAGTCTTTCTAAAAAACGGCCAACCGGTTAAAATTGAATTAAATGAGAGAAGGCTATCGTATACTGGCAAGGGGGGTACAATTTGAAACAAAAACTGGTAACCGGCATTGTTATTATCTTTTGTCTGGGTGTACTGGTACTGGCCGCCAGATGGACACCGTCTGATGCAGGAAAAGGTAAAATCAAGGTGGGCCAACCAGCCATCGGGGTGGTTAAGGTGGAGGGCGTGTTGATGAGTAGTGGCGGGACCTATGGTGGAACCGCTGGCACCGCTGACATTATGCAGGCACTGCAGGAGGCGCGCAAACGCGAAGATATCAAGGCGGTCTTGCTTCGTATTGATAGTCCGGGTGGAAGTGCGGTGGCTGCCCAGGAGGTGGGTGAAGAGATCGACCGGGTGCGGGCGGCAGGCAAGCCGGTGGTGGCATCCATGGGTGATGTGGCTGCCTCGGGAGGCTATTGGATTGCGGCCAGTTGTGATGAGATTTATGCCAATCCGGCCACTACCACCGGGAGTATTGGGGTGATAACCGAACTTTTGAATGTGCAGGGGCTGTTTGAGAAACTGGGAATTCGCTCTGAGGTTATTAAGAGCGGCCCCTATAAGGATATGGGTTCTATGAATCGAGAAATCACCCCTGAGGAACGCCAGATTCTGGAGGATCTGGTGGGGGATGTTTATCAGCAGTTTCTGGAGCAGGTGGAGACCGGACGAAAGGGAAAAATAAAACCTGAAGAAGTCCGAGCTCTGGCGGACGGCCGGGTTATGACCGGAAAACAGGCGCAGAAGAGCGGGCTGGTGGATACAATGGGTAATTACTATGATGCTCTGGATCGAGCGCGGGAATTAGCCCACATTGAAGGTGAGCCCCAGGTGGTGGAGTTAAACTCGGCTGACCCTTTGACCAGATTACTTTCCCGGTTTTCGGCCAGCTCTTTGGTGAATAATAACACCAGGGTACCGATGGCTTACTAAGTGCGGGTCTGCCATGAAAGTAACTTTGAAATCGCAGATAAACGCAGGCAGGTTTTTCATTGGAGAATTAGAGGAAACGGAAGGAGGGGGATAGTGCCGATAACGGATATGCTTTATGGTGTGTTGTTCAGACCGGTGGCGACGTTTGGCCGATTGGCGGAAGAGAAACCCCTGGCCAGAGCAGTCGGTGTCTGGTCACTGGCGTTGGTTTTCACTGCTCTGGTTAATGCCGGCATTTTTCGAGGGCAGTTGGGGAGCGCGCTTCCTTTCCCGGCTCTTACTCAGGCGGCTTCTAATCTGATGTGGTTGTACGGTCTCATGTATGTCTTGTTTTCTCTGGCATTATGGTTTGTTATTTCCGCCGTCTACACGGTGCTGGGGGAATTGCTTTTTGGAGTGGCCAATGGCCGGGGTATTCTGACTTGTATGGCCCTGGCCGGTGTGCCGGCAGCTTTCGGACCTGCTTTTTATCTGTTGGGAGAGGTACTTTCTCTACAATCTTTAAGCTGGCTGCTCATGCTCGGCGTATCTCTGTGGACTCTGGTTTTGAAGATACTGGCCTTGCGGGAGACGCTGGACATAGACACGGCCCGGGCCGTAGTAATCTGGATTCTTCCCTATCTGGCAGCAGCCCTGCCTGTAATACTGGGAGTCATAGTGGTTATAGCCTCTATCGGTACGCTTTAAGTCCGGGTGGAATGGCCAGAAGATTCACCAATTTTTGGTGAAATATGGAGGATAAATGCATTCTAGTATAGAAATAAATAGAAATGTTATATAAAGAGAGAGTCTGTCAAGCAGGGGAGAAGGGGATGGGAATGGGTTATAGACTGCTGGTAGTGGACGATCAAAAAGGTATACGTCGGTTGCTGCAGGAATTGTTCCAGCGTGAGGGCTTTGAGGTTGAAGTAGCTGCCGATGGCATGGAGGCTATCGAATTGGTTAAGTCCGGTGTACCTGATGTGATTTTAATGGATATGAAAATGCCGCGCATGAATGGCCTGGAGGCTTCGGAGACCATACTTAAGATGAATCAGGATGTAGCTATAATCATGATGACGGCCTATGGAGAAATAGAAATGATGAAAAAGGCGGTGGAAGTGGGGGTCAAGAAGTATATCACCAAACCATTTGACATAATTGTATTAAGGGACATGGTCAAGGAAACCCTGGCCAGGGGTTTTCAAGCTGGATAGAGTTGTAAACGACTAAAAAAGAGGTGGATATCATGGCATTAGTACCTATTGCCCAGCTTTTACAGGAGGCGGAAAAAGGCAACTATGCTGTAGGGGCCTTCAACGCTAACAACATGGAAATTGTTCAGGCTATTATGGAAGCGGCACAGAGAGAGAAGTCACCGGTCATCATGCAGGCCAGTCAGGGTGCCATCAAGTATGCTGGTTTGGAGTTTATCTCTGCTATGGTAAAGGTAGCGTCCGAGGTGAGTGGGGTGCCAATAGCCCTGCACCTGGATCACGGTACCAGTTTTGAACAGGTAATCCGTTGTATTGGCAGCGGATTCAGCTCAGTTATGTTTGACGGTTCAAAACTACCCCTGGAAGAAAACATTGAGATTACCAATAGGGTTTTAGAGGTGGCCAGACCTCTGGGGGTATCAGTAGAAGCAGAACTGGGGAAAATAGGTGGTACGGAGGACGATATTTTTGTTAGTGACCGGGAGGCCGTTTATACCGATCCAGAAGAGGCCCGGTATTTTGTAGAAAAGACCGGGGTTGACTGTCTGGCCATAGCTATCGGTACGGCCCATGGCCAGTACAAAGGTGAGCCCCGGCTTGATTTTGATCGTCTGGAGACAATATACAATCTGGTCAAAATCCCGATTGTTCTGCATGGTTCGTCCGGGGTGCCGGATGATCAGATAAAGCGGGCTATCAGTCTCGGGGTAAGGAAAGTCAATATCGATACCAATATCCGAGAAGCCTTTGTGGAGCGGGCGCGAAAGGTAATGGTTGATAATCCGGATGAGATTGATCCTCGTAAGATTTTGGGGCCAGCACGAGAAGCGGGTATTGAGATTATCCGAGAAAAAATCAGGTTGTTCGGTAGTTCCGGCCAAGCTTGAGGGAGAATACGGAGGTGACCCATTGAGGATATTTCTTGATTCTGCTAACGTCGATGAAATAAGAGAGATTAACCAACTGGGTTTTCTGGCGGGTGTAACTACCAATCCTACATTGGTGGCCAGAGAGGGTCGTGATTTCAAGACCGTGGTACACGAAATATGTGAACTGGTAGACGGCCCAATTAGTGCTGAGGTTATCAGCCTGGAAACCGAGGGGATGGTTAGCGAAGCGCGCGAGTTGGCGGATATTCATTCTAATGTGGTAATTAAAATACCATTAAGTGAAAATGGGCTGAGGGCTATAAGCATCCTGGCGGCTGAAGACATCAAGACCAATGCCACCCTGGTATTTTCAGCTGCCCAGGCACTGCTCGCGGCTCGATCCGGGGCGGCATTCGTCAGTCCGTTTATCGGTAGAGTCGATGATACAGGCAATGATGGACTTCAGGTTCTGGAGGACATAGTTATTATCTTTGACCAGTACTTACTTGATACCGAGATAATCGCTGCCAGCATCAGGCATCCTATGCATGTGGTAGAAGCAGCCAGGATGGGCTGCCATATTGCGACGGTTCCTTATAAGGTTGTCAAGCAAATGATTCGGCACCCGTTGACTGATGCGGGTATCACCCGGTTCCTGGAGGACTGGCGCAAAGCAGGTAAGTAAAAGGGCCAGGATCTGAACGCGGGAGGGAGAAAGATGGAGAGGGAATTAGCTCTCGAATTTGTTCGAGTGACGGAGGCGGCAGCACTGGCTGCTGCTCGTTGGATGGGACGAGG
>JAAZLJ010000158.1 GCA_012799365.1 Syntrophomonadaceae bacterium | reverse complement strand
TACTTTGACTCGTCCTCGGCCAGGTTAACCAGCCTTTCACTGGCACTGCGTACCCGTTCCTGCGCCAGCTTCAATTCCCCGCTCAATCTCCCTATTTCCGTGCCTTTCTGGTATTTATCATCCTTGCTGACAGCCAATTCATTTTTCAGATTATCGAGCTGTTCTGTAAGTTGAGCCAGTTCCTGTTCCCGGTTCCGCACCTCATCCCGTAGAAGGTCATCATCGACCCGGGCAGAAGACAACGCCTGACTCCGGGAGGTCAGTTCCCGACGCAAAACCGCTATAGTTGAAGCCATCACGATTTGCTCCAGGCGGTCCAACTGCCCTTGTAGCCGCCTCCAGGTCTCAGCTTTCTCAGCTTTGACCGCCAATTCCTCCCGACGTTGGTTCAACTCCTGCAAAATGTCATTTACCCTCACCAGATCCTGTTCGGTAAGCTGCAGCCGGGCACTGGCTTCCTCTATTTTTTGACGGAACTGGATGATTCCCGCTGCTTCCTCGAGTATTAACCGACGTTCAAAAGCCCGGGCGTTTAACACCTGCTCCAGTTCACCCTGACCGATTATGGAATAGCCCTTACGCCCCAGACCGGTCCCGGCAAAAAGAGCCTGGATATCCTTGAGCCGTACCGGAGCCTTATTAATAAAGAATTCGCTATCCCCGGAACGAAAAACCTTTCGGGAAACGGTCACCTCACTGTAGTCTACCGGTAGTATCTTATCCTGGTTATCGATAGTTATCTCTACCTGAGCCAATCCCAGGGGACGTTTTTCGTCAGTACCAGTAAAGATAACATCCTCATTCCTCTGGCCGCGCAGGTGACGAATGTTGGATTCCCCCAAAACCCAGCGGATAGCGTCTATGATATTGCTTTTGCCGCACCCGTTGGGCCCTACTACCACATTGATTCCAGAATTAAAATAGATCTTGGTAGGTTCGGCAAAAGATTTAAAACCTCTTAATTCCAGACGTCTTAAATACAACTTCTACCTCCATAGTCCCTCTAAAATAGTACATCACCAGTAGAAATACGGCGAACGGTTCCATCTTCCATAGCTACCAACAGCCGTCCCCACTCATCCACACCCCGGTCAACCCCTGACCAGGCCTGTTCACCCTGCTGAACGGTTATTGGATGCCCACGATGCGTGCATTCCCGGTTAAAACGTTCCTGAAAAGCTGGCCAACCCTCACATAGAAATTGGTTATACGATGTTTCCAACTGTATGAGTACCTCTCCCAGTACTTCGTCCAGCGAAAAATGCTCACCGCTCTCGTGCAGCAGAGAAGTCGTCTTCTCTCTTAATTCAGGGGACATATCTTCCAGTAAAACATTTACATTAATACCTATCCCTATAATTACATACTCTATTTTATCAAATTCACCCTTCATTTCCAGTAAGATGCCAGCCGCCTTCCGCCGATTTAATAAAACATCGTTGGGCCACTTCACTCCGATTCCAGAAGGAACAAACCGCCGTAAAGCACCAGCTACCGCCAGCGCCGACACCAGAGAAATCTTGGCCAATTCCGCTATCGATATTTCCGGAAATAAGACCACGGAAAACCACAGCCCTCCGTCTGGAGATTCCCAGTTCCTTCCCCGCCGTCCCCGTCCCTGTCTCTGACGCTCAGCGAGAATGACCGAACCGTGCCCTAATTTACCACGCGCTAACAACTCGCGGGCCACGTCATTGGTAGAATCAACCTCAGCAAATCGTAAGAGCTGACGACCGATGAGAAACTCGGTCTCCCCTTGGGGGGGAATGGGCAAACCCTGCAGACCAGTCAAACGGTATCCCCGGTTGGGCACCCCCTTTATCTGATAGCCTTCTTCTTTCAGGCTCTCGATATGTTTCCATATAGCGGTTCGGGTAACCCCCAATTCTCGCGCCAAAACCGTGCCAGAAATATATTCACCTGACACTTCTTGTAACCGGGCTAAAATCCGATATTTCAACCCCTAAACCTCCTAAAAAAAGGGCTGCCCCTGCAGGCAGCCCTGCCCTTACCTTCATATACCAGTACCAGATAAATAACCCAAACCTGATGTTCAGCTTCTAATTGTTCTCGCGCTGAATAGTTAATACCTTGAGCTGGGAAATATAGCTTACATTTTTAGTAAATCGTTGACGAACTGTTCACGGGATAGTATAAACTGGGGTTCTCGATGTTTGACTCGGCCGATACCGACCCAATTGCGCCCTGCCGAACTAATTCCCTTTATGTTTACTTCCCCCGCCAGGAATTCCTGCAGACGTTGGCGATTACGTCCCTTTAAGCCAGTCATTTTGGAAACGTCTTTCTCATTAACGAATATGCAGAGACTTTCCGCCGGTAAGCAACCATAAGCCATGATGGCCATTTGGGCTTGGCGCCAGAAAACCTCAGACTCCACCAGTTCACCATATGCAGGATGAAAAGGACCCGCCAGCAAGCTGTCACCGCCCATTAACTCATGGGTGGGCTGAAGACCCATTCTAATAACCTTAATCCCAGCATTTTCAAGCATCATAAACATATCGGCACTGATATTCACCGCTTCTTCCAGGCCCAATGGTCGATAGGCACCGGTTTCATACATCTGCGCCAATCTGGTACCCTTGATAACCAGAGCAGGATAGAGCCTGGCTATGGCTGGTCTCATCTCTACTACCTGCCTGGCCGTAGCCAGGTCTTTCTCCCCGGTATCTCCGGGTAGTCCAAGCATCAATTGGATCCCCAGACAATAATTCCGATCCTGGATCAAACGAACCGCATTCCACACCTCACGCGGAGTGTAACCCCTGCCCGACTGGCGCAAAACCTCGACATCCAATGACTGTACTCCCAGTTCGATAACCCTTACTCCATAATTTGCTAACAAATCCAGAATACCGCTGCTTATAGCGTCAGGACGGGTTGATATCCGAATGCCGTCCACGGCTCCCTTCCGCAGCCAGGGCTGAACCACACGCAAATAGGCTTCCTGCAGCTCAGGCTCCAGGGCGGTAAAACTGCCCCCATAAAACGCTACCTCTACCTGCCGTTCCCGTGAGACCGGAATAGTCTGCAGGTATTCTTCAATTATATCGTTCACTGCAGCCGGATCCGGAATGCTGCACTGGCCGGTTATCCTGGTCTGATTACAAAAAACACAGGCGTGAGGACAACCATAATGGGGAATAAAGATAGGAACTATCTTAAGGCCCATGGTATCACCTCTAGAACAGCCCTTTCTTAATCACTGCTTCAGCTGCATTCTGCTCGGCTTCCTTTTTGCTTTTGCCTTTGCCTTTAGCCAGGAGCTGCTGCCGGAAAAATACTCCGGCTACAAAAGTTTTGTCGTGGGCCGGACCGCTTTCATTCAGAATTACATAGTTTACATTATCCTTGTTACGACTTTGTACCAGTTCCTGCAGCTGTGACTTATAATCATAGAAATTGCCTTCTGCCACACTCTCTATTTCAATTGTCAGATATCTCATGATAAAATTACGGGTATATTCCAGGCCCTGGTTCAGATACATAGCCCCTACTACAGCCTCCACTGTATCAGCCAGGATGGAATTGCGGTGGCGCCCCCCTGACAACTCTTCTCCCCGTCCCAGAGAAATGTACTCCCCTATTCTGAGAAACCCGGCTACTTCTACCAAAGCTTTTTCACAGACTACTTTGGCCCGAATGCGAGTTAGATCCCCTTCCGGCCGATCCGGATAATTACGATAGAGATACTCGGCCACCACCAGGTTCAGAACCGCATCCCCCAGGAACTCCAGCCGTTGATTGCTCTCTATTCCGCTGTTTTCCTGAGAAAACGAAGGATGCGTCAAAGCCATTATAATGATACCGTTATCCACTTCCTCTATCTTGTTTAATTTTTGAAATTCTCTGGCCAGTTTGGTTCTCCTGCTCATTTTTTTCCCTTCCGCCAATCTCACCCCTCCCCTCCATCCCAACCCCCACCGCGGGCCTCGACTATAGGGATCCTGATTTGAATAAGACGCAGATAACGGCGTCCATGCACTCAGCCTTCGGTGCTCGAAACCTCCTGTTTCTCGCTCCGCTTCGCGAGCCTGGGAGCTGCGTATGTACTACGACGTCGGCTTCGTATGTTGTTGCACCGGGTTACCACACTCCCGTATAGAGTTATTTTAATATCTGCGTCCTTCTGCGTTCTCTGCATCAAAAACGGTTAAAGGAAATCAGCATCTTTCTGCATCTAATTCTTCACTCAGCGTATTCATAAGGTTCTGTGTCTTCTGTGTCTATTTTGCGATTCATCAGCGTTCATCTGCGGTTGCCAAGTTATTTTCCTGGTTAACCCACTTGCTCCCGGACTCGTCGACTGCGCTGCATCAGCTGAGGGCTTCTCTCAATCGGCCCATCATGTCATTTTGCGCACACCTGGCAGCCAGTTCAATACCGTTAGCCACTGCCCGGGCCCGGGAACTGCCGTGGCATACTACGCTAACCCCGTCCACCCCTAACAGAGGAGCCCCGCCTACCTGATGGTAGTCAAAATCCTTGAATACCACCATATCGTTACTATCTATTTTATCCTTTACTTTTTCGATAACCAGAGATAAAAAGCCTTCTACAGCTTTAAGCACGATGTTTCCGGTAAAGCCATCACATACTATTACCTCGCTCTTACCGGTAAAAATATCACGTCCTTCGATATTCCCCAGGAAACCAGGCACCGACATGTTCTTCAGTTTACCGTAGGCTTCAATAACTGCCTGATTACCTTTGGTCTCTTCCTCACCATTGGAAAGCAGCGCAACGGTAGGATGGGGATTACCAGTTAGAATAGAAGCATACGCCTGCCCCATAAGAGCAAACTGTACCAGTTGACGTGGTTTACAGTCTACATTTGCCCCCACATCAAGCAGCACCATCCAGCTATTATCGATGGGGATTTGAGCAGCAATAGCCGGTCTTTCCACACCTGCAAAACGTCCCAGGATAAATACAGCCGCCGCCATCTGGGCTCCGGTGTTACCACACGAAACCAGAGCATCGGCCTTTCCATGTTTTACCATAGAGTTCGCTACCACAATGGAGGAATCCTTTTTTTTACGTAGAGCCAGTGAAGGATGCTCGTTCATTTCCACCACCTGGGTGCAGTGAACGATATCTATCCTGTCCCGGGGATATGTATAACGACTCAGTTCATCCTGGATGACCTGCTGGTCTCCTACTAACAGTAACTTGATATCCGATTGTCCTGCAACCGCTTCTATGCTGCCCTTCACTAACTCCCGGGGTGCATAATCGCCCCCCATGGCATCGACTGCAATGCGCATCTTACTCCCTCCTATAACATCTAAAAAATAAAAAGTAAGCTAATGTCATTGCAGACTATTACCTTACTTTTCAAAAAACGCTATTTTATAACTTCTTGTCCTTTATAGTAGCCACACTTTAAACAGGCCCGGTGAGGTAACCTCAGCTCATGACACTGCGGACACTCTACCAGGTCCGGGGCTTCTACTTTCTTCCAGTTAGCGCGACGCATATTCTTACGGGCCTTGGATTTCCGTCGCTTGGGTACAGCCATCCTTTTTACCCCCTTCCTACAGCAGTTTCTTTAAGGCGTCCCATCGAGGATCCGTTTCATCCTCTTGACAATCACAGTCCTCATGATTGCGGTTCACCCCACACTGAGGGCACAAACCTTTACAAGGGTCCTGACAGACTCGCCTCAAAGGCAAATGAAGAATTATATTTTCCAGTACCACCGAACTGACATCAGCCTGGTTGTCATGGTACCAGATGAAATCTTCATCTTCCAGGCCCTGGTTCTGAGCCTCATCACACAACTGGAGAGGAAACTCAACCCTCAATGGCCAGGAATACCATTCCAGACAACTGCCACAGGCAAAACCCAATACGGTAGTAATGGTGCCTGAACCCACGATGTATTTTCCCTCATTGGTTAGAGTCAGGTCAACTTCCACCTGATCCTGGAACCTGGCCAATTCGCCATCCAGATCACTGTTCTCCCCCTCCAGCTGCCAGTGAAACTTTTGTATCTCGCGAGGATGATCCAGGAGCCAGGATAAATCAATTATCATGTTTCTCATAAATTCACACCCCAAGAAACAACCAGATTAATTATAGTCTTCCCCGGTTTACGATGTCAAGAATACCCACCACTCCAATCTATTATCTCACTTCTCGAGTAAATACCCTAATTCCCGCAGGATATTTTCTAATGAATCTGTGTACTAATTATTCATTCAGCGTATTAATAGGTTCTGCGTCTATTTTTTATCATCTGCGTCCATCAGCGTTTATCTGCGGTTCCAAATCGAACAAAAAATAAGCCGGGCAGTTGCCCGGCTCTAGAATCGTGGTTGGAACTACTGAGCAAGTCTGTAAGTATCGCGAGCAATAACCAGTTCTTCGTTGGTAGGAATAATGAAAATGCGAACCTTGGAATCATTGGCCGCTACGTCCACTTCTTTACCCCTGACCTTGTTCTTGTCCGCATCCATTTTGATGCCCAAATAATCGAGATTCTCACAGATAGCTTCCCGGATTTCGATGGAGTTCTCGCCTACCCCGGCGGTGAATACCAAACAATCACATCCGTTCAACTGGGCGACATAGTTTCCTAGATAGCCCTTTACCCTGGAGATATAAACATCCAGAGCCAGCTTGGCTCTTTCGTTTCCAGCTTCAGCCGCTTCCAGAACGTCCCTCAGGTCGTTTGATACGCCCGAAAGTCCCAGCATTCCTGATTTTTTATTCAAATAGTTATTCATGTCGCTGGCTGACAGGTTCATTTTCTCCATCAGGAAAAATACAATGGCCGGGTCAATATCCCCACACCGGGTACCCATTACCAGTCCTTCCAACGGAGTAAAGCCCATCGAAGTATCCACTACTTTTCCATCTGCAATGGCTGCCATACTGCCGCCGTTCCCCAGATGCAGGGTAACTATCTTACATTCTTCAAAAGATTTACCCAGCATTTCCGCAGCCCGGTGGGAAACATAGAAATGTGAAGTTCCGTGGAACCCATAACGCCTTACCTTAAACTGCTCATAAGATTCATAAGGCAGTGCATACATGAAGTTCTTGGCTGGCATGGTCTGATGGAAAGCCGTATCAAAGACCGCGATGTGTTTAACATTGGGCATAAGTTCCTGACACGCTTCGATACCCATCAAGTTGGGAGGGTTATGCAGGGGTGCGATATCAAAGCACTCTCTAATAACCTGTATAACCTGATCATCGATGACCACAGACTCGGCAAAAGCTTCCCCGCCGTGAACCACCCGGTGCCCAACTGCCCCTATCTCGTCCATGCTCTTAATTACGCCGTATTCGGGATTAATTAATACGTCCAGAACCAGTTTCATGCCTTCAGTGTGATCGGGCAGATCTTTTTTAATGACTACCTCATCTTTATCAGTCGGTTCGTGCTTGAGCAAAGTTCCGGGAATGCCCACCCGGTCTACTAGCCCTTTGGCCAGGACTGATTCATCCGTCATGTCTACCAGCTGATACTTGATGGATGAGCTTCCGCAGTTCACTACCAGTACCTTCATCTAAATAAACCTCCTCAACTATTATAATATAATCTTTCTGTTGCAATAAAAGCCTCTCCCGGCGCTTGTGTAGCCACCTCCCTTGCTATCTCTTTTCCATAATCAGTACCGATATACATTCTTCTTATTGTCACTACTACCCCGAACAAAATTCCGGGGCTTTTCTACTAACCCTTGACTCTAAGAGCGAACAGCAGTCATGGCCACTACGTTTACGATGTCCTCTATACTGCATCCGCGAGACAGGTCGTTAACCGGCCTGGCAATACCCTGCAGGATGGGACCAATAGCATCCGCTTTGCCCAGACGCTGTGCCAGTTTATAACCCGCATTACCGGCCTGGATATCGGGGAAGATAAGTACATTACATTCTCCGGCTACCGGACTGCCCGGAGCCTTGGATGCGCCCACGCTGGGTACTATAGCCGCGTCGATCTGGAATTCTCCATCAATCTTCAGTTCAGGGAACCTCTCTTTTGCTATATTGGTAGCGTTGACCATTTTGTCTACCATTTCGTGGCTGGCACTGCCCTTGGTAGAAAAGGATATCATACCTACCTTGGGATCTTCTATACCGCAAAGATCCACAGCGGTGGCTGCCGAAGTCTTGGCAAACTCGGCCAGTTGCTCAGCAGTAGGATCTATGGTTACTGCACAGTCAGCAAATACAAAAACTCCATCAGCACCGTATTCGCAGTCAGGTACAATGATAATAAAAGAACCGGATACCGCAGATATTCCGGGTGAAGTTCTTATTATCTGCAGAGCAGGTCTCAATACATTACCAGTGGTATTCTCGGCGCCGGCTACTTCACCGTCAGCTTTGCCAGTCTTAACCATCATAGAAGCAAAGTATAGAGTATCGGTCATCTGCGCCTTCGCCTTGTCAGGAGTCATGCCCTTCTTATTTTTTCTCATTTCATAAAATTGCTGAACAAAGTCATCAAAGTAGGGCGCATCAATGGGATTAATCAGTTCTGCTCCACTGACATCGACGCCAAAGCCATCCGCTAACCCTTTGATTTTAGCCGGATCCCCAAGCAGAATGGGATTGGCGATTTTTCCCTCAGCCAACAGAGGAACTGCTCTAATAGTCCTTTCCTCCGTACCTTCCGGCAATACGATCGTCTTTCCTGCTTTTTTTGCTTTCTCTCTAATTTGTTCCAATAGATTCACAGTAATGCCTCCCTTAATTTTGTATTTTCAGCCGGATAACCAGCTTGGAACCTTAATAAATATTTGATATTATTCTCACAAACACAACGCTAATAAGAATCTGCTGTTTTAAGATTTACTTTTATACTAGAAATGGAGGGAACGTGCTTGCCGGTAGTAGGCGTAATAACAGAATACAATCCCTTTCATAACGGACACCTTTATCATCTGCACCAAGCTCAAAAGCTCACCTCTGCTCAAGCCACTGTCTGCGTTATGAGCGGTAACTTTGTGCAAAGAGGAGAACCAGCGATAATAGATAAATGGGCAAGAACCGAAATGGCTCTGAGGGGCGGGGCTGATCTGGTCTTTGAACTGCCATTTTGTTTCGCAGCCCGCAGTGCCTATAATTTTGCCCGTGGAGCAATTCAGCTGTTAGAAAGAACCGGGGTGATCACTCATATCTGCTTTGGAGCTGACACCGACGACATCAACCTGCTCCAGGATATCGCCGACATCCTGAGCCTCGAACCGCCAGAATTTCGCTCCAGCCTGAAAGGTTTTCTATCCGAAGGCAACAGTTACCCGGTGGCTCGCGCCCGGGCCATCACCCGGTATCTTGGTGAACAGGGATCGGGTATTAGCCTGGAATCGCTGCTCCATACCCTCCGGGGTTCCAACAATATCCTGGCCATAGAATACCTGCGGGTATTACGCGAAGAAAACAGCTCTATGCTGCCGGTACTGATCCCGCGGTACGGTTCATCGTATCACGACTCCCATCCTGGCACGTATGCCAGTGCATCCGCCATACGGCTTCGCCTGCACGAGCAGGATTGGCCCCAAAAGGTGTCACCATCCCTTCCCACCTTCAGCCTGGAAATTCTAAAACGTGAGTTTACCAGAGGCCGGGGTCCGATAGGAACGGAAGCAATGGAAACCGCCCTGCTGGCCATTCTACGACGCACCAGCACTGCCCACCTGGCCGAAATCCAGGACATAACCGAAGGCCTGGAAAACCGCATCAAAAGAGCCGCCTCCATGTCCAACAACCTGTATGAGCTTATAAGTAACATCAAGACCAAAAGATATAGCTTGACTCGAATAAACCGTATATTATTATATGTACTGCTAAATGTCACTAAATCCCAGATCAGGACGTTTGACCAGGCCGGGCCAACTTATCTGCACCTGTTAGGATTTTCTCCATCAGGACAGGAAATCCTTCTTAAAATGAAAAGTATTTGTAGAATTTTTTTGATTCATCGGGTTAAAGACATGTTTAAACAACCGCCCCACGCCGGCTATATAACAGCTCGGAAGATGCTGGAATTAGACATCATGGCTACCGACCTTTACTCACTATTGATGGCTCCACCACACCGCCGGGGAGGCAAAGACTATACCACTTCTCCCCTGTTTTTCTCAGATACGGATGCCTGATTATGAGTAGACGCAGATTAACGCAGATTTATGAGACATTAAAATAAAGAGAATTGACGGTAATTTAAACCTACTATCTTCCCAAACGAGCGAGCTGAGATCACAGACCGCTGCCGGAGTAAGTGATGTACATTCGGCTTCGGTCGGTGCTCAGGCTTCGCCTTCGATACGCCTGACACTTTGCCAAAACATCGTTGGCTTCGCAGTCGTTCGCCCGGTTAATACTCTCCTGGTGAGGGTTATTTTGTTTCTTCAGCGTTTTCATAATATTCAGCGTTGTCTGTGTCTATTTTGTAATTTATCAGCGTATATCTGCGGTTCAAATAGGTGAACCTCTTAACCGCCTACCGCCGCCCGGATCTCGGGTAACTTTTCCAACGCAGCCTCCCGCCCATACTGAATACACTCATCTGCCCGATCAAAACTGCTGGAGCCGATATTAGTTACCCGTGGTTGAATTAATATATCGGCTTGTTCTTTTACCAGACCGGTAAATATCTGCCGTTCCAGAACCTCGATCGAGGCAAGAATAACCTGAATCGCATTATTGAGCTCCGGCTGCCTCTCCTCCGCAAAAGTCACATCCACCGCGATGATTCGGTCCGCTCCCAGTTCCCGAGCTACTTCAATGGGCAAACGATCTGTAACCGCACCATCGACCAGCAGCATCTCCTGGTACTCAACCGGAGTAAATACTCCTGGTATGGAAATACTGGCCCGAACCGCTTCACTGACCGTTCCTGTATTCAGCACCACCCTTTTTCCTGTACGAAGATCAGTAGCCACTACAGCCAACGGCAGGCCTAGCTCCTCAAACCGTCTGCCTTTGGTAAGCAAATGAATGAATTCTTGAATCTTCTCTCCGCCCACAAAACCCATGCGCGGCACTTTAACGTCCAGCAGTCCGTTGATATTGATACATCCTGCCATTTTCTCCAGCATATATAAATCAGCACCTGCACCATAGACAGCCCCGATCACGGCCCCAATACTGGAGCCAACAATAAAATCGAATGGTATCCTGTTTTCCGTTAACACCTGGAGAACACCGATATGAGCCAGGCCCCGCGCACTTCCCGCGCCGAGTACCAGGCCAACACGTGGTCGTTGGGCAGGCATTTTTTCCTGGGGCATATTCTCAGTCTACCTCCAATTTCATATACATTAGCAGACGTCATGATACCAGAGGCATCACCATCAGAGCCATGAAAAGACAACGCGTTTGTGGAGTGGGGTTAACCCGCTTCCTCTAAGAGTTATTTTTGTATCTTCAGCGTATTCATAAGTTTTCTCTGTGCTCTGCATCCATCAGCGTGTATCCGCGGTTTCATTTTAGCCATTGGCAAGTTTAACTGGGGGGAAAGAGACTTGAATAGCTATACCCGTTCTATTTACCTTATATTGGTTTTATTATTAACCGCCTTCATGATAATTAACCCGGAACTGACGGTCAATGCCTCGCTGGATGGCCTTAACCTCTGGTTTAATGTTGTATTCCCCGCCCTTTTCCCTTTTTTTGTGGCAGCTGAACTGCTGGTACAATTGGGGTTTGTTCACTTCCTGGGCGTTTTGCTGGAACCAATCATGAGACCCTTGTTTCGCCTTCCCGGCAGCGCATCTTTCGTAGTAGCCATGGGATTTACCTCCGGTTTTCCTATCGGAGCAGTTCTAACTAAAAACCTCTATGCAAGGAAGATGCTGGATGGCAATGAAGCAGAGAGGTTGGTTTCCTTTACCAATAACTCCAGTCCTCTCTTTATGCTGGGGGCAGTTGCCGTAGGAATGTTTAAGCTGCCAGTACTCGCCGGGTATGTTATTGCTGTCAGTCATTACCTGGCCAATCTTTCCGTCGGCTTACTATGGGGCCGACTGGCCCCATCTCGATACGGTCTGGCAGCTGCTCACCGAAAACGCAGCTTATTGCGCAGTGCCTTGTACCAGCTTTTTACAGCTCATCGAGAACAGCAAATCGGCATAGGAGCTATGCTGGGTGAATCCATCCGTAAAAGTATTAATAATATCCTGGCTGTCGGAGGCTTTATTGTAATTTTCTCCGCTATAACCCAGATGCTTGGAGCCTGGGGAGTTATCGACTTTATGGCCCGGTGCCTGCAGCAGATGGGTGCTCTGGCCCATCTGTCCTACTCCCTGGCCTGTGGCATCAGTACCGGCGTATTTGAAATGACCCTGGGAGCACGTGCTATAGCTGCGTCAGAATCCTCGCTTATTCAACAGTTAACCGCCACCGGCATAGTACTGGCCTGGAGCGGGCTATCCGTAATTGCCCAGGTAATGAGCATGGTCGCCGGCGTACCAGTCCGCTTTTCATTCTATGTATTGTCCCGTTTCATCCAGATGATTCTGGCCGCCGTCTATACTATAGTCGGTTACCATCTTTTCCTGGTGGAAAGGATAGCAGGGTTTACACTTACTGGTCCCTTGATGGAAACGACTTCTTACCCCGGACTGCTCGTCAGCGTTTACGTCTGGCCCCTGGCCATAGCTTTTCTCACCCTGCTGCTGTTGTCCCTGCTCAGCACTGCTATTCATCGCTCCAGTCATCCTTCTCGCCGATAACCTCCTTGAGCTCACTCTTCCCTCTCTGAATACTCTTCAGACCCTCGCTTAATACTCTTTCCATATGGTTCAACATATCCTGAGCATACTGGTTGGCCTCCAACTTGATCTCCCGGGAAAGTTTCTCCGCCGTTCCAATCAATTCTTCGGATATGCTCCGAGCCTGACGGGTTATCTCTGTGTTCTCCACAATACGAGCTGCCTCATATTTACTTTCTTCTATAATTTGCTGGGCAACCTCCTCGGCTTTAGCAAACACACTCTGCTGCTCCTCCAAAAGTGAACGAGCCTCCCCCAGTTCCTCAGGTAATACCGCCCTCAGCTGATCCACTTTCTCCAGCAGGCGCTGTGGATCAACCAGTACTTTCCCTGATATAGGAACTTTGATAGCCTCGTGCAGCATATCCTCCATCTCATCGAGTATCTCGTAAAACTCCATCTATATCCCCCCCTGCCTCCCGATACCGGCAATAGACCACAGTCGATTCACCATAGTCATCACTGCGAAACTGCTCCAGGTTATGCCATTCATCGACCAGAGTCTTCCGGCGTGGGATTCTTACTATCAGGCATCCTCGGGCAGCGAGGAGCGGCAGCTGGTCAATCACCTCTACCACTCTCGCCTCCGTACCCGGCATGGTAAACGGTGGATCTGCAAAAATAAAATCAAACGACAGCCCCCTCCTGGCCAGAAGCGGAAGAGCCCTGAACACATCGTTGCGCCAAACCTCAAATCCAGATTCAAACTGACAGGTAGATAGATTGTCATGAATGGTTCTTACAGCAAGAGCATGGCTTTCCACGAAAACCACCTGTGATGCTCCTCTACTCAGAGCCTCTATTCCAAATGAACCACTCCCGGCGAACAGGTCCAGAACCCTGCTTCCGGGCAATTCCCAGCCAATAACATTGAACAGCGCCTCTTTGATCCGATCGGTTAAAGGCCGGGTAAATGAACCCGGAGGGGATTTTAGCCTTCGCCCTCGAGCTATTCCCGAAATGACTCGCACTGAATCTCTCCTTCATCAATATTCGTCATTAACCTCATCTTTCCTTCTTCTGCCACCATTACACCAAAATTATACCATAGTAGACATCGATTATATTGATAGTATCACCTTTTTGCGTCTATTTTCACCAGCAGCAATCCGCTTCACATCTGAGCCTTACACCTTACCCCTCACATCTCACTACTATCTGCGTCCATCAGCGTTAATCTGCGGTTTCCAAGATATTTTCATAAAAAAGAAAAAATATTTTACTTAACGTGTATGTTTTTACCGTATCCGGGACATGATATAAGTACCAGGGAAAATACCTGGTAAAAACAAACCCTCCCCAACAACTTTACAAAATTCTCCTCTCCCCAAACAGGTGGCGACCAGTTCGCCACCTGTTTATTTTTTAGGGCTGGGGCTTCCCCAAGTCGTTAGTTATCCGCCTGCATTCATTCTCAATGACATCCATGATATGGAAGGTACCAGCGAGGGCTTATAAATGGCATATCCTATGGGAGAGTGGTTAACCCGCTCGCTCCCGGAAACGTCGACTGCGCGGTCCGCTGTCACAGACCGGCAAGCTTCGCTTAATTGATTACAGCGCATAGCTTATCCAAGAAACCACGTTAAGAGTTATTTTAATATTTTCGGCGTATCCATAAGCTTTCTGCGTATTCTGCGTCTATTTTGCGATTCATCTGCGTCCATCAGCGTATATCTGCAGTTTCAATTTATATACCAGGTAGAATATTTCCTGTCCGTGAAGACCAACCTAATCCTAAACCAGAAGGGGGAATTCGTTCATGAACCATAACATATACACCGAGTTCAATGTTCAGGTAGACATGGCCCTGGAAGCGCGTGATCTGGTCAGGGGAACTACCGGGCGTGAAATTGCCGGGGTGGAAGAACAAGTAAAAGAACTGCCCAACAGTAAAATCACTATTATCACCATCAAAGACCAAAGCGCTGCACAGATTATGGGAAAACCCATTGGCACTTATATTACCATCGAAGTACAGCGCTTGCGTTTTAAAGATCCAGAAGTACAGGAAGAAGTCAGTGATGCTCTTTCCCAATGTCTTAATTACATGACCTCCAGTTTTCTAACCCCCCAGAGCAATGTTCTTTTAATCGGCCTGGGCAACTGGAAAGCCACCCCTGATTCACTGGGTCCCAGGGTCGTCGAGTTCAGTCCCATTACCAGACACCTGCATAAATACGCCCCCGATGCTTTAATTCAAGGCATGAGACCGGTCTGCGGCCTGGCTCCCGGAGTTCTGGGAACCACGGGTATTGAAACCAACGAAATAATTAAAGGCATCGTAGAGAATGTCAAGCCTGATCTGTTAATTGTGGTTGACGCCCTGGCGGCCCAGAGCACCGAACGTATTGGCACCAGCATTCAAATATCCAATACCGGGATCCAACCAGGATCCGGGGTCGGAAACGCGCGGGAACCTATAAACCAGCAGTCACTCGGAATCCCGGTTATCGCTATCGGAGTTCCCACCGTAGTGAGCGCAGCCACGATAGCCAATCAAGCTATTCAACATTTCTGCCAAAACAGTGGGGCAAACTACCAGCAGCAAGTAGCGTTAAATTCCATCCGCTCCGTTTTGTCCTATTTTGGGGGCAGTCTGACCGTTACTCCCAAAGAAGTCGACGATCTGATCGACAATGCCGCCAGCATAGTATCCACCGGCATCGCCTATGCCCTTTTCCCGGGCATCCCCAAAGACAGTTTTGGTTATTATACGTCCTGACCACCGTCCATCGCTCTCACTCCAACGCCCCAGGTCCCTCCTTTTATCTACGGCCCTCGCTGAGCAGCTCATCCAGGGTAACCAACCTGTAGCCCTGCTGTTGACACCCTTTAATTAGCAATGGCAGGGCTTCTACCGTCTTACTACGATCCAGGCGGCCATCGTGGGCCAGAATTATGGCCCCGGGAACCACCCGATGGCTTACTCTACGTGCCATCTCTTGCGGTACACGGGTCGTACGGTTCTCAACCCCTACCGTCCACAAAACCGTGGTATATCCTCTTACGGCCGCAATATCTACTACATCATCGTTAAATAACCTTTTCGGAGGACGAAAATATTGAGTTTTGCGCCCCGTCAATGATTCGACCGCCTTTTCGCAGCGATAGATCTCTTCGTCGATACGGGATCCACCCTTTTTAACCAATTCAGGGTGGGTATGGGTATGATTTTCCACCTGATGCCCTTCTCGTACCATTTGTCGCAGCAGCTCAGGATTAGCTTCAACATTTTCCCCCACCACAAAAAAGGTGGCTTTAACCTGGTGCTCCCGCAGGACATCAAGTATTCTGGGAGTATAGAAAATATCCGGCCCGTCATCAAAGGTCAGGGCAACCACTTTCTTCCCTCCGGTATCCACCCGCGTAATCAGATTAGAACCAGGTTCTACGTTCATCACCATCCTCACCACCTCAGGATCTTCAATCCCCCACGAGTAGATGAGATGTATCCATCCGCTGAATAAAACCACCAGACATACCAAAACCGCCAGCCAAAACCTTCGAATCGTACTCACTCCCACTTTTAGCTTACATAACAACATACTGCGTTATGTTATTACCTGGCTCAATAATCTTGCGGACCGGAAGAGTGTTGAGCTTCCAATAAAAGGGATGCTTTCTGACATTGTTTCATCGAGCTTATTATGTGCATAATGGATGGTGTAAAATCAAAACCGTAATCTCCCTATGGATGGTGAAATCATCAAGGGAGGAGTTACCTTATATTTTGTCGAAACTTTGCAGATGTAGATTGTAGCGCTGTTTCTCCACAGCCAAAACCATATACTATATTTACGTATACGTAGGTGGAGAACCGGTGCGAAATGACCAGGTCTCCCATGGTTTTGGCCAACATCACGACTGGAGTTGACCTCATGACTACGCCAAAGCAGATTCAGACCCCATCTGAAAAACCTATCCGATTGCTTGATGAATTTTCCGGATCTATAGGCGACCTGGGGACTTTTTTGCCTTATGTTCTGGCGGTCATAACCGTGGCCGGCCTCAACTCCACCAGTGTATTTGTGGGATTTGGCCTTTTTTATGTTTTAAGCGGATGGTTCTATACTATTCCCATGGCAGTCCAACCCATGAAGGCCGCCGCGGCCGCCGTGCTGGTACATCAGCTTACCATACCCGAAATAGCCGCGGCCGGCTTTATAATGGGTGCTGTGTTGCTGATACTTGGACTAACCGGCGTAATAAATCAATTGGCTCGCCTTACACCTCCCGGGGTCACCGGTGGTATACAAGTAGGTTTGGGGCTGTCACTGGCCCTCATGGGATTAAAAATGGTGCATACGGATCCACTGCTGGGCTGGGTGATACTGGCCGGAATGCTGGTGCTGTTGACCAGCAGACGCTTTCCCGCCTCTATTTTCGCCCTGGTAGTCGGCACGGGATTGGCCTTTGTTCTTCATCCCGAGTTATCATTGCCTTCACTATCCTGGGGATTACAAATGCCCGAGCTCATCCTGCCGAAAACGGCAGACTTCCAGCGTGGTTTTTTAATGCTGGTCCTGCCCCAACTCCCTCTTACCCTTACCAATGCCGTCCTGGTAACGGCAGCATTGTCAGCCGAGCTATATGGCCCCCGAGCTGCCAGAGTGACCGAAAAAAACCTTTCGCTATCCATGGGCCTGGCCAACCTCCTGGTCGCTCCCTGGGGCGGCTTCATGATGTGTCACGGAAGTGGAGGAGTTGCCGCCCATTACCGTTTTGGTGGTCGAACCCGACTGACTCCTTTTATCATTGGATTCGCCCTGGTACTGCTGGGTCTCTGCCTGGGCAATGATGGGGTTAAACTCCTGCAGTTAATTCCCGAAGCTGTTCTTGGTGCCTTGCTCTTTTACAGCGGTGTAGATCTGGCCAGTGCGGCCCGGGGTATTGACCAGCGAAAAGATGTTTTCCTGGTTCTGGTGGTAGCCGCTTTAACCCTGGCTATAAACCCTGCGATTGCTTTTGTGGTCGGGCTGATTGTGGCCAAAGGTTTAAAATTAAACATCGTCAAAATTTAGAACCCGCATTTACCTGTATAATCTGGTTCACCTGCACAAAAACTATGCGATGGAGGTGAACCGTTTTGGAATCGTCCCCCCAAAGACAATTAAATGTGTCAAAGGAGATATTATCCAAAATAGAGCGGGTAAAATATGAGGTGGCCCAGGAGATAGGCCTGGATTATCAAAAAGAAACGACCGAACCCGAAGATACCCCGGAATGACCTCCGGGGTTTTTGTTTCAAAATTTTCAGCCCCCCATGATACCGGAGATATCACCATCAGGGACACGAAAACAGCGCGTTTATGGAGTGTGGTTAACCCGCTCGCTCCCGGACTTGTCGACTGCAGTACATCAGCGTGTATCTGCGGTTTCAAAATTTTCATAACAGAATTAAATAATTCCAGTATATAAGTAATGGTTGTGGACAAAAATAAGACCACAAGCTGATAAGGAGGTGAGAAGAATGGCGAGGAGAACTAACCAACTGATTGTTCCCGAAGCCAGGGCAGCTATGGATCAGTTTAAAATGGAAGCTGCCAATGAAGTGGGAGTTAACTTGAGTGAAGGCTATAATGGGGAGCTTACTACACGCCAGGCAGGAAGTATCGGTGGGCAGATGGTTAAAAAAATGATTCAAGCCTACCAGAATAATCTGGCTGGCACCAACGTACAGCAGACTCCTCAGGAACTGCAGCAGATTAAACAGCAGAACCAGCCCGGCGGCAATCAACTTCTGTAATAATCTATCGGCCTAATATACCAGAAGATATGACAAGCGGATAAATTTTATCCGCTTGTTTCTTTGGTCTATTTCAATTATTAGCATAATGACTTAAGAAATCTCGCTGCAGTAACAGCAGATCATTTAATAGTTCACGTTCTATGCTGCCAGCTGCTAATTCGCGCCGGGCAGCATCCAGCAGACTGGTATCTTTAATTAGATCAGCCACTTTAAACTCGGGCAAGCCGTGCTGCCGCACCCCCAAAAAATCACCGGGACCCCGCAAAGCCAGGTCTTGTTCAGCTACCTCAAAACCGTCACTGGTTTTCTCCATTATCTTCAACCTTTTCCAACTATCGGCGGTACGAGGGTCGCTGACGAGAATACAATAAGATTGGTCTTCCCCACGTCCCACTCTTCCCCTTAACTGGTGTAATTGGGAAAGGCCAAATCGCTCGGCATGTACCACGATCATAACCGTGGCATTTGGTACATCTATACCTACTTCTATCACCGTAGTGGTTACCAGTATGTGGATCTCGCCCCGGCGGAAGGCAGCCGTAACCGCCTCCTTTTCATCTGACTTCATTTTTCCGTGTAACAGTCCGACCTGTAAATGAGGAAACACCTGGTTAGCCAGGATATGCCGCAGGGTAGTAGCGGAATGCAGGTCTTGTTTCTCCGATTCCTCTACCAGCGGGCACACTACATACACCTGTTTTCCCTGAGCCACCGTCTGTGCAATAAAACGGTATAACCGCTGTTTAATTCCGGGCTTTACCACTATGGTTTTGACCTTTTTCCTCCCCGGAGGCATTTCATCAATGATCGATACATCAAGCTCCCCGTAGTAGGTTAAGGCCAGGGTACGCGGAATAGGAGTGGCGGTCATCACCAGAACATCCGGATGAACCGTACCCTTCTCGGCCAAACTCGCCCGTTGTCTTACTCCAAAACGCTGCTGCTCATCAATCACCACCAGCCCCAGGCGTGCAAAACTCACTTGTTCCTCAATCAAGGCATGAGTACCCACCAGAATATCTATCCGACCTTCTGCAGTATCAGCGATAATTCTCTTTTTTTCCGCCGCCGGAGTCTTCCCGGTTAAAAGGGCTATCTTTATTCCGGTACCGATCATGACGCTGGCCAGGGCCTGATAATGCTGCACTGCCAGGATTTCCGTAGGTGCCATAAAAGCAATTTGAAAACCTCCTCCCACCACCCGAACCGCAGCCAGTGCTGCCACCACAGTTTTACCCGAACCGACATCACCCTGCACCAGGCGGTTCATAGGCCGCTCTTGAGCTAGATCAGCAAAAATTTCGCGAACCACTCTTGCTTGCGCAGAGGTGAGGGCGAAGGGCAGCCCCTTGGCGATCAGTTTTACCAGTTCCTGGCCACCACGATGAGGAACTCCCACCGATGAGTCCTTACGGCGTTGTTCTCTATGACTGAAAAGTGCCCACTGCCATAGCAGCATTTCTTCAAAAGCCAGCCTTCTCCGCGCCGCTTCTAGATGAGTAGAACTTTTTGGAAAATGCAGGTTCCACCAGGCTGAATGTATATCGATTAAATCATGACGTTCCCGAACTCCCGCTGGCAGAATTTCCGGATAATCACCAGCATAGTCCTGCAATACCTGATAGGCTATACCGCGTAAATTCCTAACGCCAAGCCCCTCCGTAGCCCGATATACCGGAACAATTCTGGCTGCACCGAGTACGGTATTACCCTCTACCTTTTCATGTTCTCTAACCGTCATTTCCAACCTACCCCGGGAAGATTGAATATTACCAGTCAGAAATACTGCCGTACCTGGCCGCAGGGACCTTTTGAGATAAGGCTGATTGAACCACAAAGCATAAATCATCCCGGTGCCGTCCTCCACCAGGGCTCGTACGATTTTCATTCCCCGCCTGGTAGTATCCACCTTCACAGCCTTGATCACTACTTTGATGGTACTCTGTTGACCGGGCACCAATTGGTTGATTGGAGTTACATGGCTCCGGTCAAAATAATGTCTGGGAGCATGCCACAGCATATCCCAGACCCTGGTAATCCCCAGCTTTTTTAAATATGTAAATCTCCTGGGGCCCACACCCTTAACATATTGAATTGAATCTTCCAATCTTGAATTCACCATATCCTGCCCCAGGTAACCCCCTTTTGGCTGTGGCTTTACTCAAC
>JAAZLJ010000032.1 GCA_012799365.1 Syntrophomonadaceae bacterium | reverse complement strand
TTAATCGGGTTCATATTCCGTATCCTCATTCTTGGGTAACGTATACGATGCCGACGGCTCCAGGTCCTACATGGGTACCGATGACCGGTCCTATCGATAGTACCGGAGGCTTGAATCCGTAACGATCGGCGATCATTTGGGCTACCTTCTGTCCGCGAGGGAGATCGTGGATATGGTGAACCACCAGTTTTGTGATGCCGTATTCCTGATCGGCTTTTTCCAATAAGGTCAGCAGCCGTTCAAACGCGGTGCGAGCTCCTCTTACTTTTTCCAGCAGTGCGGTTTTGCCTTTATCAACGTGCAGGATAGGTCGGATACTGAGCATAGAGCCGATGAGAGCGGCGGCTCCCCCTATGCGGCCTCCCTTCTTGAGATAGTCAAGGGTGGCGGGAATAAAGTAGAATTGTACCCGGTTGATGATGGAGCGGGCTCTTTGCAGGGTTTCGTCCAGTGACAGGCCCTCCTTCACTGCTCGGGCCGCTTCAATTACTGACAGGCCCATGGCCATACAGTTGGTGCGGGAGTCAAGTACTTCGATACGGGCGGCAGGATGTTTTTTCAGCAGCATGTCTTTGGCCACCAGGGCCGATTCATAGGTTCCACTCATATCCGAAGATATAAAGATGGCTATTACCTGGTCACCCCGGGACACGGTTTCTTCAAAAGCAGAATAAATCTCGGCCATGGCCGGTTGGGAAGAAGTAGGGATGATGCCGGTTCGGTCGATTTTGTTATAAAAATAATCATATTCGACCTCGGTTTCCTTGAACGACTCATCCGGGAAATGTACACTTAAAGGAAAAGCTGTAATACCCAGCTCTTGCCGGGTCTCATCATCAATATATGATGTGCTATCGGTAAATACGCGTATAGACATTAAGTCGCCTCCCTTGATTCTTGCTGTCTCTATTTCGTCATTATCTACAAAAATTCCTTCTATATAAAGTTATTGGAGCAGAAACGGTAGGGATCAGGGCCAGAAATGTCAAAACAGCGGTCGCTGTTGGGATAACTTTTCATCGGTTATTGTAACTGGCACCGAGGGCTTGGGCTGGATGCTATATCGTCAACGTTAGTTAAAGTTTAAAAAGGAACCAGTAAATAGATAGCAGATGTTCATGATACCGATGGTATTCACAACCGGAGGTATAGAAAATAAGGATTGTTTGTATTTCAGCGTTAGCATAAGGTTTCTGTGTATTTTGCGTTTGTTTCATGAGACTAATCTGCGTCTATCAGCGTGTATCTGCGGTTTCAATTCTGATAGTAGAAGTAAGCAAAGGGTGGTAAGTATGTCGGGTAAAAAGGTAGCGGTAGCTATGAGCGGGGGCGTGGACAGCAGTGTCGCGGCCCTGCTGCTTAAACAGGCTGGCTATGAAGTAATCGGAATAACTATGCAGATATGGTCGCGGGTTGACCACGATGGCCGGGCCTGCGGCAGCCTATCGGCTATCGATGATGCTCAAAGAGTAGCCGGGCACCTTAACCTGGCTCATTATGTGGTGGATTTCCGTGATGAATTTGAAGAAAAGGTCGTAGACTATTTTTGTCAGGAATATAGGAGGGGTCGGACTCCCAATCCCTGTATCAGGTGCAACCGCTGTATAAAATTTGGGTTACTGCGGGAAAAAGCCCGGGCTCTGGGGGCCGAATACCTGGCTACCGGTCATTATGCCCGCATCCAAAAAGACAGCGTTAGCGGGCTTTACCGTCTGGTGACTGCCGTGGATGAGAATAAGGATCAGACTTACTTTCTCTACCGGCTGAACCAGCAGCAGCTGGGACAAACCCTTTTTCCGTTGGGTTCCTACCATAAGGCGGAGGTGCGGCTGATGGCGGAGGAAGCGGGATTGCCGGTGGCGGAAAAACCGGAGAGCCAGGAAATATGTTTTATCCCCGGTGGGAGGTACAGCGATTTTGTCGGGGAGCGTCTGGGGGTGGGAGGAGTCTCGGGTAGTTTTCGGTACGCAGATGGTACTTATCTGGGTCCTCACCGGGGGATTCACTGTTACACCATCGGACAGCGTAAAGGATTGGGGTTGGCCCTGGGGCACCCGGTTTTTGTTACCGGAATCGATGCGGAGACCGGTACAGTATGGGTAGGGGAAGAGGAGGAACTGCATAAAACCAGCTTGTTAGCGGTTGATGTCAGTTATGTGTCCGGTTTTTCTCCTGCGGATCCGCAGCGGGTAAGGGCTAAAATAAGGTATGGGTCTCCCGCGGTGGAGGCCGTGGTCACTCCTTTGAGCGACGACCAGGCCAGGGTAGACTTTGCTGTTCTTCAACGGGCGATTACGCCGGGGCAGGCCGTGGTTTGGTATGAAAGGGATGCGGTATTAGGTGGAGGGACCATTCTTCAGGCGGTTGATGAATGACGCTGTTCGCTTCCCGGGTTAACATAATCTGTAGTCTCGTCATTGTTTTGCCCAGGAAGATGGTGGAACGTGCACAACGGTCTGAGCGTTATGGACCAAGGGTTGCCACTATGGGACGAGGTTCTGGACAATAGTTGGTTTATATTTTCTGCATAATATTCAGCGTTATCTGCGTCATCAGCGGTTTCAATTTATACAAGGAGGAATCTTATGGAACGAATCTCCATCAAGGTAAAAGGCATGAGCTGCGCGGCCTGTGCTGCTCGCATTGAGAAGGGATTAAACCGCTTACCCGGGGTTAATCAGACCCATGTCAACCTGGTCCTGGAGCAGGCGGCGGTCGACTACGATCCTGCTGCTGTCAGCTTGGATGATATGGTGGAAAAGATCGAGAAACTGGGTTACGCGGTACCGGCGGAGGCGGTCCAGCTGCAAATTCAAGGGATGAGCTGTGCGGCTTGCGCTGCCCGGGTGGAAAAAGGATTGGCCAGGCTGCCAGGGGTGGAGCGGGCCAGCGTCAACCTGGCCACCGAAATCGCTACGGTGGAGTACCGACCTGCCCGGTTGGGGGTGGACGATCTTATCACAGCTGTAACCCGAACTGGTTACAGTGCTCGTCCGGCGTCACCAATGCCCACCGCTGAAAGTGAAGGGTGGGACGAGGAGGAAGTGCTGCACCGCAGGCGGCTGCTGGCGTTTTCCGCCGTTCTCTCCCTACCTTTTATATTCATGATGTTTGGACATCTTCTGGGATGGGCCGTGCCGGGCTGGTTGACCTCGTTTGGTTTCCAGTTGGTACTGGCTACTCCTATCCAGTTTATAGCCGGGCTGCCTTTCTATCGTGGTGCCTACCATGCTTTGCGCAATGGCAGTGCCAACATGGATGTACTGGTGGCCCTGGGTACCAGCACCGCCTATGTTTATAGTTTGCTGGCGGGGATCCTCATCCCCGGTACTCACCTTTACTTCGAAGTCAGTGCCCTGCTTATCACCCTTATCCTCCTGGGGAAGTATCTGGAATCGCGGGCCAAGGGACGTACTTCAGAGGCTATCCGTAAGCTGGTAGGTCTGCAGCCCAGAACCGCCCGGGTTATTCGCCAGGGCCGAGAACAGGAGGTTCCGGTCCATGAAGTGATAGTAGGCGACCTGGTGCTAATCCGTCCCGGAGAACGTATTCCGGTGGACGGTCTAGTAAGGGAAGGTTATTCGGCGGTAGATGAGTCGATGCTGACCGGGGAGAGTGTACCGGTGGATAAAAACATCGGGGATCTGGTAACCGGGGCTACCATAAACAAGTTCGGTAGTTTACAGATTGAAGCCACCCGGGTGGGTCGGGACACGGTTCTGGCCCAGATTATTCGGGTGGTGCAGGAAGCACAGGGCTCCAAGGCTCCCATTCAGCGGTTGGCTGACGTGGTAGCCGGGTATTTTGTTCCGGTGGTATTAATTATTGCTGCGGGTACATTTCTAATCTGGTATCTGTGGGTGGATGCGGGAAATCTCCCCCGGGCTTTGATCAATGCGACGGCGGTGCTGGTCATCGCCTGTCCCTGTGCCATGGGTCTGGCTACCCCTACCTCCATTATGGTGGGAACCGGTCGGGGGGCGGAAAACGGTATTCTTATTCGGGGAGGAGAACACCTGGAAAGAACCGGCAGTATCGATACCGTGGTGCTGGACAAGACCGGTACCGTGACCCGGGGTGAACTGAAACTTACCGATCTGGTTCTGACCGATGATTGGCGCACTCGGGAAAACCAGGTATTACAGTGGGCGGCTCAGGTGGAAGGGAATTCGGAACATCCGGTGGCCCGGGCCATTGTAAACGGAGCCCGGGAGCGTTTGTCCTCGGGATGGACGGGTGGTACCGGGCGCGTAACCGGGTTCAGGGCCGTACCTGGCCAGGGGGTAGAGGCTCAGATAGGCGATAAACGGGTGTTGATGGGAGCCCGGAGGTTTCTTGGCCAGGAAGGGGTTGATCTGGCGGCGTTGCGGTCCCAGGTGGACCGCCTGGAGGCAGGGGGTAAGACTACGGTTCTTATGGCGTTAGATGGGGAGGTGGCGGCGGTTTTTGGGGTGGCGGATACCGTGAAGGAGCATGCCACCGAAGCTATACGGGAGCTGAAAAACCTGGGGCTGGAGGTATGGATGATAACCGGTGATAATCGACGTACGGCAGAGGCTATTGCCGAAGAAGTGGGTATCGACCATGTTCTGGCCGAGGTACTGCCTGAAGACAAGGCCCGGGAAGTAGAGCGGCTGCGGGATGAGGGCCGGGTGGTGGCCATGGTAGGCGATGGCATCAATGATGCACCGGCCCTGGCTACGGCGGATATCGGTATAGCTATGGGAACCGGTACTGATATAGCCATGGAAGCGGCTGATATCACCTTGATGCGCGGGGATCTACGTACTATAGTCACCGCCATCCGGCTCAGTCGGACCACCATGCGCAACATCAAACAAAATCTGTTCTGGGCTTTCTTCTACAACTCCATCGGGATTCCGGTAGCTGCAGCCGGGCTGCTGAACCCGGTGGTGGCCGGAGGTGCCATGGCCTTGAGCTCGGTATCGGTGGTTGCCAACGCCCTGCGCCTCAAACGGGTACGGTTGGTATAACTCGTTCTAACCTCGCCAGTAGACTAATGGCGTGTCCATGATACGGGTGATATCACCAGCAGAGACATGAAAATTTATTTGAGTGTGTTAACCCGCTCGCTCTGCTTTGTTGTGTACTGCTGCGCCGCCTTCGGTCGGCCTTCAGGCTTTGCCTTCGATTCCGCTAACACTTGCCGAAACATCATCGGCTGCGTGGGTTTTCATAATATTCTGCGTTACCTGCTTCTTATTTTTCATATCTGAAGTAGTATTTCTATGTCTAATTACATAGCAAAAAGGATTTTAACCCTGTTGGCTCGAATAGAAATCTAATGCCGGTGGTGTTAAAAAGCAGGAAAAGAGTTATAATTAAACGATTAAGGGGGCGCAGCAGAAATTGATAGAGATTAAGAATTTGACCAAAATATACACCACCCCGACTCAGGAGATACTGGCTTTGGATGATGTGAGCCTCCGGGTCGAAAAAGGAGAGATATTCGGGATCATCGGCTTGAGCGGAGCGGGCAAAAGCACTCTAATCCGCTGCATTAATATGCTGGAGAAACCGACCCGAGGCTCTATCCTGGTGGGAGACCGGGAGATAACGGCGCTGGACAAAGAGGATTTGCGCACTGCCCGCCAGAAGATAGGCATGATATTCCAGCATTTTAATCTGCTGTCTTCGCGTACGGTTTTTGAAAATGTGATGTTTCCTCTGGAAATAGCCAGGGTTCCAACCAATCAGGCACAAAGGCGTGTAAATGAGCTGTTGGAACTGGTGGGATTGGAGGATAGGGCGGACTCTTATCCGGCCCAGCTCAGTGGGGGGCAGAAACAGAGAGTGGGCATTGCTCGAGCTCTGGCCAATGAGCCCTTATTACTGTTATCTGATGAGGCCACATCAGCCCTGGATCCTCAGACTACTCGTTCGATACTGGAGCTGCTGAAGGACATCAATCGTCAGTTGAATCTGACCATTTTGCTGATTACCCATGATATGAATGTAATAAAAGAGGTTTGTGACCGGGTGGCGGTTATTGACGATTCGCGCATCGTGGAAGTGGGGGATGTACTGGACATATTTGCCAACCCCAAAATTCCGACTACCCGTAGTTTTATCAGTGCGGTTATGAATCGCGAGGTGCCCGAGGAATTGCTGTATCGAGCTCGGACGGAGACGAGTCCCAATACCACCAAACTGATCCGAATTTCATTTATTGGGGCTTCCGCTGGAGAACCGGTCATTTCCAACATGGTTCGCAAGTTCGACATCGATGCCAATATCCTGTACGGTAATGTAGATCGGGTCAAAGATACGCCATTTGGCAACCTGACCCTGGAGATGATCGGAGAACCGGACTTGATCATCCAGGCTATGGAGTACCTGCACGGCCGGGGTCTGGAAATCGAGGTGTTGAACGATGTCTGATGCGATAAGTCTGGTTATTTCTGGTTCCTGGCTTTCATCTTTTCTGGGCACTAACACCTGGGTGGTCAGCAGTGTAGCGGTGGCTACCTGGGAGACCATTTATATGGTGGGTATTGCTACTTTGTTAAGTTACGTTTTTGGATTGCCGTTGGGAGTGGTACTGGTAACCACTGACCGGGGACATATTTTAGAAAACCAGGCAGTGAACAAAATTCTGGGAGGTATCGTTAATGCGGTGCGCTCCATACCTTTTATCATTTTCCTCATCCTCATAATACCGCTTACTCGTATTATTGTGGGAACCTATATCGGTACTGCGGCTTCCATTGTTCCTCTGACTCTGGCGGCCATTCCTTTTGTAGCCCGGCTGGTGGAGACTTCGTTTAAAGAAATAGAATGGGGGCTGATCGAAGCCGCTCTATCCATGGGGGCCAGTCCCTGGCAGGTTATTTGCAAGGTATTACTTCCAGAAGCCAGACCTTCAGTGATTCTGGGGGTTGCAATAACAACTATCAATCTGGTAGGCTATTCAGCCATGGCTGGGATTGTGGGAGGAGGTGGACTGGGAACGCTGGCCTATTACCACGGTTACCAGCGGTACGAAGATGTGGTAATGTGGCCTACTGTAATCGTACTCATTATACTGGTACAGGGGGTGCAGATGCTGGGCGATGGCCTGGCTGCCCGCATAACTGACAAAAGGAGGTAACGGAATGAAAAGAATTCTGGCCATCATATGTTGTTTGGGATTATTAGTCGGTATGGTAGCTGGATGTGGTGGCAGTACAGAGACGGAACAACCGGCAGGTGACTCTGGAGAAGCAGTCAAGCTGGTGGTAGGTGCCACGGCCAAACCACATGCAGAGATTCTAGAGGTAGTACAACCGATGCTGGAAAAAGAAAACATCGACCTGGAAATTAAAAAAATGACCGACTATGTTTTGTTGAATCCGTCTCTCGCAGATGGGCAGATGGATGCCAACTTCTTCCAGCATATTCCCTATCTGGAGGACTTCAATGAAAAAAATAATACTGATTTGGTCTGGACGGTTAAAGTACACAACGAACCAATGGGAGTATATTCAACCCGGATACAGGCTCTGGAACAACTAGCAGATAAAGCGTCGGTGGGGATACCCAATGATGCCACCAATGGTGGTCGGGCCCTGATGGTGTTGGAATTAGCCGGGTTGCTCAAGCTCAAGGAAGGGGCGGAAGTTACCGCTACCGAACGGGATATTGTGGAGAATCCCAAAAACCTGAAAATACAGATGATGGATGCGGCCATGCTGCCCCGTGCTCTGGCGGATCTGGACATCTGTGTCATCAACAGCAACTATGCGCTGGAGGCCAACCTTAATCCGGTCGACGATTCCATCTTCATGGAGCCCAAAGACTCTCCTTTTGCCAATGTGCTGGTAGTCAGGGCCGAGGATAAGGATAAGGAAGCCATCAAGAAACTGGGAGCAGCCTTGCAGTCTCCCGAGGTCAAGAAGTTTTTAGAGGACACTTATAAGGGTGCCTGCGTACCTGCATTTTAAGGCAGCAAATAAAAGATAATAATCTTTTACAGGGGACAGGAGGAACCCGTTTCGGGGATCCTCCTGTTTTTGATTGTCGAACACGTTGTATTGCTCCGAGCAATATAAGCGTGTTATTATTTCGTTAAGGGGAACGAAACGTGCGGGTTAACCGTTTTGAATGGGATAGTATTAATATAGAGCATATAGCCCGTCATGGTGTCGTTCCCGAAGAAGTTGAAGAGGTATTTACCAGAAGACATCTAATTAAAAGGCTACGTAAGGGCCGATATCTGATTCTTCCTCCGGCAGGTAAAAGTCTGTCTGGATTCTGTGGAGTTGGGTTTTGGGGAAAATAGGCTTGCCATCTTGTTGTATGATATTGCCGAAGTCGTGATTTGTGGCAGTATATGTCCATAGCTTGAGTATACGGATTGAAGTTATCTGTGAGGTGATGAACCGTGCAATTTGTTCAAATAACCATTAATATTCCGAAAGAAGTGTTATCAGCTTTAGGTAAAGACAAGGCTGAGTTCGAAGCTGATACCAGGTTGTGGCTGGCTACTCGATTGTTTCAGGAAAAAATACTGTCTCTGGGCAAAGCAGCCAGTATAGCTGGGCTCAAACGGCTAGAGTTCAAGGACTACCTGCAAAGCAACAAAGTTGACATCTATCGTTATGACAACGATGAGCTTGATATATACCGTAAGCTGAATGCTGCTGAGGAACAGCTGATGGAAGGAAAAGTACTGGACGGGGCTGCTTCTCTGCAAAGTATAAGAGAAAAACACAATGTATAAACTGTTTGTAACCGAACTTGCCCATCAGGATTTAGACAGCATTGTATCATATATTGTGGTGCAATTGGCTAATCCGGCAGCCGCTTCCGATTTTCTAGACGAGGTTGATCAGTGCTACAGTTATCTAAAAAGCAATCCGATGATGTATCCTCAATGTATTGATATTCGTTTAGAAAAAGAGGGATATCGCAAAGCTGTCATTAAGAACTATATCCTGATTTACAAGGTGGACGAAAGCACCAGGACCGTCAATGTGATGCGTTTTTTCTATGGCGCGAGGGATTATGAAAAGCTATTGTAAAATACAGCGATTAAATAGGCATCTGCGAACAGCAGGTGCTTTTTTCATCTAAATGAATTGGAGCCGACGGAGGCTGTACCCGCTCTGCTGCAATTGCTAATGCGAATCTGCAGCTACAGGTTAATGCTCTTGTCGAGACATGAATATAAGTTATGGATATTATAGAGGAATTTTTGGATTGAATGTTGAATATCTGTTTTAGCTAGAATTAATACCTGATAATATAACGTCACGCTAAAGCAAGGAAACACCCCATAGCCAGTGTTAGCCAATTATTTGGGAAACAGGTATAATCTCAGGAAAATAAGTTGGAGAGGAGTGCTTGGTTTTGAAATCTACCTTGTTAGAGTCGTTCCAGGATATCCGGGAGCAAAACATTTTGAACCTCAAACAGGCCAAGGAGGAGGGACGCCGGGTTATTGGTACCTACTGCAGTTATTGTCCACGCGAACTGGTTCTGGCGGCAGGAGCCATACCGGTAGGCTTATGCGGTACCAGTGAAACGCCCATTCCTGCGGCTGAAGCCAATTTGCCCCGGAATTTGTGCCCGTTAATCAAGTCCTCGTATGGTTTTGCTATTACGGATACCTGCCCGTATTTTCACTTTTCTGATCTGGTTATCGGTGAAACCACCTGTGACGGTAAGAAAAAGATGTTTGAATTGATGGGCCGGATCAAGCCCATGCTGGTGATGAATCTACCGCAGATGCCGGAGCAAACCTCATCACTGCAGCTCTGGTACGATGAGATGGTCCGGGTAAAAGAGGCCATCGAGGAAGCCCTTGAGGTGGAGATTAGTGAGGAGGCTATACGGGAAGCCATTCACATTACTAACGAAGAAAGAAGAGCGCTTAAAGATTTGTTTGATCTTAACCAGGCCCGTCCTGCTTTGATGTCTGGTTTAGATCTTTTGACCGTTTCCTGGCAGGTGGGATTCAATGTTGACCGACGGGAGGGCATCGCCATGGTCGATGGCCTGGTGGCAGAAATACGGGAAATGGCGGCTCAGGGATATCATGTTGGTGATAGCGATACCCCGCGTATCCTGCTTACCGGAACTCCGGTGGGGACAGGCAGTGAAAAGATAATTTCGCTGGTGGAGGAATGTGGTGGTCTGGTAGTGGCTATGCAAAACTGCAGTGGGTATAATTGCGCCGAACTGCATATTGATGAGAGTGACCCTAGGGATCCATTGATGCTGCTGGCAGAGACTTATTTGAAGATTCCCTGTTCGGTCATGTCACCCAACCCGGACCGATTGGACCTGCTGGAAAGGTTGATACGCGATTTTAAGATTGATGGGGTAGTAGACCTGACCTGGCAGGCCTGTCATACTTTCAATGTGGAGTCATTTCTGGTGGCAGATTTGGTGAAAAACAAACTGGGCTTGCCCTTCCTGCAGGTGGAAACCGACTATTCGGC
>JAAZLJ010000031.1 GCA_012799365.1 Syntrophomonadaceae bacterium | reverse complement strand
GGAATATGGAGCACCGGCCGCTGACCGGATTTGTTACGGTTTTTATCTTTCCTCATAGATAATTACCCTCTTTCTTAATTCAATAAGCCGGGTACTGGTGTATGCCATATGATAGGTGTACTTTCAGCCTATATTATACCGAAGAAAGCTGCTGCCTTGCAGTTTAATTCAGTGACATATTTTACCTCCATTATTAGTATTCATCAGGTGAATTTTAAGGTTTTATAGTAATTTTCATAGTTTACTGCTGCAGAGTAGTAGGGGAGGCTTTAGCCTCCCCGGTAGAAGCTGAAGCTTCCAATACGACTACATATTTATGGAGTGTGGTTAACCCGCTTCCTCCGGGAGTTATTTTTGTATCTTCAGCGTCGTCATAATTTTCAGTGTCATCTGCATCTATTTTGCGATTAATCTGCGTGTATCTGCGGCTTTGAAGCAGGAGAGCCGAGGAGGATCCCCTATGCGTCTGATTTCCCGTCATTTAACCACAGGGCTGATCTATGCCCGGGTCTGGAAACTGCTGCTGGTGGCGCCGGGCACCATCATATCCCTGTTCTGGCAGCTGATCAATCTATACGGAACCCTGCCCGGGGTTCTGCTTACCCTGTGCTCTTTTCAGCTATTAGCCGGAGTTCTGGCGGTTATCATCTGGAGTGGGAGTCTTTTTACTCTTTCTTTTCAGGTCGCTTTCCTGGCTGGAGCGGGTATACTGGTCTTGATGTTCATCGCCTGGTTATTGGCCAATATCCACCTCAACCGCCGGGCGAGGTTTGAACTGGTCAACCTTCATTACTCTACCCGTACTGCTCTGATTTTACTGGGGCTTTTGCTCTGCCACCGGATACCGGAGGTCAGGGTGTCTCCCCGGACTACCTTCTGGGATGTTCACCTGAAACCGACTCTGGCTGGTAATCTCCATCGTATAGGTAAGAGCCGGATTGTTGATGGCCTCGCCTCCGACTACTCTCGTCTGTGGGAGCTGCTGGGAACAGATGTGGTGGTATTCGGCTGTTCACCCGGATCGTTCAAAGGTTTGCTGCAAAAGGCCGGGTTATCTGCTACTCAGTTTACCATGATAGAAACCGTGATTCCGTCCTCTCATGCCCGGGTTTTCGGGCTTAATCAGCCGTTCTACTTCTATATCATTACTTTTCCGGAATCTCGTGGTTAACCAGTCCAGGAGCTGCATGACTTCACTGTTCGTCGTGATGCGCCCAAATGGAATTTCCCCGTCGTGTCGGGGTGGCGCGACTGATTGGTAGAGTCAAGCGAAGATAAGGCTTTTACATCATGGAAAGTTTTACTGCTTCTGTTTTTCCAATGCAGGAGGATTATTCTGTGGATACCTAGAATAGGTATTTAAAATAGAAGGGGAGTGAGGGAATGCGCCGAAGAATAGCAATATTATTGGTTCTGATGTTTTCACTGTTGGTTATGGTGCCGGCTGCGGGCGCACAGCCGTTGGACTCGGAGGGAATGATGGGGGTATTTCCCCAGAAGCCGGAGTTGAATGAACCGGTTACCCGGGCGGGTTTTGCGGCGATGTTGTGCGAAGCGGCCAGCCTGAAGGTGGTAAAAGGCTCTACCGTACCTGCTTGCGATGTCGACGAAGACAGCTGGTATGCAGAGGCATTGGCCACCCTGGCACAAAAAGAAGTAATGGTCGGTTACCCGGATGGTACCTTCCGACCACAGCAGCCGGTAACCGGGTTGGAAGCCGGTATCCTGGCGGTTCGGGCTCTGGGTCTGCCGGAAACGGTCAGTTCTACCGGGGTGGACAGCCCTCTGGATTGGAATCACTGGGGCAGTTCGGTTTATAGCTGGCTGCTGGATCAGGGACTGGTTTCGTCCCAGGCCAATCCTGAAGGACATATTACCGTCGAGAATGCGGCGGATTTTCTGGCCAGGGTCTTCGGTTGTGACGAAGAAGCGGTAGCCATCGTGGAGAAAGGGCAGAAATCTGCTGCTACGGTTGAAGACATGAGTTTTACCGGCACTATGCAAATGATGATGAAGCCGCGGGCGGGTGCAGAGGCTGAAATGCCGCTGGTACAAGGCTCAACCCAGATGACTATGGAGATGATCCTTCCGGATACACTCCATCAATCCATGCGCATGCAGTTTGAGGGACTGCCAGCTGGCAATGGTGCTACACCGATACCTACCATGGAAATGGAACAGTATCTGGTGGATGGCAGCATGTATATCAAGACCGTGGCTCCCAACAGCGGTGAAACGCAATGGATATGTCTTCCCGGAGAGGCTTTACCCGATTTGAAAGCTCTTATGGAAGAAAGTCTGCAGGCGAACATAGGGGTTCCCGAGGAACTGCGCAAGTATTTCCATTACCAGCTCCTGGGTACCACAGAGAAAAACGGTTATCCAGTCTATGAAATCGGTTACTATGGCCAAATCGATGACTTCGAAGCCTTTTTCCGTTCGGTTTTGCCCGAGTCAATGCGCTCATTGGTGGAGGGAGCTCTGGAGGAAGGCATAGAGGAAGCGGGTAAAATGTATAAATCCATATCATATTGGGGCAAGGACTATATCGGGGTAGACGATAACCTGTCCCATGCCAGCGAGGTTAAAATGGTGATGGTATTTAATGATGAATTCCAGGGTGAACCAGTACCTATAGAGCTGATGGAGATGTACATGCGGGCGGACAAATTGGAGTATAATACCGGGGTCAAAATTGAACTACCGTTAGAGGCATTAGAGGCTCCAGAAATACCCGTACCGGCCGAGTCTCCGGCTGTCCCTACCGCATAAGATAGTCGATTCTATAAGATATCACGGCTTCGAGGTTAAGGCTGCTGATATAATAAGAGTATGAATGGCTGCAGTTCAAACTGCAGCCAATTTCTTTATAGAGATGATATCCGGCGGCAAAAGTGTTACATTAATAATGATTGTTTGGTCCCCATTTGCATATACTTGGGGCAGGATTCTTTCGCCGTTGATCTTATGGCGATAAGAGGTGTATTGATTGAAATCATCGCAGCCAATTGGAATATTTGATTCCGGGGTAGGAGGCTTAACCGTGGTCAAGCGCATCGCGGAACAATTACCCCGGGAAAACATCATATACGTGGGCGATACGGCCCATGTACCCTATGGAGGTAAAACCACCGCAGAACTGGTACATTTAAATCAAAACATTATTGATTTTTTCGTACAGCAGGGAGCTAAACTGGTGGTAGCCGCCTGCAATACCAGCTCATCGGTATCCCTGCCTATTCTGCGGGAGGCCTATTCTGTGCCTTTACTGGATGTTATCTCGCCGGGGGTACGGGAAGCAGCAGCGGCAAGCCGAACCGGCCGTATTGGAGTTATTGCCACCCGGGCCACGGTAGGCAGCCGAGCCTATACCCGGCAGCTTCGGGCCCTGAACGCTAACCTTCAGGTCTATGAGGTAGCTTGTCCGCGGTTTGTACCCCTGGTGGAATCGGGGCAGCTGGAAGGATCGGAAGTAGAGCAGGCGGTCCGGGAATACCTTGAAATCCTCCTGGGACAAGGGATAGATACCCTGGTTTTGGGGTGTACCCACTATCCTTTTCTGGCCCCGGTTATCAAACAGGTGGTAGGGGATGAGGTAGTTCTGGTGGATCCTGCGGATCAGACTGCCATGGAATTGGAGTCCATTTTAAATACTCTGGGAATAGCTAATCAGGAGACTGGACCGGCGGAACATACATTTTACGCTACTGGACCTGTACAGTCTTTTGCCTCGGTGGGGCGTATGCTGCCAGAATTGTTCATTAATCGGGTGGAGAAACTTGAACTGGATGACTGGGCTCAAGCCAGCGGTTAAGTTAACCCGGAGGCCTAATCAGACGCAGATTAACGCTGATTATTATGATTTGCGCTGATTTTTTTAATTCTGTACTTGACGCAGAGAACGCAGAAAGACGCAGAATTGTATAAACATTATAATAATGAGAGATACGGAGTATTTCAACGGTATTCTTGATAAGTTCGGGGATTGTCCCCGGAGTTATTGGGGAGCAAGCGGGCTGGTATTCTGCTGGAGGTGATGCTTTATGGAGTTAACGGTATTAGGATATTGGGCCCCTTACCCTCGGGCAGGGGAGGCTTGTTCAGGCTATTTGGTACGCAGTGAAGGTGCCCGGGTGCTGCTGGACTGTGGGCATGCGGTTTTTTCAATTCTACAGAAATATCAGGATTTTCGAGAGCTGGATGCGGTAATCATCAGCCATTTTCATCCCGACCATTATGTCGACCTGTACGCCTTGCGTCACGCTATACGGGGGGCGATGTTTCAGGGGCGGCGTAAGCATCCTTTACGGCTGCTCATTCCGACAGAACCAGCTCCATTGTTTGACTACTGGAGCGATACTCAGGAGTTCTGTACCGAAGCGATTGCCGGGGAGATTGTCGTGGGCGATCTACGCATTTCCTTTTCACCGACGGTTCATTCTATGCCGGGGTATTCGATGGTGGTGGAAGATAGTCGGGGGCGGCGTCTCGTATATACGGGTGATACTGACTATATCGAGGAGAGGCTTTCCCTGGCTGAGGGGGCTGAACTTCTGGTAGCTGAAGCTAGTATAAAGGATCAGGACCGGGAGTATGCACGCAAGGCCCAGCACCTTACCGGGCGGGAGGCGGGGCGCTGGGCTGCTGTATGTGGGGTGCAGAAACTACTGGTAACCCATTTATGGCCGGAGTATGAGATACAGGCAATAGTAGACGAAGTTCGTCAGGAGTATTCTGGTGAGATGTACCTGGCTCAGGAGGGACTGACCATTACGGTCTAGGCTGTAAAATGGCTAACCATGGCGGTCCGTTTGGAAGTAAACCGACTTCCCTGTGTAGTACCGCGTAGTGGTAATTGACTCCGGGCGAGGTAGCATTTACCATATAGGAAGGCGAAGGTATCAAAAGGTAGCTCCGCCTGATGACGACTAAGGAGGATTAATCATGGACAGAGAATATGGACGGGTCTTCGACCAGCTGCGGCCAGTCAAGATAACCCCGCATTATTTAAAAAACCCGAGTGGTTCGGTTTTAATTGAAACTGGAGAAACTAAAGTTATCTGTACGGCTTCGGTAGAGGAAAAGGTTCCACCCTTCCTGAAAGGGCAGGGTACTGGTTGGGTTACAGCCGAGTACTCCCTGCTTCCTGGTTCTACTTATCCCCGTACTATAAGGGAGGCAGCCCGGGGCAGGGTCAGTGGTCGCACTTCGGAGATTCAGCGCCTCATTGGTCGCGCACTTCGGGCGGTAATAGACTTTAAAGCATTGGGAGAAAGAACCGTATGGATTGATTGCGATGTAATTCAAGCGGATGGCGGAACCAGGACGGCTTCCGTCACCGGTGGATTTGTAGCCCTTTGCCTGGCCTTGCGCGATTTGAAGAATCAGGGGGTTATTGAGCGTATTCCGATATCGGACTATGTGGCTGCTACCAGTGTGGGCATAGTACATGGAATGACCATTCTGGATCTGGAGTACGGTGAAGACTCTACGGCAGAAGTAGATATGAATGTAGTTATGACCGGTAGCGGCAAGTTTATCGAGATCCAGGGAACCGCAGAAGGCAGCCCCTTCAGTCAGAGTGACCTGGATGAGTTACTGCGTCTGGCCCGTAAAGGTATCGGCGAACTGATAGATAAACAAAGAGAAATACTGGGGGATGATCTCGGGAAATGAACTTAAGGTCGGAGAAAAAGCTGGTACTGGCTACCGGGAACCAAAAGAAACTGGTCGAATTACAGGCTATACTGCAGGATGCCGGAGTAGAAATTCTCACCCTGGATGATTTCCCCAGCCTGCCCGAGGTCGAAGAAGACGGACAGACTATGGCTGAAAATGCCGTCAAGAAAGCCCGCATCGTATGTGAATTCACTGGACTGCCTACCCTGGCCGATGACTCCGGGCTGGAAGTCGATGCCCTGGGGGGCCGTCCGGGAGTTTATTCGGCCCGGTTTGCTGGTGAGCCCACAGACGACGCCAGAAACAATGCCAAACTCCTGAATCTTATGGACGGGGTACCAGATGAGAAACGGCTCGCCCGTTTTCGGTGTGTAATCGCCCTGGCCGTTCCTGAGGGAGGGGTTCGTACTGCTACCGGTACGGTCGAGGGCCGTATTGGGCATGGCCCGCGGGGAACCGGGGGTTTTGGTTATGATCCCCTGTTCACCCCGGAGGGTTACGATCAGACCTTTGCCGAGCTGCCCGGTACTATAAAAAACCGTATCAGCCATCGGTCACGAGCTTTAACCGCGATTCGCCCTGCCATTCTTTCCGTATGGGGGGATGAAGCTTGAGAATCGTGGTATGTGGAGATACCCATGGACGGATAGAAGAGCTTACAAGAGAATTAGAAAGACTGAAAAATATCGATTACCTGATACATACCGGAGATTTTTATCAGGATGGAATAGCACTGGGCCGGGAGCTGGGGATAAAGACCCGGGTGGTGGTAGGGAACTGTGATCTCGGGGTCAAAGGGCCGCGAGAAGAGATTTTCACTCTGGCGGGACGCCGGTTTCTTCTCACTCACGGGCACCTGTATCGGGTCAAATCCCACCTCAATAGTTTGAAATTCCGGGCAGAAGAAGTGGGTGCCCACGTAGTGATCTTCGGTCACACTCACACCGCTTATTGCGAAATGGTGGAAAACATTCTTTTTATTAATCCCGGTAGTACTCGATATTCCCGCTTCAGTCAGCGCGGGACCTATGTTCTAATCGAGGCCGATGACGAGCGATTACAGGCTAACATAGTGGAAATGGCCTTTTGACTTTAACACCACAGGTGTGATATAATTCTTCATGTTTCGGGGCGTGGCGCAGTTTGGTAGCGCGTCTGATTTGGGATCAGAAGGTCGCAGGTTCAAATCCTGTCGCCCCGACCATCTATAAAGTAAGTAACCGCGCGGGTTGGCGCGGTTTTTTGGTTTATCGGTTTGTATCTGCGTCTGATATTGTATGTGCCCGTTTTGTGCCATAGGCTCATTTTTAGCTTTTTGTTGCAATCTTGTTGCAACCGGCCTTGATAAAGGAAACCTAATTTTAAGTATTATTTTCCCTGGTTAACCGGGCAGCATATTCTAAAGCCTGTTGAACATCTTCTGCTTCCAGATCAGGATATTCTTGAATTATATACGAAATGCTTTTACCTTTTGCCACCAAACCCACCAGTAAGGAAACAGTAATCCTCATGCCGCGAATGCACGCCTGCCACCCATGATGGATT
>JAAZLJ010000157.1 GCA_012799365.1 Syntrophomonadaceae bacterium | reverse complement strand
CAGGTCTGAGGAAAAAAGAAATGGCCGAACTGCTGGGGACGGGACAGGGATGTGTGCATTTCATAGATCTGATTTATGACAGCGTCCGGACGATAGGTAGATATCGTGAGTTGGTTACAGGGCCAGAGAGCGAGCAGCAGCTTGAGGAACCAAAATAGGAAAAGCCTGTTCCGACTGATTCTGGGGGTAAGCCAGGGAGCTCCTGATCCTGTAAACTATCAACTTGTCGGGGCCTACCAGGAAAGGAATTATAAAATCACCTTCCCTGGTATCCGACGGTCTTTTCACCCAGGTTGAGTCCGATATTGCGCATGGTTGGGGATTTCGTGGATGATTGTTTTAGTGGTGGGTACCTTCAACCACCCGGATACCTTTAGCTTCGATATTCTTCTTGATCTGAGCTTTATGAGGGCATCTGGGATAGTCACCTTCCAGCAGCAGGCAGGAGGAAAGGTGGACCACATCCAGGCCATGATCCACCAGCTTATCTACCATTCTGGATACCCGGCGTCCGGAACAGCCGCCACAGGTGAAGAATCCGATGATTTCGGTGTTCTTGTCGTATTGGGCAAAATGGGCGTGGCGTTGGTTAAAGGCCTTGAAGCAGGCCACCCCGGGACAGACCTCGGCGACGGTTTCACATCTGACTATAGCTATGCGAGTTTTTTTGGCGGCGGATTTATCATCTTCGGCGAACCTGATGTGTTGGTCACGGGCTGCCTGTACGTCTTCAGCCGTGGCCGTCGTGCGACCGCGCTCTCTAACATAGCTTTCTACGGCTCGGCGGGCCATGGGGCGGACGAAGCCGGGTACCTTTTTCAATTCTTCCAGTGCGTCCGGTTTCCATTCTATTTTAGACATGTTTTCCTCTCCTCCTGCTTTATCTACGACTTTATCATCACCAGAAGCATTTTGAATTTTTCCACTGCTTGCAGAGCATGGGGTTCTCCCGCTGGCATGATAATTATCTGGCCGGCACTGACCAGATGGGGCTGGCCGGATATAGTGATTTCGGCCTGACCATCGAGCAGGATCACCATGGCGTCAAATGGTGCGGTATGTTCGCTCAGCCCCTGGTCGGTGTCAAAAGCAAACAGGGTTACAGTGCCGGTAGGACGGCTAATAAGGGTTCTGCTGACCACTGAGCCTTCCTGATACTCGATAAAGTCAGCAGCATTGATGGGACGGGCCCAGAACTGTTCGATGTTTATCGGCTTGCTCATACTGTTCACCTCCAATTCAACATAATAGATAAACAGGACAATCTTAATCTCCTTTAGTTTATAATGTATGAGGATAAATTGCAATGGTTTTCTTAGAATCTATGTTAAAATGCCGTTTATTACACCAGGGTCAGGCCATAACTAAAAAAAGGATAACATTGGGTGGGATAGAATATTATAAACAGGATAATCATGCTGATTATGGCCAGGGTGGTGAAACCATGAAGTTATCAGCCAGATTGGAAGCGGTGGCAGCTCGAGTTTTAGTGGGGCTGTCGGCGGCAGATATAGGGGCAGACCATGCCCTGCTGTCGGTTTATCTTATCCGCCAGGGTATATGTCCACGGATGGTAATCGGGGAAGTCGCTGACGGCCCTTATAAGCGAGCCCGCCGTTATGTCAGGAGTCAAGATCTACATCGGGTCATCGAGGTGCGCAAGGGTAATGGTCTGGAAGTGCTGGCCCCCGCGGAGGTGGCGACCGTTGTTATTGCCGGGCTGGGGGGTAAAAATACGGCCGATATTTTGTGCTGTTCTCTGGCCCGGGCGTATACCTACCAGCGGTTTGTATTTCAGCCCATGCGGCCGGTATATCCCCTGCGCAAGTTGATAGCCGACCTGGGATGGGCTATATCTCATGAAGATATCGTGCGTGATACCCATGATTATTATCCGGTCATTACGGTGGAGCCGCGTCGGCATCCGGCTTATGAGTTGGATGACCTGGAGTTGGAGCTGGGGCCGTTGGTACTTGAACAAGCGCAGAGGCCGGAGGTAAGGGGATATCTGGGCCAGGAACTAAGTCGACATCGGGGGATAGTGGCCGGGCTGGAGAGGTCGAATTCGCCGGCGGCGGAAGAAAAACTGCTTCTCTATCGCCGGCGGGTAAAACGTTTGAAGGAGATGATTGATCATGGTTGATGCCAGGGAAATTTTCAGGGTGCTGGAGGAATATTTTCCGCTCACTCTGGCAGAGGAATGGGATAATGTAGGGCTGCAGCTGGGGAGTATGAACTGTAAGGTCAGCCGGGTGCTGGTGGCACTGGATTTGGATGGGGATATCATAACCGCAGCACGGGACGGACAGGCTGAACTCATTATTACCCACCACCCTTTGTTTTTTCGTGATACCAAGTGCATTAACTTTGATACTCCGCAGGGCAGAATAATTCAAGAACTGCTTCAGGCCGGGATAACCGTGTATTCGGCCCATACCAATCTGGATGCGGCGCCGGCGGGGTTGAACCAGTACCTGGCAGAGGAACTGGGGCTGCGGAAGGTGAGGCCCTGGCAGCAGGGACAAGTGGAAGAGCTTTATAAGCTGGTGGTTTATGTTCCAGAGTCCCATCTGGAAGTGGTAAGGAGTGCTCTTACCGCCGGAGGGGCTGGATTTATCGGTAATTATTCGGATTGTACTTTCCGAGTAGCGGGGACTGGAACTTTCAAGCCTTTGGTGGGAACTGACCCGTTCATTGGGGAGATCGGACAGGTGGAAGAAGTAGCCGAATACCGTCTGGAGACCGTGGTTCCGGCTGGTCAACTGCGGGCGGTGATGAGAGCGATGCTGGCGGCCCATCCCTATGAGGAGGTGGCCTATGACCTGTATCGGCTCAGCAATCGGGGTCGGGTGTTCAGTCCGGGCCGCATCGGGCTTTTACCCCACCCCGCGCGTCTGGGTGAGGTGGCCAGGGAAGTAAAGCAGCGTCTGAATTTGGAGTATGTTCTGGTGGTTGGGAATGAAGATGAGGTGGTAGAGAAGATAGCGGTGGTATCAGGAAGTGGAGCTTCTTTTATCTCCCAGGCTCGGCAGGAGGGGGCCCAGGTATTGATAACCGGGGATATCAAGTATCACGAGGCCCGTGAGGCTGAGGCCATGGGGTTCAACATTATAGACGCTGGTCATTATGGTACTGAGAAAGGAGTGACCGAACTCCTGAAGAAAGTATTGGATCAGGAGGCTGCTGCCCATGGTTGGAACCTTGAAGTATTAATCGGCGATGGGTCTTCCCCGTTCAAGAGGGCCTGAGGCAGCAGCGGTTCATGTAATCAGGACTTGATCAGAAACTTGAGTAGAAGGAAAATAAGGGATGTTTGTTGAATAAATACAATACATTATAATGCCGGTTTTTGGCGGAAGAGGCGAGGTCATGCAGAAGTTTTCGGTTGAACAAATAACCCCTGGTATGAGGCTGGCGTACGATATTTACTCTTTTGATGGACAGTTGTTATTACGAAAAGGAACTATAATTGACCAGAAGTATTTGGGGAGCCTGACGAAACAGGGGATTGATTATGTATATATCATGTCGGCTTCCAGCACTGGATCTTTGGCCAAAAGGCAGCTTGGCGACATTT
>JAAZLJ010000235.1 GCA_012799365.1 Syntrophomonadaceae bacterium | reverse complement strand
ATCTATGATGTAATGATAAACACGTCGATCAACATCCCATCCTCTTCCTGGGATATATAAAACTATCTCGCATAAGGCGTGTTCAAACTTTAGGTCTACATCTTGTAGTGCTGCCTGCATTATCCCTAGCCAATGGAATTGGAGCTTAGCTTTGTCAATACCCTTTGCACGAGGAGGAATATCTTGTATTGTTATATGAATTATGCCATTAACCACTTCGGTCTTGATTAGTCCGGGATCACCCGTAATTTCCCCTGTATCTATTCCATATCGAGTACGATACATCTTGTTCCATAGGTCTATACGAGCCTCTTCTACTAGCCTGTACGCATCTAGCAACACCTCCATCAAAACACCTCCCTAACCAAATACGCTTAAAGAGTCTTTTAGCTCTTTTGCGTCCATATTGATTTGCGGTTCAACTCCGTCTAATCGCCCTTCAATTTTATCCAACCGAGCATTAATTAAAGCTAACTCATTCAGGATTATTTCAAACTTTGAGCCAGTATCAATCAAATGAATCGCTGTTTGACTCCAAGTTCCTTTGGGGGCCTGAAATATAACATGGTCACCCGGAAGCGTTAACTCCAGTCTCCTTCGGCCTTTTCCCATGTTTTTTGCCCCTCCTTTCCGGATCGGTCAACCTTAAAATACTTTTTGTCCTTTACCATCCGGGTCATGGGATCAAAAATCTCTCCCTAAACCCGGTATTATGCAGGTTTGAACCACCCGGATGGCCAACAGGCTTTTGCCTGCTTTTCTCCTAAAATATGTGTTTATTGGTTGCGGTTAACAGCTTGTCTTACTATTTACCCGGATACCAGCACTAAAAAAGCGCCTTAAACGCCAACTTTTCGGCGTTGACAGCATCCGGTTAACTTGCCTTTACATATTCTAGGTAACCCCAAGCGTTTGCAAACACAGGGTCTTTTGCCATAACCGGGTTACTTAGCTTGTTCTTTAGCCTATCATGCAAAACAACGCTGCCCCCACCTGCCAGAATAGTGTAGTCGAGGAACCTGGCCCAATCACCCCAGACTGCCCGCACCTGAGACATTACTGAGTCTGTTAATTCCTCCATTGCATACTCAAGGGTCTTGTGCAGATGAATTTCCTTTCCGTCAAAACAAAGTGGTTTTTGCTGTAAAGCATTATCAAGTGTCCGAGAATATTCTCTAATGGGCAAAGGCATTCCGGCCTTTGCCTGGAAGGCTTTATCCAACGATTCAAATAACTGGTATGCTCCAATCTCCCTGCTTCCACATCCATCAGGAATAAAGGATTTTCTACCATTTTCTATCTCCAGCAACACAAAATCTGTAGTATAAGTTCCTATATCTATTAGCCCTATTCTTCCAGAACTTGAATAATCGATCCCTGATGCTGCAATAGCCCCTGTACCCTGGGGGAAAACCTCAACCCTTGAAAACGATACTTGGTGCTGAAGGCTACCATCTACGGATACTTTCCCTGCCATACACGATAGTCTCTGCTTTAACTGGTCTTTTTGGGCAGCATAGTATGCCAGGGGTAGTCCTACTCCCAGGCTGATTGGTTCTTTAGTATCTTCCGCAAGCAAGGCTATTGCGGTCAGTAACAGTATGTCATGAGCTTCGGTAGGCTTCTCTTGTCCTGATAATTGTTGAATCAGTTTGGAATACCTGGCGCCATCACCTACAGCCGACTCCCTCATGGAGACCGATGAACATTGAATAAACACTTTGTGCTTCATGTCATTTTCTAGCGGGCCTTTCGTTAGTGGTGCTACCAAAGAGGGGAATATAACCTTTTTACCTTTCTCTGATACCCCTTTGACCTGACCATAGCCCACATCTATTCCCATTTGCATTTATGAGAACACCTCTTTCAGACTTTTTTGAATGACAGTTCATGAACGAGAAAATTCTCGCCACATTATTTTGTTGCAACATACTCTTATTAAGCTTATTGCCGTGCTTGTTAACTTGTGAATTTTACACATTCTGTGACCATACCATATTTTGATGCAGTTCCTCTTATTCTGCGTTTCTTAACCCACCATCTTTTTTCCCGAGGGACAGAAAAGCATTTGTCGCCCCGAGCTAGACTGCAATACCAGCATATGCTTTCCATTGCTGTAGCCTTCTTTTTGCGAGATCGCTTTTTTGTTTTCTTTGCCATACCTTACTCCTTTTTCTACCGGGCAAAAATAATATCTGCTGTTTCCAAAGGAACTATGGTCCTCCCCTGCCAAACAATTGTTTTGCTAGGATATTTGACTCCATTAATGATCATAGAGTCTTGTCCAAGCACATAATAAAAAACCTCTTTGGTTCCATTCATAATCCTTACTTGCTTTTTTGCGCCGTCCCAATCAACCTGCATCCCTTTCGATTTTGCAATATCGGCGATTGGAATGTAAGTAATGCCAGATTCCTCGTCTTTCATTCCATCAAATTGCTGATCATCAAAATAAACTTTCGTAGCTACTTTGTCGGGCCGGATTTCATATATGGATGTTGTTAGTCGAGTTCGGGTACAGTTGGCGTTGATTTTTATAGGATATTTACTCGTGTTCTTGAATCTCATATCCCACACACCCCAGGACACGGCTGCATCATTACCCTGCTTGGCATAAGGCACTTCAAGCGAATGAGAATGCCTTTCTAGTATCTGCATATTCGCTTTCTTGGCTGTTTGGTATAACGCCGTAGACAATCTGCATATACCGCCACCCATCCCCGTGGTAAACACAGGTTTACCACCAGCCCTGCTAACAATACCTCCCCGTACAAAGCCTCGCGATATTGTTCGTTCGCCTACAGTTTGGTTGAATGAAAAGACCTCGCCTGGCGCAAGAACTGTATTGTTTACATATCTTGAAGCTGCCATTGTATTTGCCATGCTGGCGTCATAGGGAAAAGAAAAAGAGGTTTGTGCAAGAAAAACTTCTTTGGCTGATACAGGTGAAACCAGCAAAAATAGTAGTAGAAGTATGCTTACGCATGTTTTTATTCCGGTCTTTTTGCGAATGGCAAGACCACCTCCTTTCTCCTTTCAAAAGCCCTTCTACAAAACAAAAAAGCCCGGCTTTTGCCGGGCTAAGAACACTGACTGCTACTGGGTTTTCCTTCCTTCCAAAACTACAAACCAGTATTCGTATGCACTGCCTTCAGTAACCACTATGCCGTCTGCGTAGGGCTTGTTGTTTTCGGTAGGTAGTTGCATTTCCAGTTTAGTATTCGTTGTTTTACTTAACTTATCTGACAAATTCACTTGTGTATTTTTATTTATTTCTCCTTGCAAAACCGCCTCAACCAATGTACCCGAAGGACACTTTTTTGAATTGGCTTCTGTCCAAAACTCGAACAGCCATCGCTTATTATTGGTTTCTTTTATAAGCATTTCTTCTCCTAAATGAACGCCGGTCTCCTGAGAATCAAGATGTGCCAATTTGAGATTAGGAACCAGTTTTTCTATTGGCCCAATACTATCTACTAACACACTCACCTTGCCGCCTGCGGCTGTTCTAGGCAGGTCATCCTTTGTTGTGCCTTCTTTTATGAGCCAGTGAGTCTGTGGCTCATCAGGACCAGGTGGTTCCCAACCTTTTTCTCCTGCTTGTTCTTTCATTTGCTTTGCCCAATCTTTACCAGGCAAAACTAGCTTCTGTATTCGCGGTCTCTCAAATGCAATGACACAAAAAGGTGTTGGGCTGCTCCACTCAGAAGGAATACCCATACTATTAAATACTCTTATATATATATCAAACTCAAATTCATCTGAACCCCAAAGAGGTCCTGCTGTATCTGGTTCAGTACTGGTTGGAACACGAAAACTTCCCTTTCCTCCTGTCCCTATAATATCTTCGTCTGGTTCTATCGAGTAACTTGTAGATAAAATGATGTTTTCTAAAACTTCTGGGTCGTCTCCATGTTTTACTATGATTGTTTCATAACCTAATTGCCAATCCTTGAGCCCATCTCCATCAAAAGTCCATGTAAATTCAGGGGTACTGGTAACATAGCAAGATGTTATTTCTTCAATGATTGGCTTTTCAGGACAATTACCTGCCTGCCATACTATGGGAGCACTTATTACTGGCGTCTCTTTTCTATCGTCTGTCTCTAATACTGCTCGCCATCCTATATTTTTACCAGAGTTTGTTTTAGTCCATACCTCTACCGCATTTAAAGTATTTGAGCCATCCCCGACATACTTCCAAGTAAGACCGTTATCATTGGTAACCTCCAGTCTACTCTCGCCTGTATTGTTTATTACCCGCCCAGATGCAGTCCAGTTTATCCCGTCAGCTGTTACAAACCAAGTAACAGAAGTTTTTGGGGGAGTTTCACATTTGGCTAAAACTCTAACCCATTCTACTGATCGCCCTATTTCCTGCAGCTTGCTTTGAGCCACCCCGGACCATACATATCCTTTAATATCCTGCAAGCCTTCTACTCTGGTTGACAGCATTCCATTATATATAAGTTTGTTTCCATCCCACATATAGTACTTTACTTCATTGCCATCGACTATTAATTTATCATATGTGCCCGGCCGCAAAGCTACACAAGTAGGAGATGTCAGCCCATCCACAACAGACAGGGTGCTACTATATTTAAGCTCACCTTCTTCTAATACATAATGCTTGACTTTATTATCATCAATTATTGCCATGTTATCGCTGCTGGTAGCTGCTATAGCCTTGGGTCCTAAAAGGCCCGACAGAACAGTTACGGGCGACTCCCCCGCCTTAAAGTATTTAACTTCTTTTTCATCTAATATAACTGCATCATAACTGTCCTGAAACAATGCAAAGTCCATGGGATTTGCAAGATTTGATTCAATTGATAAGGTGGGCACAAATGTGATTTCAGAACCATCAAAGGCATAATACTTTAGTTCGTTTTTATCCAAAAATGCAATGTCTATATCACGAGTCCCAACACTGATAATATCAGTCATACCTGATACAGATAATATGGGGTTGCTTTCCATTTCTGCACCTGTAAATGAATAGTGCGTTATTTCGGATTCATTTGCTACTACAACGTCAGGATAAGGACTACTTACAAAAGCAGCCAATGGATTGGACAGACCCTGTACGCTTACAATTTCATTTTCAACCATTTCAGAGCCATCGAAAGAATAGTGAATTAACCCATCTGGAGCAAGTACAATATAGTCTAATTCCTCCCCCCACATGGCTGCAACTTTAGGTGCATAATCCAAAAGCCGTATTTCTTTTTTGTCAGTGTCTATCTTGGCTGTAGTGTTGGATATATCAACCAAATCTGTATCTGTGATACCATATTCCCACGTATAGCCTACCGGTTCCGGTAATTCGGCCTTGGCTAAAGGCACAAACGCCAAAAAAGCTATTAGCAGGGCCATAGACCTAAAGATTATGCCATAGACGCCTAATCCATCATGTGGTAGCTTAAGCCGCCTCCTATGCGATGCTAGGCGCATGTTTTAACACCACCTTCCCTGCAAAATTAAAAGACGGGATTTCCCGTCTAAGCATTAATTATTTTCCAGCCATCGCTGGTTTTGTAAAAGACAAGTAATGTTGGCGTACCCTTGGGCTCTATTCTAGCCACCAGCTTTTTGCCATTCTGCCAGACAGGTATTATCTTCTCTTTCTGTAAACCCAAGACACTGGAATCTTTGAATAGGTGTTTCTGTTTTTCATGGACTACCCTGGCAGGACCAGCTAAATACCTAGCTGCATCACCGTAACGATTGTCTGATACCGAAACTATGTACTGGTCAAGAACATTCTGGGCCTCTTGAACATCGCCTTTGTTTATATGCCAATTTACCCCCGTTAAAGGGCAATCTATTGGTTTGATTGAAACGACTTTCCAATTATCATCTTTTATTAAATTTAATTGATACCAGCTAACATCAATAGAATTATCCTGT
>JAAZLJ010000156.1 GCA_012799365.1 Syntrophomonadaceae bacterium | reverse complement strand
AGTACCTCGCCCTCAATAGCAGTCAAAGGAGATAGATCTTCACCACTGCAGATCTCTACATAATCGATCTTGGTATGGGGTCTGGACTCGATAAGCTCTACCATCGCGTCCCTGACTATTTCGGGCCTGTTTTCACCCTGGTCAATCATCTCCCGGGCCAGACCCAGAGCCTGGGAAAGTACCAGACCCGACTCGCGCTCCTCTGGCTTCAGATAAGAGTTACGCGAACTCAAAGCCAACCCGTCAGCTTCCCTTACAGTGGGACCACGTACTATCTTCAGCGGAAAGTTCAGCTCTCTCACCATTTTCTCAATGACCACGGCCTGCTGGGCATCTTTCTGCCCAAAATAGGCTCTATCAGGCAGACAAATGTGAAAGAGCTTGCTGACTACCGTACATACTCCCTTGAAGTGACCGGGACGGGAAGCACCACATAAACGCTCGGTCACCGGACCGGTTACCTCTACCGTGGTGCTGAATCCGGGATTATACATGTCAGAAATTGAAGGGGAAAACACAGCGTCTACCCCTTCCTTTTCCAACAATTCACAGTCGCGGGTGATGTCCCGCGGGTACTCATCGAAATCTTCGCCCACTCCAAACTGAAGCGGGTTCACAAATATACTCACAGCCACGATTTGACAATCGGTTCTGGCGCGTTTTACCAGGGAAAGATGGCCTTCATGTAAAAATCCCATGGTGGGGACCAGACCAATAGTTTTTCCGGCTCTTTTCTGCTGGATACTCCACTCCTGCATTTCATGACTTTTACTAAATATCTTCATGGTTCTGTTTCCTCCGCTTTAGTATAACTTTTCCAGCACTTCTTCTTTTATGGCAAAGCAGTGTTCATCCGCAGGAAAGGTGCCCTTTTCGACCTCTTCTTTGTAACTCTGCAGCGCTTCGGCAATTACAGGCTGTAAATTAGCAAATTTCTTGACGAATTTCGGAACGAATCCCTGGTACATACCCAGCATGTCATTGATGACCAGCACCTGTCCATCACAGTCAGGTCCCGCTCCAATACCAATAGTAGGAACGGATACCTCGGCAGTTACACGCCGAGCCAGGGCAGCCGGGACACACTCCAGAACTATGGAAAAGACCCCTGCTTCGTCCAGAGCCCGAGCATCTCGCAGCAGCTGTTCAGCAGTTTCCAGGTCTTTCCCCTGAACCTTAAAACCCCCGAACTGGTGCACAGACTGTGGAGTCAGTCCTATATGCCCCATGACCGGGATCTGGGCATCCAGAATAGCTTTGATGGTGTCGACCCTTTCTTCCCCGCCTTCCAGCTTCACCGCCTGGGCTCCACCTTCCTGGATGAAACGCCCCGCGTTGCGAATGGCTTCAGGGATGGATACGTGGTATGAAAGAAAAGGCATGTCCCCGACCACTAAACTATTCTTTGCACCCCGGCTCACGGCCCGGGTATGGTGGATCATATCGTCCATGGTAACCGGCAGAGTACTGTCATAACCCAGTATCACATTACCTAAAGAGTCCCCTACCAGGATACAGTCGATGCCAGCCTGGTCTACCATAACTGCTGTCGAGTAATCATATGAGGTCAACATGGTAATTTTTTCTTTTTTGGCTTTTTTATCTTGCAACAAGGTAGTAGTAATACGCGACATGATTATCCACTCCTTATTATTATAAAAGTTGATGCTTGCAAACTCCCTTCCCGGCACTTTACTGCTGCTATCGAGTTAGTCCGGGTAAAGGGTTCCTTTTTTAGTCTATATTAAGCTGATTATGCTTTAAATTATCCCGTATAGGGTATAGCAACTGCTTGATGCCCCAACTCCTTTCGGAATAGTTCAACCAGAACCTGACCGGTCTGATCGTCGATGGTGCCTTTGGCTTCTGCCACTTCTACCGTATGCAGCCCCAGCATTGCATACAGTTCTACCATATGGGGAGTCATCTCATGCATGACTTCCAGGTGTTTCTCTACTGTAGACTGGTCGCCCCGGGCGATGGGCCCGGTGAGTGCAGACGGTACTCCTATGGCAGCTATGTTGCTAACTGTACCCTCAATAAGCGGCAGTAATGCCTTGATGGCTGACTGTCGGGGAATACCTACGCTCTCCATCAGTTTGGCCCCAAAACCAATCACGGTAACCAGGTAGTTCGAAACCACACAGGCACTCGCGTGATAAAGAGGCTTGGCTTTCTGGTCAATAAAGAAGTATTCACCCCCCAGTGCTTCTACAATCGCTTGTGCTACCGGATACCCTTCCTCATCACCCTCGATGCTGAATACAGAGCCGGGAAGATTCTGCACTGCCCTTTCCTCATTAGCAAATGACTGCAGGGGATGAACCGATAGTACTACAGCTCCACAAGCACGATCCCGGCTCAAAACGTCCGAGCTAAGAGCACCGCTCATGTGTACAACTACCTGTCCCGGTTGAATTCCTCCTTCCCAGGCAATTTGCCCGGCTACTTCTTCAATAGCTGAGTCAGAGGTAGTGATAAATAAGATATCCGCTGCTTTTGCTGCGTCTTGTGGCGTGATCTGTGGTCTGGCACTTACCTTTTCTGCCAGGTTAATGGTAGATTCAGGGCGGATATCATATACGCCTGTAATCTCCCAACCTTTTTGAAAAAGGATAACAGCTACGGCCGTCCCAACCACTCCCGCTCCTACGATGCCGACTTTTTTGTTCATAATTATGAACCTCCTTGGTTCCCAGGACATCAGCCTCGGCTCAACAGCTCATCGTCCCGGTGTTTTCCTGTCTTGTTCCTACAGCAATATATGTCAAGGATACAAGCAGTCCACTTTACTTCTCAGCGGGAGAAACTCTATAAAAACCCTTTATCATATCGTTCTTCTTTTTTAACGTTGATTCATTTTATCATAGGTAACTTTTTTAATACAACCGATTTTCGCATTTTTGGCCAGATTATCCAGCGTTTCCTGTAAATTTCCTGCCCCGGGCAGGTGGATTTCGGGTGCGATTTCCAACAGGGGTATGAGTACAAATGCACGCTGCTCCAGGTAGGGATGAGGAACAGTCAGGTTGCGGCTGGAGATAACCTGCTCCCCAAACAGTATGATATCTATGTCTATCAGACGGGGGCCCCAGTGCTCACTGCGTACCCTGCCCATCCGCTTTTCAATGTTCTGAATCACGGTCAGTAGTTGTTCTGCCTGCAGTGTAGTCTCTACTTCTAACACCTGATTGAGAAAGTCATCCTGGGGGGTGTTGCCCCAGGGTTCAGTTATGTAAACAGAGGAGGCAGCAGTAATCCTGATATCTTCGGCTTCCAGCCTCCGGCAGGCGGTCTCCAGGTTTAGTTGTTTATTTCCCAGGTTGGACCCCAGGGATAGATAGGCGGTGGTTTTCATGCCTTCCAGTCCTCCAATAAATCAGACGCAGAATACACTGAAAGCCTATGAACACGTGGTTAGAAATTAGACGCAGAGAACACAGATTAACGCAGAAAAATATAAAATAACTTTGAAAGAATCATGGTACCTGGTGACACGGCAAACCGATTTTGCTGTAGTCGACAAGTCGGGGAGCAAACGGATTAACCAAACTCCAAACATGCGGTTTTCCTAACTTTGCTGGCGATACCATCGGTATCACGGACGTCTTATGAGCGCTCTCGGAATATGTGCACCCCGGCGTATTGAAATGGGCCGGGCATAGGAGCCTGCGGTTTTTTCACCGTGATAGCTGCCGCTTCCACCGGATATTCTTCCAGGATACGCCTGGCGATGTTCTCGGCCAGGGTTTCGATCAGGTTAAAGGTGCTGCCCTGTACCACTGCTTCGATAGACTGATAAACCTGACTGTAATCGACCCCCCGGGCCAGATCGTCGCTGACAGCCGCTGCTCGTAAGTCCAGATAAAGATGGGCATCGACTATGAAAGGCTGGGGTTCGCTTTTTTCTTGCGGTAAAACCCCATGGCAGGCCATGAATTCCAGTCCCTTTAGTATGATGCTGTCCACCGCCTGCACCACCCTTTCTCGTGAAAATTGAGACCGCAGATATACGCTGATGGGCGCAGATAATACTAAAAATATACACCGAAGATGCGGCAATTCTACTTAGGAGAGTATTAACCGAGTCGAGCGACTTACGATGAGACGTAGCTACACACGGCGAAGCCGAGGGCTGTGAAGCGGAGCGAGAAACAGGACGTTTCGAGCACCGAAGGCTGAGTGCATGGACGCCGAATCCTGAGGGGTCCGCTTCACACCGAGGCAAGCCGATGTGTTGCAGT
>JAAZLJ010000155.1 GCA_012799365.1 Syntrophomonadaceae bacterium | reverse complement strand
GCTGCGGTTTTCTGGGTCTTCTGCATATGGAAATCGTACGTGAACGTCTGGAGAGAGAATATGACCTGGATCTTATTGCTACAGCTCCCACGGTTAATTATCAGGTGTACCTTACCAGCGGGGAAGTAAAGGAAGTAGAAAACCCGGCCTGGTGGCCGGAAACCCAGCTGATTGAAAAGGTTCAGGAACCTTTCGTGAAGGTGGTCATAATGGTGCCGGACGAGTTCGTGGGCCCGGTAATGGAACTGTGCCAGGAAAGACGGGGGACTTTCGGGAATATGGAGTATCTTACGCCCCAAAGGGTTATGCTCACTTATGAACTGCCCCTGGCTGAGATAGTTTTTGATTTTTTTGATACCTTGAAGAGCCGAACCCGGGGTTATGCCTCTTTTGACTATGAGGTTGTGGGTAATCAGGATTCTGACCTGGTTAAAATGGAGATACTATTAAACGGAAATCCGGTAGATGCGCTTTCCAGCATTGTCCATCGGGATCGAGCTTATCACCGGGGGCGGCTGTTGGTGGAGAAATTACGCCGTATTATTCCCCGGCAGTTATATGAGGTAGCGATTCAAGCAGCTATTGGCAGTCGGGTAATAGCCCGGGAATCGGTTAAGGCTAAACGTAAGGATGTACTGGCCAAGTGTTATGGGGGCGACATAACCCGTAAGAAGAAACTTTTAGAGAAACAAAAAGAGGGCAAAAAGAAGATGAAACAGATCGGCACGGTCGAAGTGCCGAAAGAAGCCTTTATCACCGTTCTCAATGTGGAACAGGATTAAAAGTGAGCGGGAACTCTCCAGGAGGTGGCTCCGTGGCAACCGGTCTTTACATCCATATTCCATTTTGCCTGCGTAAATGCGGTTACTGTGACTTCTATTCGGTTCTACCTGAACCGGGAATGATTTCCCGTTACATCCGGGCCCTGTTAACCGAGCTCAGTCTGGCAGCAGAATTACAACCCGGTTCGCTGGAAACCATCTATTTTGGCGGCGGTACGCCCAGTTTGTTGGCACCGGAACAGGTAGCGGAGATACTGCAGGTGGCCGGCACCTGTTTTAAAATTAATCAAAATGTAGAGATCACCCTGGAGGCCAATCCCGGGACTTTCGATTATCAAAAGGTACAAGGCTATCGGGAAGCGGGAGTAAATCGTATATCCATTGGTGCTCAGAGTTTTGCTCCGGACCTCTTGCAGATCCTGGGACGCAGTCATACGGTGCAGCACATTTTTCAAGCTGTAGAATACTGCCGTCGAGCCGGCTTTGACAACCTGAACCTGGATCTCATCTACGGGATTCCAGGGCAGGATGAACAGGCGCTGGAGGATACCCTGTGCCAGGCCGTGCAGCTGGAGGTGGACCATATCTCGGCTTATCTTCTGCAGCTGGCACCGGAGACACCTATGGGGCGGCAGGTAAGCTGTCGGCAGGTGGAGATGCTGCCGGAAGACATGGAACTGGACCAGTATACCAGGATTATTAATCGCCTGACCCGGGCCGGGTACCATCAGTACGAGATCTCCAATTTTGCCCGGATGGGGAAGGAATGTCGGCATAATCTCCTTTACTGGCAGGGTGGTGAATATCTGGGGCTGGGAGCAGGAGCGGTTGGGTACCTGAATGGCAGCAGAATCAAGAACTACGGTGATGTCACAGCTTATATGACGGCATTGGAAGCGGGGCAGCTGCCGCTGCGAGAAGAATTGGAGCTGGTAACCGGTCAGGACTTGTGGCAGGAGCGGATTATTATGGGACTGAGACTGACGAGGGGTATTAATTTTTCCCGTTTTCAGGAACAGTACGGGATCGATATTCTGAGCGAATTTGCTGATGTGCTGAAGGTGTGTACAGATACTGGACTGATGGAAATATCAGGGGAACAGATGCGGCTGACCAGGAGAGGATTTTTCCTGTCAAATGAGGTTTTTTGCCGATTTCTGGCTTGATCCTTCATCTTGACAAGGATAATGAGTGGTGTTATTTTCATATTAGCACTCAATCAATAGGAGTGCTAACAGGGGTGGTGGGCAATGGACATTGACAAACGTAAAGAGCTGATTTTGGAAGCCATAATAAGGGACTATGTGGAAACCGCTGAACCGGTTGGCTCTCGAAGCATTGTCCGTAAACATCGGCTGAAAGTTAGTCCGGCTACGGTCAGGAATGAGATGTCTGACCTGGAGGAGATGGGTTTGCTTGAGCAGCCGCACACCTCAGCGGGTAGAATACCATCTGAGCGGGGATTTCGCTATTATGTTGACTGCCTGATGGTTAAAGAGGAGCTGAACCAGCTAGAAAAAGAGTTACTGTACCGGATGATCGCAGACAAGATAAGCGATGTTAATGAAGTTATTCAGCGAGTTAGTTCAACTCTGTCTCGGTTTACTCGTTATGCATCTTTTATCGTGGCTGCTCCGATCACTCTGGATGAAATTAAGTCGGTGCAGTTGATGGAAATAGAGCCGGGGAAAGCCCTGCTGATCGCGGTTACGGCTTCAGGTATAATTCTCCACCAGTGGATTGACATACCGGGTAGTATCACCGGAATAGATCTGGATAACATATCAACACTATTTACCGAGACTTTTCAAGAGACCAGGCCGGATTATCTGACCAGAACTTTTCTGGCTTCTTTGCGCGATGAGCTGTGGGAGCAGCGCCAGCTGGTGGAGGTTGTCCTGGATTCGCTTAACGAATTATTACGCAAATCAGAAGAGGAACGAGTTATATTGAGCGGTGCACTCAATATATTGAG
>JAAZLJ010000154.1 GCA_012799365.1 Syntrophomonadaceae bacterium | reverse complement strand
GCCAGCGCGCTGGGGATATTTAACTTGACCTAGGGGCTGATGAGAAGGAAAGACGGAGTCCGAACCTGACGGTTCGGACTCCGTTATTTATATGACCCTATTAAGATTTACACTCGCTCCATTTCATCGCCTTAAACCATAAATTCCAGTATAAGCTGTTCCTGCATCCGCTTGAGTCCATGTTTGATGGAGCGGGCCCTCACTTCTCCAATACCCTCTACCTCGTCCAACTCCTCAATAGATGCGTGAATTATGATGGGCAGGTTGCCAAAATTATCCACCAGGTTGTCAATCACCTGTCCGGGTATACGGGGCAATTTTTGCAGAATTCGATAACCACGGGGGGATACATGCTGCTCCAGGGTACTGCTTGAACCACCAAACCCCAGGGTCCTGGCAATATTAAGAGCATCTGAGATATCCTCCTCAAAAGAACGTAGTATGACAGACAGCATCTCCTGCGCCGTGCGCTCCCCTACTCTCGAATAATCTTTGATTATCAGATGTGACTCTTCCTCTACGCTGGCCAGCAATTCATCGAGCTGCATCTTAACCAGACGGCCCTCGGTTCCCAGTTCGATTATGTAATTCTCTATTTCCTGCCCCACCTTCAAAACCATAGCACATCGGCGTAGGGCCTGGCATATATCACTGACTGTAACCATATCCTCAAATTCGGTCGCACCCAGGCGAGCCAGCTCCCTTTCCAGGACGCTGCGGTATTTTTCTAAAGTCTGTAAGGCCTGGTTGGCTTTGGCCAGAATGCTGCTTATATCCCTGAGCACATAGCTGATATACCCCTGATAAAGAGTAATCAGACCCCGTCGTTGAGATATGGCGATGACCAGTTCTCCGGTCTGTTTGGCTACCCTTTCCGCAGTTCGATGACGGATTCCGGTCTCCACTGAAATCAGATTGACATCTGGAACCAGCTGAGCATTCGCTATTAAAATACGGCTGGCATCCGCGTTCATGATAATAGCGCCGTCCATTTTGGCTAACTCGTACAGGTTGGCCGGCGTATACTCACAGTCCAACCGAAAGCCGCCGTTTACGAGGCTGATAACCTCGGGGCTGTCTCCCACCACGATCATGGCTCCGGTCTTGGCCTTTACTATGTTCTCCAGCCCTAACCGCAGCATGGTACCTGGAGCAGTCATATGCAATGCTTTCTGGAAACCGGCCCCGTAAATCTCATCTGCCTTCACTCTACATTCCCCCCGGTTATTGAATAAACTCCAGCACCTCATCTATCGTATGTACTTCCACCAAATCAATCCCAGTTAAACCTTTCCTGGTAGAGTTAGCCGGGATCACCGCACGGGAAAAACCCAGGTTCACTGCTTCCCGCAGTCGCGCCTCCATAACGGTGGTTGCGCGGATTTCTCCCGACAAGCCCACTTCCCCTACAAAAATCGTATCAGGCTGTACGGGCGTATCCCGAAAACTGGATATAATAGCAGTGGCAATTCCCAGATCGGCTGACGGATCCCGAACAAAAACACCTCCGGCTATTTTTATATAAACATCACAGTTAGACAGACCTACCCCGCATCGTTTTTCCAGAACTGCCACAATCAGGGCCAAACGGTTCTGATCCAACCCGGATACCATACGGCGAGGATAACTGTAGCCCGAGGGGGCCACTAATGCCTGCACCTCTACCAGGAGAGGCCTGCTACCCTCAAAGCTGGCTACTACGGCTGAGCCGCTGTTCTTCTGGTTGCGCCCCGCCAGAAATACCAGCGAAGGATTACCCACCTCTCTCAAGCCCTGACCCGACATCTCTAACAGCCCTATCTCATTGGTAGAACCGAAGCGGTTCTTAATCGATCGTAGGATTCGGTAGGTATGTTCCTGGTCACCTTCAAAATAAATAACCGTATCCACCATATGCTCCAGCACCCTGGGACCTGCTATAGCACCTTCTTTAGTAACATGGCCCGCCAGGAAAACTGTCCTCTCGTCCTTTTTGGCCAATTCCATCAGCCGGGCGGTACATTCCCTGAGCTGAGTAACAGTGCCGGGAATCGAAGATACCTGTCCAGTATATACGGTCTGAATTGAGTCGACAATTATAACCCGGGGCTCCAGTTCCTCGACCAATTTAGACAGATAATCGAGATTTTGTTCATTTACCAGGAAAATCCGATTGCTGTTGATCCCCAGACGAGATGAGCGCATCTTGATCTGATGGAGTGACTCCTCGCCCGAAAGATATATCACCCGTTCTCCCCGTCGGGCTAAATTACCCGCTGTCTGCAGCAGTAGCGTCGATTTACCTATACCCGGATCTCCACCCAAAAGAATCAGAGAACCCGGAACGATTCCCCCTCCCAATACCCGATCCAGTTCGCCCAGTCCACTGCTAAAACGAACTGCTTCTTCATTAGTTATCGCCGATAAAGGAAGAGCCCTTAAATTTCCCGTGGGTTCTTTCACTTTATTTCGGCCGCCGGGGACTATTTCTTCCTCCATAGAATTCCAGCTCTCACAGCCAGGACATTTTCCCAGCCACCTGGCCGCCTCGTACCCACATTCCGTACAAACATACTTTACTTTATCTTTACCCATTTCCTCACCTAATTAAAATTATATTACGACCAACGTCATAAATCCAACTTCTTCCTCAGAATTTCCACTTTTTCGACCAAAAACCAGAAGCCGGGTCCATAAGTGGGCCCGGCTTACGCTGGTATATGGCCTGCCATAGGTTTTAACCTTTCTGGGCCTGAATCTTGTCACCATCGACTACAATCTTCAAGGTATCACCCGGTACAACAGTTTTCTTTAATATCTCCTCTGACGCTACATTCTCGATATTACGCTGAATGGCCCGTTTTAACGGTCTGGCTCCGAAATCCGGGTTATACCCCTGTTGAATAATCATTTCTCTGGCTTCATCACTTACCTCCAGTTGGAATCCCTGATCTTCAATCCGTTTACGCAGGTCTTTAATAAGCAGTTCGAATATTTGCTTCAGTTCTGCTTTGGTCAGGTGATGAAAAACGATAACATCATCCAGACGATTTAGGAACTCGGGCCGAAAAGCGGTCTTAATCTGGTCCATTACTCGTTCTTTCATCTTTTCATAATTTTGTACCTCTTCCTCCTGCCTGCCAAAGCCCATGCTGCGATCTCTACCTATGCTTTCCGCTCCCAGGTTGGAAGTCATGATAATAACCGTGTTACGAAAGTCCACCGTTCTACCCTTGCCGTCCGTAAGCCGGCCATCATCCAGCATTTGCAGCAGTATATTAAATACATCGGGGTGGGCCTTCTCAATTTCATCCAACAGGATAACCGAGTAGGGCTTCCTCCTTACTTCTTCCGTAAGTTGTCCACCTTCATCATAACCTACATAACCTGGAGGTGAACCAATAATCCTGGCCACCGCATGCTTTTCCATATATTCAGACATATCCAGGCGGATAAGAGCCTCTTCACTGCCGAATAAGGCCTGGGCCAGCGCCCGGGCTACTTCCGTCTTACCTACCCCGGTCGGCCCCAGGAAAATAAAGGAGCCTACCGGACGCCGGGGGTCCTTGAGACCCGCCCGTGCCCTTCTCACTGCTTGAGCTACCGTGGTCACCGCTTCATCCTGCCCGATAACCCGACGGTGCAGTACTTCCTCCAGATTAACCAGCCTTTCGCTTTCTTCCTCCGCCACCTGAGCCAGGGGAACCCCGGTCCAACTGGACACTACCCAGGCAATTTCTTCCGGTGTAACCATTCCGCTTTCCAAATTACGACGGTTAACCCATTCCTGGCGCCGCTGCTCAAAATCACCCTTCAGTTGCTGTTCCTCATCTCTCAGAGCAGCGGCTTTTTCGTATTCCTGCCCGATAATGGCCTCTTCTTTTTCCTTTTCAATCTCTTCCAGCCTGGTTTCAACTTCCTTGAGTTCATCAGGCAAAACATAATTCTTCAACCTCACCCGCGAAGAAGCTTCATCGATGAGATCAATGGCCTTATCCGGAAGAAATCGATCCGTGATATACCGCGAAGACAGCTTGGCAGCCGCCTCGATAGCTTCATCGGTTATCTTGACCCCGTGATGGGCCTCATACCGATCACGCAAACCTTTCAAAATCTCGATAGTCTCTTCCAGGGTAGGCTCCTCAACCATGATAGGTTGGAAGCGCCTTTCCAGAGCCGCATCCTTTTCTATATGCTTGCGATACTCGTCAATAGTGGTGGCACCCACACATTGCAGCTCGCCCCGGGCCAGAGCCGGTTTTAGAATATTGGCTGCATCTATGGCTCCCTCCGCTGCTCCTGCACCCACAATGGTATGCAGTTCATCAATGAAAACGATAATGTCAGAAGCTCCCCGGATCTCATTTATCACTTTGGTCAACCGGTCCTCAAATTCACCCCGGTATTTGGTCCCGGCCACCATACCCGAAAGATCCAATACCACTACTCTTTTATCCGCCAGTATCTCGGGCACGGTATTATCAACCACACGAGCTGCCAGACCTTCAATAATTGCGGTCTTACCCACTCCCGGATCCCCAATCAGCACCGGATTGTTTTTGGTACGCCGGGATAGTACCTGAATCACCCGCTCAATTTCTTTGTCTCGACCGATTACCGGATCCAGTTTGTGTTCTCGCGCCATTTGAGTCAGATCACGACTGAAATTATCCAATATCGGAGTCTTGCTCCGACCACGACCGCGACGAGAGTTAGGGGGAGCTGCATGAACCTGATTTTTCCCTGATCCCATAGGGCCTTCACCTAACCCGCTCACAGGTCCCTCGGCTCCCAACAGCAGCATGACCTGTTCGCGAACATCCTCCAGCCTTACGCCCATAGCCGTAAGTATCTGGGCCGCAACTCCCTGTTCTTCCCGGAGCAAAGCTAGAAGCAGGTGTTCAGTCCCCACATAGTTTACACCCTGCAGCCGGGCTTCATCGAAGGCCAGATTAAGCACTCTTTTAGCCCTGGGGGTAATGGGCAGGTCTCCTGCTTGACCTTCACTTTCCATTCCGGTACCCAGTACTCTTTTGACTTCATCTCTGAGCCGCTGCAGGTCCACTCCCAGCCCCAGCATAGCTCTGGCCCCAATACCTTCTCCTTCTCGAATAAGCCCCAGCAAGATGTGCTCAGTTCCCACGGCTGGATGACCCATACCGCGGGCTTCCTCCTGAGCATTTATGATTGAACGCTGTGCTCTTTGCGTGAATCTTCTTAACATTATATTCCCTCCTTCTAACTGGCGAGCAGCTTTTCTTTGATTATTTCCGCTCGCTTTATATCCCGTTCCCGGGGTTCCAGTTCCCTTCCGGCTGCTTTCTGTACATGGGAAGGATTGATGGCTACAATTAGCTGGTTAAGCACCTCTCGCTTAACTGGAGAGAGGATACCCATTTCTATTCCCATTCGCACATCCGACAGCAGAGACAGAGCCTCGGCGGAAGTCAGCAGACGCGCATTGGTCAATAACCCATAAGAGCGCATCACCTTATCCTCTATCTGATATTTGATCTCTTTCTGCAGCCGCTCCCGTAAATTTCTTTCCTGAGTTGCCAGCTGTACGGTTATAACCCACAGGTTGTTTATGATATCTTCTTCAGTTTGTCCCAGAGTTACCTGGTTGGACAATTGGTACAGATTGCCAGCAGCTTCAGTTCCTTCTCCGTACATGCCCCTTACCGTCAGGCCCACCTGGGTTATGCTCTGAACCACCGAACTAATCTGATTGGTAAGAGCCATAGCGGGTAAATGTAACATAACCGAAGCTCTCATTCCCGTCCCCACATTGGTGGGACAGGCAGTCAGATACCCCAGTTTTTCACTGAAAGCATAATCCAGCAGCTTCTCTAAAGCATCATCAACCGTCTGAGCATATTTGTAAGCCTGGTTAAGCTGCAGCCCCGATAACAAACACTGAATACGCAGGTGATCCTCTTCGTTAATCATAATCGCCAGTGACCCGTCCTTATCCACTATTAATCCCTGATAAGGTGCCGAACTGGCAGCATGTTCCGGGCTGAGAAGATGCTTCTCCATCAGGATGTTCCTATCCAACGTCGAAAGAGCATCCAGAGTGACCAATTCCAAACCCTTTATAACTTTATCCCCACTCTTGCTGACTGACTGGCTGATCAGCTGCATTACCTGAGGCCCGGTCGTATCATCCAGGAGGTGGGGAAAAGGGAATTTATATAAATTACGGGCCAATCGTACCCTGCTGCTTATGACTATGTCAGAATCCGGCCCGGTGCCATCCATCCAACTAATATCTTTCCGGTCAAATACATCAGCAATACTCAATCCCACTACCCCCTTTCCTCGATTTCTTTTTCTCTTTCCAGGGCTTTAATGCGATCTCGAAGTTCAGCTGCCTGCTCATACTCCTCACGACTTACCGCATCCTGCAGCTTTTTCTTCAAATTATCTATGGTCTTCTGCAGCCTGACCTTCTCTCCACTGCGAGCAGGTACCCGACCCAAATGCTGGGTATTGCCATGAATTCTCCGTAGAATCGGCTCTATCTGGCTGGCATAGCTGTCGTAGCATTGTCTACATCCCAGACGCCCCGTCTGAGTGAATTGATGGAAACTCATACCACAACCGGGACAAGACGCCGGGGACGGCCGGCTGTCTACCGGGCCATTGACTAAAGGCATGGCCCCACCAAAAAACCCGCTCAGCAGATTGGGCAGGGTAAACCCCTCGGTTAATCCCTGGCCCCAATTCATCACATAAGTCCCTTTTTTAGCTGCACATGCTTCACAGAGATGCATTTCTACCTTTTTATCATTGTGAATCTGAGTTATGTGCACCGTAGCCGGACGTTCCTTACAATTATCACAGTACATACAAATCACCCCTTGTTGTCGCCCAATAAATCATATACCGCTCTTAACATCCTGCCTCGCAGCAGGTGACGTTCATGTTCGGCCAATCCCAGTACATGGCGATTCAGCAAACATTTGAGCAGTTCAACTTCCCCCCCGTCTAAAAACCCTTCTTTCCATAAATTTTCTATTGCCGCCAGGGCTTCCCGCTGGTTATAGCCCCGACTGATACGCCCGGGGCTGCTGTCTATCTGACGTATCCTGATATATCCCTTTCCCCCGCGCCGGCTTTCCGTAACGAAACCCTCTTCAATGGTAAACCGCGTAGATAACACATAAGTAATCTGCGATGGTACACAACCAAAGGTCTCGGCCAGCTCCGTCCTCTGCATTTGGAGAGTCTTGCTCTCACTCCTCTCAATCAAAAACCGTAGATATTCCTCTATCCTATCGGCAAGACTTTTCATAGGCCTCCCCTCTCCCTGACCTTCTTTGACTTTAATTATATTGTACCGTTCAGATTACATAAAGTCAAATTGACAAATTTGGGCCTGGTTGACCACTGCTGTTTATCTTAATGCAATTTTTGCCCATTTTCTCGGTCTTATCTAATCTTTCCCACTCTGAGGTAATTAAAACGGTTTTGGGGCATAAAAAAACCACAGCCTCTGGCAAATAAGGCTGCGGTTACCTTCCTTTTGACTATTTCTAACCTATCACTATTTCCAGTAGATCTCGATTTCACTTCCCTGGCGTATTGGAGTCGTATAGCCCGCCTCCCGGCCATCCACTTTGAGTACCAGCTTTCCACCAGTAGATACGTTCAATTCAATATGCCCCAGGACATCGCTCAAAATAGGCCCCTCGTCTACTTCCGCTAACCGAAGGTCAGCTCCATCAACCAGAAAATCATCCAACGATATAGGTTGGTTGTTCATACGTATGTAGGCTTTACGGTGGCGAATCTCTATCTCCTGACCATTAACCCGCACCTGCACCATTTGATACAGATCCCCCACCGGAAGTACCTCTCGTACGCGAGGCAGGTGAGACCCGATACGATATTCCACCGAACTGCCCCAGGGCACCATTTCTTCTATACCTGCCGCTATGCCATCCACCAGTACTTCTGCTGGATGCCAGTGCAAAATCCGGGATTCATCATTTAATCGATAGTTAAGGATTTTTGCCCTTACCAGGTGGTCTGCTACTCCGGCCTGAAGCAGGATGTAATCCAGGCGCTGGGCCAGCTCATAGTATATACGGGCCCGATCAGGCAGCTCTGTATTCAGCTCCATTTCCTGACCATTAACCAGGGTTCGCGGAGCCAATACTATTTTTTCCCCGTTGACCCACACCTCACCACTAACCTCGGCGATAATATCCTGCAGCGTACAGCGGGCATTCTGCCCGTCCGTACCTCGGGTAAAGGTAATAACATCCCCATCGGTTACTACAGTATCCAATGAAGCGTCAACCCCATTTAACTGTATAATCGGTGGGGTGCCCAACTCTCCTTTGACCACCTGTACCTGACCGTTGATCTCCAAAGTTAACCCCATTCCTGGTTTGCCATAAAGGTTGCTCATATTGATACCCGCTGCCAGCAGCGCTGTGGCTGCCGTAGTCTCCTTGAGACTCCACAGGGGAAATTCGCGTTGGTTAACCACTACCCGAATAAAGGGTAGCGGTTCCCCCTGCAAGGCATTGAAAGCTATTCCCGCCGGAGTAACTCCCTGAGGACCCTGCAGCGCACTAAAGTCGCCTTTGATTTCAACGACCGATTCCCGCGTCCGCATACCTACCCGGTTAATGGGAAGCTCTAGAGCCCGGGCCAATTCCGGCAGCAATCCGGAGATAAGACTTCCTCCTCCTACACAGAGAACAGCATCCGGGGCTTTCCGGTTAAGCGTTAATATTTCCCGCGCTATACCAGTCGCCAGATAATGCAGGGTCTCCCTTACTTTGTCCTCTACCTCGGAAACGGGGATCTCCAGCTGGTTATCCAAAACATCCTCAACCACAACTACCTGATTCCCTGCCAGCTGACATTTTAGTGATTCTGCGGTATCAAAATCGAGTAGATAGTGCTCAGCTATCTTCTCCGTCACTTCGTCTCCACCCATCGGTACCATAGCATACCCCAGAATACTGCCTTCCCTTACCAGGGCGATGTCAGATGTCCCGGCCCCGATATCTACCAGGGCCAGGTTTAACAGCCTCATGCGGGGCGGGATGGCTACCGTCATGGCGGCAATAGGCTCCAAAGTCAGACTATGAATTTCTAATCCCACCCGTCTCAGGGCCGAAAACAAGCTATCTACCACTACCCGCGGCAGGAAAGTAGCAATAACCTCCAAGGTTATCTGGGTACCAACCTGCCCAATCAGACTGCTGATGGGCTGACCTTCCAGGTAATAGTTGGTCACACTATAGCCCACACAGAAATACTTGTCACTGTCTCCTTCTTCTCCGGCAGCAGCAATCAGCCCCTGCTGCGCCTGTTGAACCGCTTCCACCTCGAAAGCGTGTACTTCTTCCCGACTGATCTCGCCCCAATCCAAACGCTCCTTCTCCAACCGGGCCGTAGAAGTTAGCAGGGCTCTGCCGGCAGCTGCTACCGCCACTTTAACCAGAGGTATCCCTAATTCGGCCTCCAGCTCATCCTTTATGCGAGAAATAATGGCTGCCACCGCCTGTACATCATGGATCTGCCCATCATACATGGCGCGAGTTTCATGCTCCATAATACGAGCAGCCCGTACCCTTACCTCGGATGATTTCCGTTCCATTACCACTCCAACTACGGTACGGGTTCCTATATCAAGTGCAAAAACCAGATTATTGTCCTGCATGGTGCTCCCCTCCCGGTCTTTAGCTCTCTATATTCGCTGAAAAGCAGCCATCTCCTGCTATAAAAGTAATTTGAAACCGCAGATACACGCCGATGAAGGCAGATGACAAAAAATAACTCTATACGGAAGTGTAGTAACCGAATCGAGCGCCGGCCGAAGCCGACGATGTTTTGGCGAGTGCCGGTCTGCGACAGCAGACCGTTGCCCGAAGCG
>JAAZLJ010000153.1 GCA_012799365.1 Syntrophomonadaceae bacterium | reverse complement strand
GTTCAACCGAGACCAGAAGTACACCAATGCTCATTCCAGCGTCAAGACCGATGTTCAAAACCTTGAGAGGTTTTCCTTCCAGAGATGCAAATGCGGTCCTGCTGTTAGCCTTGGTATTCATGCGAATACCATACCAGGCCACCATATAGGAACCAAGAATCCCTATTACGGTCCACATCAGAATGAACATTACCGAACCAATGGGCATTCTCTGTAAATAACCGAAGTAGAAGGCTATACAGAACGCGATAAAGCAAAATAGTAAAACAAGAAATTTACCCTGCTGAATCAGGTAGGTTTTGCAGGTCTCATAAATAGTAGCTGCTACATCCAGCATGGACTGATGAGCCCGTATTTTTAAAACTTTTTTGTACTGATATAAACCAAACAGCATACCTAACACACAGACAAATATACCGAAAGTCAGCATACTGCTTTGTTCTGCGGTTAAATACGGCAGCACGATATCTGCCTCACTGGCCAACGCCATGGTTGGCGTAAGCAGCAATACAGGTAAGCTAAACAAAGCACCCATTACTGTCTTAAAAAATACCTGGTTCCGGCCTTTCCCATGCACAGCCGGAATAATCGATGGAACGTCCATTATGTTTCTTTCACCCTTTCCCAATAACTTCTTTAGAGCAGCGCCAGGAGTAGAGTTATCAGCATGAAAATTGCCGCTAGAATAGCTGTCATCTTGCCGAACAACTCATCCATGCCCTTCTTCTTGCCAAAAATGGCCTCTGCTCCTCCCGTGATGGACCCCGACAGGCCTGCACTTCTCCCGGACTGCAATAAAACTGTGGATATTACCCCCAAAGCCAGCAGTACCTGGAGAATAGTCAAGAACGTTTTGAGCAATAACTTCACCTCCTGACTGCACCGAACTAAAGACCATTACTCATTTTATCACAAGCCTATCAAGTTTTGTATACATTGTCTTCTAACTCAGCTATTATTGCAGATTATAAAAGACTTCTTTACCCCGGTAAATGCCGATTTCATCCAGTTCTTCTTCGATACGCAGCAGCTGATTATATTTTACCACCCGATCGGTGCGGGCCGGCGCACCCGACTTAATCTGGCCGGCATTGGTAGCCACCACCAGATCAGAGATGAAGGAATCTTCCGTCTCTCCGGAGCGATGTGATACCACACAAGTCCAACCGGCTCGTTTGGCCATTTCCATGGTATTAAGAGTTTCCGTCAGAGTTCCGATCTGGTTGACCTTGACCAGGATACTGTTGGCCGCATTTTTCTCGACGCCAGTGACCAATCGACTGGTATTGGTGACAAACAGATCATCGCCCACAATCTGCACTTTGCTGCCCAGTTTTTCCGTTAATTTGACCCAGCCATCCCAGTCATCTTCCGCCAGGCCATCTTCAATAGAAATAATGGGGTACTGTTCTACCAGACGCTCGTAGAAAGCAATCATATCATCTGAGGTCATTTCTTGACCGGTGCTGGCAAAAACATATTTACCTTCCTGGTACAGTTCCGTAGCAGCCACATCTAACGCCAGGTATATGTCTTTCCCCGCCTGGTAACCCGCAGCCTGTATTGCTTCTATTATAACCTCTAGAGCCGCTTCATTGGAAGGCAGATCAGGGGCAAAACCACCTTCATCACCAACAGCTGTGGCCAGGCCTTTGCCTTTTAAAACCTTTTTCAGGCTGTGATAGACTTCAGCGCCCATACGGTAAGCATCAGCAAAATTTTGGGCCCCCACCGGCAGGATCATGAACTCCTGGATATCCACGTTATTGTCGGCATGCTGACCACCGTTCAGAATATTCATCATGGGCACCGGCAGCTCCCGCGCATTAACTCCACCGATATACTGATAGAGGGGCATACCGCTGTAGTTGGCTGCTGCCCGGGCTACAGCCAGAGAGACTCCCAGTATGGCATTGGCACCCAGCTTACCCTTGTTTTCAGTACCATCCAAATCTATCATTACCAGGTCGATGCCGGCCTGATCCAGGGCATCCATTCCTAGAATTTCCGGGGCAATTATGGTATTGACATTGTCAACCGCATTGAGCACCCCTTTTCCTCCATACCGTTCCTGATCATCATCCCGCAGCTCTACCGCTTCATAAGCTCCTGTGGAGGCTCCAGAAGGGACGGCTGCCCGGCCCAGGGTTCCGTCTTCCAGCATCACGTCCACCTCAACAGTGGGGTTACCACGAGAATCCAGGATCTCCCGGGCATAGACATCGACAATAATGCTCATTTCCCATTTCTCCTTTCGCTATTAACAAATTTCAATGGATTTGAAACCGCAGATTAACGCTGATACACGCAGATTATACTAAAAACATACCTTGAAGATGCGGCAAATCTGCTAGAAGAGTATTAACCGGCTCGCTCCGCTTCACAGCCCTCGGCTTCGCCGTGGGTTTGGGTTGCTACGTCTCGTCGGCCGGCGCTCAGGCTTCGCCTTCGATTCCGCCGGCACTTGCCGAAACATCGTCGGCTTCGCAAGTCGCTCGCCCGGTTAATACTCTCCTGGTGAAGGTTATTTTGTTCCTTCAGCGTTTTCGTAATATTCTGCGTCTTTCTGCGTTCTCTGCGTCAAAACCAAATTAGAAAAATCAGCGTCCATCTGCGTCTAATTACCTAAAATTAGATTCTTACCCGTCATCTCCGCCGGAAGAGACCGGCCCAGAAGCGATAACATGGTAGGAGCGATGTCCCGCAGTGAGCCCCCCTGACGCAGAACCCGCCCCCGATACCGCTCGTCGATAAGAATAAATGGAACCTGGTCACAAGTATGAGCCGTATGAGGTTCATCAGTTCCCGGTTCACACATAGTCTCGGCATTACCATGGTCGGCCGTGACCAAAACCGTGCCCCCCCGGGCCTGAACCGCATCCACCACCCGTCCCAGGCACTCATCTACCGCTTTGACGGCCTGAACCGCCGCCTCCAAAACCCCGGTATGTCCTACCATATCTGGATTGGCGTAATTCATTATAATTACATCATACTTTCCGCTATTTATCTCAGCAATAACCCGCGCCGTTACTTCATAGGCACTCATCTCCGGCTTCAGATTATAAGTCGGTACCGGTGGAGAAGGAATGAGAACCCGTTCTTCCAGAGGATTCGGCTCCTCCACCCCACCATTGAAAAAAAAGGTTACATGCGCATACTTTTCCGTTTCCGCAATCCGCAGCTGGTGCAACCCGTGGCGGGACAGAACTTCTCCCAGCGTATTGGTCAAGTTCTGGGGCGGATAAGCCACCGGTGCCTCAATAGTAGCATCATACTGAGTCAGACAGACATAGTAGGTACGGGGACAGACGCGGCGCTCGAATCCAGCAAAATCTTTATCCACAAATGCTCTGGTTATCTGACGCGCCCGATCTGCCCGAAAATTGAAAAAGATTATGCTGTCTCCATCCTGGATCAATCCCACCGGCTTACCTTCCTGGTCTACCACCACCGTCGGTTCCACAAATTCATCTGTAACCCTGCTGTCATAAGACTGGGCCACCGCCGCCCGGGCACTGGCCGCCTTGGCTCCTTCACCCTCTACCATGGTCCGGTACCCTTTCTCTACTCGATCCCAGTGCTTATCCCGATCCATGGCCCAGTAACGTCCCTGCACGGTAGCAATTTGACCGATACCCAGCCGGGCCATTTCCTCCTCCAACTGTCTGATATAAGTCGCGGCACTGGCCGGGGGGACATCCCGTCCATCCAGAAAACAGTGGACCAGAACCCGGGGTGCCCCCTGCATCTTGCATAGTTTGAGCAGAGCTATAATATGATCCAGGTGGCTGTGTACCCCTCCGTCAGACAGCAGCCCCATCAAGTGTACTGCGCACTGATTGCTCCTGGCAAAACTCACCGCCGCCAACAATTCCTCGTTTTCAAAAAAGGAACCATCCTCGATAGCCTCGGAGATGCGGGTGATCTCTTGATACACCACCCGCCCGGCACCTATATTAAGATGTCCTACTTCCGAGTTGCCCATCTGCCCCTCGGGCAGGCCTACTGCCCGGCCCGATGCTTCTAACACGGTATATGGATATTTATTCTGTAGTCGAAAAAAATTGGCCGGTTGGGCGGCCAGAATCGCATTCGACGAACACGCTTCACCCAACCCCCAGCCATCCAAAATCATTAATAGAAGCGGTTTACTAACCATTAACAATACCCTCCGCCCGCCGGGCAATCTCCGCCAGGGATTCGGCCTGAAGACTGGCTCCACCGATCAATGCCCCGTCAATATCAGGTTGACTCATAAACTCTTCTATATTATTTGCCTTTACGCTTCCCCCGTAAAGAATACGCACCCGTTCCGCCATCTCCTGGCTGAATTTTCCGGCCAGTTCCTGCCGAATGAAACCGATCATATCCTGAGCGTCCTCAGATGAAGCGTTGACTCCAGTGCCTATAGCCCAGACCGGTTCATAGGCTATCACCAGGTCGGTTCCCGTTGTGTCGACATCCTTCAACCCTTCCTCCAACTGCTCCTTAACTACCTGTCGGGCATTCCCTGCCTGCCTTTGCTCCAGGGTCTCACCCACACATAGGATGGGCCAGAGCCCGGCCTGTAATAGACTTTTTACTTTCTGGTTAACATCCTCATCAGTTTCTTTTAACTGGTGACGCCGCTCGGAATGCCCCACAATTGCATATTTGCTCCCCGTGTCTTTCAACATCGGAGGAGAAATCTCCCCGGTATAAGCTCCCTCATCTGCCCAGAACACATCCTGGGCACCCATTTCAATATGAGTTCCCTGGAGTCTCTGTCCCACGGAATAAAGCGCCGTAAAGGGAGGACACAGCACTACCTTTACTCCTTTTATCTCCGCCGTCAACGGTAATATTTCATCTACAAACTCCAGACTCTGGGCGACCGTTTTATGCATTTTCCAGTTACCAGCTATAATCGGTATTCTCATCATCTTGCCTCCACCATCTGCTGGTAACCACCGCAGCTCGCCACCCCGGGTAATTTCTTCCCTTCTAAAAACTCCAGTGTTGCCCCGCCCCCGGTTGATATGTGAGTCATTTTATCCTCCAATCCCAAACGATAAATAGTAGCCAGGGAATCGCCCCCACCTACCACGCTAATCCCTTCTGATTCTGCCGCTGCTTGCGCCACCCCTTCAGTACCCCGGGCAAACTTCTCATATTCATAAACACCCATGGGCCCATTCCAGATAACAGTCCGTGCATCCCGAATAACCTCTCCAAAAAGGTCGGTGGTCTCTGGACCTATATCCAGTATCATCCAGTCATCCGGTATCTGGTCCACCTTTACCACCCGGCTTTCAGCATCACCCGCCAGGGAATCAGCTGCCACCACGTCCACCGGCAGCAGTATTTGCACCTGCTGTTCGCCGGCGCGATCCAAAATTTCCCGGGCTGTATCCAACAAGCTGTCCTCACAAATTGATTTTCCAATATTGCAGCCCTGAGCCTTGAGAAAAGTATTGGCCATACCGCCTCCGATAATTATGCTATCAGCCATATTAAGGAGATTTTTCACCAACTCCAATTTATCCGAAACCTTGGCTCCACCAATAACGGCCACCCGTGGTTTCTCCGGGGACTCCAGCACCCGGCGCAGCATTTTAACCTCTTTCCCCATCAAAAATCCGGGCACACCAGGGATGTAATCAGCCACCCCGGCCGTCGAGGCATGAGCCCGATGAGCCGTACCAAAAGCATCGTTTACATAATAATCAGCCAGGGAAGCCAGTTCAGCTGCAAACCCGGGATCGTTTTTTTCTTCTTCGGGATGGAAGCGCAGGTTCTCCAACAGCACCACATCTCCCGACTGCATAGCCGCTACCACTACCTTAACCTTATCACCTATGCAGTCATCACATTTGGTCACCTTTCTCTTCAGGAGACCGGACAAGTGACTGGCAACCGGGTCTAAACGAAGTTCATCTACTACTTTACCTTTCGGGCGGCCCAGGTGACTCATCAAAATTACCCGAGCACCACGTTCCAGCAAATACTGGATAGTAGGCAGGGCTGCTTTTATCCGAGTGTCGTCTATAATCTCCCCCCGCTTATCGAGAGGCACGTTAAAGTCAACCCTTACCAGTACCCGTTTATCTTTTAGCTCCAGATCTTCCAGGCTACTCATTTCAGACACCTCCACAAATTACAGGCCCTGCTTCCTGATCAGGTCTACAATATCAACCACCCGACAGGAATATCCCCATTCATTGTCATACCATCCTATTACCTTGGCCAGATTATCACCCATCACCATCGTGGACGGGGCATCGAATATACAGGAATGCGGATTACCGTTGAAATCTCTGGATACCAGCGGTTCTTCACTATACTCCATTATTCCCTTCATAGAGCCTTCGCTGACCTTTTTAACTGCCTGATTGATATCATCTACTGAAACCGATTTTTCCAACTCTACCACCAGATCCACCAGGGAAACGTTGGGAGTAGGTACCCGTACCGCCATACCATTAAGCTTGCCGGCCAGTTCTGGTATAACCAGGCCGATAGCTTTGGCAGCTCCGGTAGTGGTAGGCACCATCGATAACGCGCCGGCTCTCGCCCGCCGCAAATCCTTATGGGCCAGATCCAGGATACGCTGGTCATTGGTATAAGCATGGATAGTAGTCATTAGTCCCCTAATAATTTTAAACTCATCATGGATCACCTTGGTCAATGGCCCCAGGCAGTTAGTAGTACAGGAAGCATTGGAAATGATCTGATGGTTTTGTGGGTCATAATCCGAATCATTAACCCCCATCACCAAAGTAATATCAACATCTTTACCAGGTGCTGTAATAACCACTTTTTTAGCACCGGCGTTAAGATGGGCACTGGCGCTCTCTCGATCCCGGAACCTGCCTGTACCTTCCACCACTACCTCTACTCCCAGATCCCCCCAGGGTATTTTAGCCGGATCCGGCTCAGCAAAATACTTTACCCGCTGTTCTCCTATCAGTAAATCATCGCCATCAACTTTAACTGGATGAGAATAGATACCGTGAACCGAGTCATATTTAAAAAGATGAGCTGAAGTTTTTACGTCTGCCAGATCATTTACTGCCACCACATCGATATCCTGGTGGCTGATCGCCGCCCGGGTCACCAGTCTACCTATGCGCCCAAACCCATTAATCCCAATTTTGATTGCCATTCTATTCACCCTTTCGCTAAGAACTGTACCTCAAGAAACGCTACCCTTCCAACGACAGTATCTTACGGGCTGCTGCCTCATCCGTGATGAGTACACCCCGCTTGCGATTTCGTAAAACTGCAGCAATAGCCTCGGCCTTATTACTACCACCGGCTACCGCTATAACCTTATCCAGGTGTTCCAGGTCAGAAAACTCCAGCCCTATTCCGGGATGACAGTGTACTATCTCCCCCTTTGCATTAAAATAATAACGAATGGCCTCCCCTACCGCTCCCCTTTCTTTTAGCATTCGATGGCTGGCAGAAGACATACCCCTGCGGGTGGCCATTTCCTGCGCACAACCGATGCCATGTACCAGGATGTGGCAGGACTTGATTAACTGTACCATTTCATTAATTGTTGGTTCCTGGCAGATAGTCTCCAGCAGCTCTCCTTCCAGGTTATCCGGAACATATAACATCCTGTAATCAGCACCGATCTCTTTGGCAATACGGGCTGCCACCACATTGGCCTGTTCATCGAGCTCTCCCCCTACCCCCCCACGGGAAGGCAGGATTATTACCCCCCGGGCCGCCACTTTACCTGAAATAGCTTCCGCCACTTCAGCCAGAGTGCTTCCTCCCGTAACTGCTACCCGGCAGCCGTCAAACAACGACTCTTTTAAATAACGGGCTGCAAACCGACCCAGATCTTTTTTGGCATAAGGATCCCGGTAGGAATCACCCGGAACCACCACCGCCTCCTCTAATGAAAACTCGTGCTTTAGCCGCTCGACCAGTATGCTCAGGTTTTCCAGATATGGAATCACTTGATCCCCTTCTTCCAACAACTCTCTACCATAGTCGGTAAGATAGATGCCAGAAGAAGCGACCGTGAGAAACCCTTTCTCGCGTAGATCTTCGATCTCGGTACGAGCTTTCCGCTCCGAGCAGCCTATTTTGTTTGCCACCTGCCGCCTTCCAACCGGTTCGTGGTGACAGACTATCCTTAGTATGTGATAACGAAGCTTGACAGTATGCAGTGCCTCCGGGGCAATACGCTCCAAAATCAAAACCAAATTCTGCATGCCCACCTCCGGTCAGACTTTGCCCTCAGGGTCAAATATGTCCCATCAACTATATGTTTTCTCCAACAGGGTACTACATTATAGTTATATTATAACACATTGGCTAAAATTCCAGCATTTATTGATCTTATTTATTGCAATAAAAAAAGCCGGCCTCATGCCGGCTTATAATTTGCTATCTTAATTTAATATCGCCTACGAGCTGCGGTAGACATGAT
>JAAZLJ010000152.1 GCA_012799365.1 Syntrophomonadaceae bacterium | reverse complement strand
TATCTTTCCAATGTGGATGATTTTATCAGCTCGATTGAGAAAATCAAGGCCCTGAAGCCCGGAGTTCTGGTCAGCCCCCATCGTCGTTTGATAACAGAAAATATAGCCGGGGAATTGGATGACTATCTGGAGAAACTGCTGGCCAGAGAGCGGAGAATACTGGATACTTTGCGAGAGCCGGCTGCACTGTCGGAGTTGGCAGCCTGTAAAATCATATATCCCCGGCATGATAATGTTTTCAACCTGTTCTGGGAGAAAATGATGCTCCTGAAGCATCTGGAAAGGCTGGAACGGTTGGGGTTGGTGGTGCAGGATGAGGGGCTCTGGAGGCTGGTCAACGGCTAGAAGGCCTCACTAATTCATAAGTTTTCTGTACTTAAATTTACCATGGCAGACGTCCATAAATCGATGGTACTACCATCAGGGGCATGTAAACTACATATTTATAGAGTGTGGTTAACCCGCTCGCTCCCGGACTTGTCTACTGCATATGTCGCTGCGCCGGGTTACCACACTCCCGGTAAGTATGGTTCTGTACGTCAGCGGATTGATAATATTCTGCGTTAATCTGCGTTCTCTGCGTCCATCTGCGGTTTCAAAGTTATTTTCACAGCAGGAGGGGTCTTATTTGAGCAGTATAGTTTGTCTGGGCGACAGTATTACCTGGGGTTTTCCTTTTGGGCCCAGGGCATCATGGGTTACCTATATAGCTGAAAACACTGACCATGAAGTGTTCAACGAAGGCATCAATGGAAACACTACCAGTGACATGCTGCGGCGGTTTGATCGGTGTGTGCTGGCCCATAGGCCGACTCATGTGGTTATCATGGGTGGGGCTAACGATGTGGTCTGGCGCGAGTCGCATGACCGTATCGTATGGAATATTCGAGAATTGGCGGAAAAGGCGATGCAGAACGGTATCAAGCCAGTTATGGGCTTGCCGACTCCTTTTGATGAACCGGAGATGGAGAGGCGGCTGGCCCGGGTGCGGGAATGGATAGCGGCATATGCCCGGGATAATTATATGGCAGTCATCGATTTTTATAGTGCGTTTTTTGAACAGTCCGGTTTTTTACGGGAAGAATACCTGCTCGATGGTGCTCATCCTACCATAGAAGGCTATCAGGCTATGGCCCGGGTTATCGACCTGTCGATATTCGATTGAGGTTTCTGAGGGAGCAACCTTTATGATACCCAGGTATCACATCGGAGGCATGAAAACAGCATGTTATTGGAGTGTGTTAACCTGCTTGCTCCCCAAATCTTCGACTTTGTAAGTCGCTCGACGCGGTTAATATTTTTTCTAAGAGTTATTGAATCTTCAGCGTACATCTGCGGTTTCAAATCATTTTCATAAGCAGGGGTGAAAAAGGTATGGAACATATAACTGGCCCCATTTATTTGCTAAGAGGGCCCTATTTTGAATTCCCCTATTGTCATTGTTTGTTGGTAAAAGATGAGCGTTGTTGTTTAATCGATACCGCTATGATGCCCCGCCAGCTTCAGGAAGTCAAAGACAGTGTACATATCGATTTTATTTTGAGTACCCACGGGCATCTGGACCATACCCATAATATAGCCAGCTTTACTGAACCGGTATACATCCATCCTGCCGAAGACGTATGGCTGGAATCACCGCAGACTTTTATGGAGGCCTTCGGCTTCAGCCAGCATGGCCGCCGGGATCTTGGCCAGTTATTTATGGAACTGGGAGGATGGCAACAGCGGCTGCCGGATGGACACTTTCAGCCTGGTCAGGTGTTTGAACTGGGACAGACCCGGTTACAGGTGATGCATCTTCCTGGCCATACTCCCGGGCACTGTGGGTTTTTCTTTCTTGATCAGGGTATACTTTTTACGGCTGACATAGACCTGACCGGGTTTGGACCATTCTACGGGACTGCAGTATCTGATCTGGATGATTTTATTGCCAGCCTGAACTTTCTTATTGAGCTGCAGCCCGAGATGATCATCCCCGGACATGGGCGAGGAGCGGTTAGAAGTGACGTGCGTCAGCGGCTGCAGGAATTTCGCGATGTTATTTTCCGTCGGGAGGATGAGTTAATGGCCCGGCTCAAAAGGGCAGGGCAGGCCACTTTGTCGCAAATAGTTTCATGGAAGGTGGTTTATTCGCAGTATGGTTATCCAGCTGAGCATGAGTCTTTTTATGCCATGATGGAGGAGTACATGGATATTAACCATCTCAATCGTCTGGTGCGAGAGGGGAAGATTCTTCAGGACGAAGATATCTATATTGTCAGGTAAGCCGTTACATTAGCCAGGGGACGTCTCTGCGGTGCAGGATAGTCCCCTGGTTAGTTATTTATACCATGTTCGGTGTGGCGTCAGGTGAGGTAGGGGTAACTATAAGCTCTTTTTCAGTTTGCTGGGGCTGCCAGACCTTAACTATGGCCTGAGGCTCCTGTTTGGCGTCACTGTACCGAGCCACCAGAGCTGCGGCAGTTTTAATTACTTCATCTTCTGGCCCGTTGCCGAGCGGGCGCAGGACGGCCAGAGGCCCGGGGTGGGTTTTTACCCGCAGGAGATAATCAGTGGGACGAGCTAGATCGGCCAGGGCCTTATTTTCCTCCTGGTGGCGTCCAATAACCAGCAGGTTATTTTCCTGCAGATAGAAATGACGTCCATACCGGAGAATGTGCATGTCATCTGCTCCTGCTGTTGGACGCAAGGCCAGGAGCCTTTGTAGACGGCGGGCAAAACCTTCATTGGTCAGGAGACACCCGCCAGCCGGGGAAGGGTAATCGGTTAACCCGTATTTGGCGGCCAGTTCCATCTGGCGGGTGCGGGAACGTCCGTTGATATCTAACAGTCGAGAACGGTCGACCCATCCCTTCTCTTCGGCAATGGTAGGCGGGAGGAGACGGGCAGAAAGCGGCCGCAGGACATATCCCCGGTAACCTGAAAGTTTTTCTACCGCGTTCAAAGATGATTTGTTCTGGCTCATAGGACGCTGCCCCAGGACTTCTCCGGTGATAATAAAAGAAGCGTCGATGTTTTCCATGTACTTGCCGGCCTGGTTGATCATAAAAGCATGGCAGTCGATACATGGATTCATATTTTTTCCGTAACCATAACGTGGGTTTTTCAGCACTTCCATATATTCATCATTAGATATATCGAGCACTTCCAGCTGTATACCCAGATGGCGGGCGGCCTTGTACAGATAGGGAGTCCCGCCAAAAAAGGGAGTCATGAAGTTCAATCCTATTACCTCAATACCTTGATCTTTGATCAGGCAAACTGCCAGCTGCGAATCCAGTCCTCCCGAAAATAAGCTAACCGCTTTCATTCTTCGTTTTTCACCTCAAACTTATTATTCAGATATTCTTCATCAGTTATAACCTCTATGCCGTTGTCCCGCAGCAGGGCTGCGGCTACACCGTCTCCGGAACATAATCTGCCAGAAAAGGTGCCATCGTAAATATATTGTACACCACAGGAAGGGCTGCGTGCCTTAAAAACGGCTCTGGTGGCTCCGACCTGTCGTGCCAGCTTCAAAGCCGCACAGGCGCCCTTAACGAAGCAGCTGGTTACGTCCTGACCTGCACAGTTCAAAACCTGGGCCTGACCCTGCAGTACCGAATGACCATCCCCACCTATAATCTCAGCAGGGAGGCGGGGGATGGGCAGGCCCCCCAGTTTTTCCGGGCATACCGGAACCACCTGGCCCTGTTTATAAAGTTGGACGAAATAGGGGTAGCTGTTGTCGTCTCCTCGATAGGTACAGTTACAGCCGCACAAACACGCACTTACTAACAGCATGTTTTTCCTCCTGTGAAATAATTTGAAACCGCAGATATACGTTGATGGAGGCAGATGAATCAAAAATTAGACGCAGAGAACGCAGATAATACTAAAAAGCATAAAATAACTCTAATAAGCGAGGGAGGACTTATTCGGTACCATGGACGTCTGCTGCGAAGTCGATGATGTTTTGTTATGAAGAAATCAAGCGCCACCCATATTAGCCTAATTATAGAATTGCCAGGAAAGACTTACAAGTATTGAGGGTAAGCAATTGCTTAGATAAGGGATTTGTCCGCCAGGGACGGACAGAGCACAAAAGCACGCCGAATAGAAGGCCTGTCATCGCATAATTATACCGCATATTTATACACAAAGCGATAAAAATGCACTGTATAAATATACATGGCGGGATGGGCTTCAGGGGCTTGCCTGGGGCTGGAAAGGGCGGGCCAGGGGTAAAGAGGTAAGGGGTATATGAGTTTTCGCTTTAGCGAGCCCGGGAAGGACCTCTTAATCTGTTGGGAGAAAATAGGGGCTGTTTTTCGATGAGCGGGTTTTGTTTCTCGGTTCAACAGTGTTAATATATTGTAAAGTTATATTTTTATAAAAAATGAGCACGGGAGGGATGAACCATGTCACGACTTTCACGTAATGGAGTATTCAGGACGGCAATGATTTTGGTATTGGGTGTTTTGATCGGGGCTGTCTTCACGGTCAGCAGCAGTGCTTCCTGGCTGGGAGATATATTAAATGAAGATAAGACCCCGGTTCCGTCGACCCCACCGGCCAGCGCAGTTACCCGCAGTGTGGTTATTGGACCCACCGGTCTTGCTGACATGGTGGATCGGGTAAGCCCGGCCGTGGTCAATATCGAGGCTACGGTTAAGACAGACAGCGGCTATATTGACCCTTTTTTCAATGACCCATTTTTTCGGGACTTCTTCGGTGACCGATTCAAGGTCAGGCCCCGGTCCAGTTATCAGACCAGTTTCGGTACGGGGTGTATTATTTCTGCTGACGGCTATGTATTGACCAACCAGCATGTGGTGCACAATGCTGAAAAGATTGAAGTACAGGTAAGTAATGTCAGTAAACCTATTCCGGCTAGTATCGTGGGGCAGGACTACGAATTGGATCTGGCGGTTTTAAAACTACAGTCCGATAAGAAGTTTTCCACTTTGAAAATGGGCGATTCCGATAGTATGAGAGTAGGTGAGTGGGTAATTGCTATAGGGAACCCATACGGATTGGATCATACGGTGACGGTGGGGGTAGTAAGTGCCAAGGGTCGCCCGATAACCATTGAAGACCGTCAGTACAAAAACCTGATTCAGACCGATGCAGCTATCAACCCGGGCAATAGTGGTGGACCATTGTTGTCTTTGAATGGCGAAATTATTGGTATTAACACGGCGGTGAGCGCCCAGGCACAAGGGATAGGTTTCGCTATACCTATAAATACTGCCAAACAGGTGGTGGATCAGCTTATCAGCAAGGGCAAGGTGATTCGTCCTTATATGGGCCTGGAGTTAAGGGAAGTAACACCAGAGCTGGCCCAATACCTGGGGCTTCCAGTTTCCAAGGGAGTGCAGGTGGCCCGGGTTATGCCGGATACACCATCTGAGCGGGCTGGCCTGCAGCAGGGTGATATTATAATAAAAATGGATGGCAAGGAGATCTCTAATTATTCGGAACTGAAAGAGATTCTGGATCGTAAAAAAGTAGGTCAGGAATTAAAACTGGAGATATTGCGAAATAATCAACGGCTCCCGATGTCTATGGTTCTGGTCGAGAAGCCTTAGAGTTCAATCATCTGCGTTCATCAGCGTATATCAGCGGTTTCAATTTTTATAACAGCAGGAGAAACGTCGTTTCATGCAGAAAAATATAGGGGTGGAGAGATTTACCACCCCTTTTTATATGACTTTTTATGTGAGGTGAAAAGCTTGCAAGAGTGCAATCAAGAAAAACTGATAAAAACCTGTACCTGTACTTACGAAGGTTGTGAACGTAAAGGCAAATGCTGTTTGTGTGTGGCCTATCATCGCAAGAAAAATCAGCTGCCTGGATGTTTCTTTCCTCCCGAGGTTGAACGGACTTTCGACCGTTCTTATCGTCGGTTTGTTGAATGTAGAAGTGGTGGGACAGAATAAAAAAAGGAGGGTGACGGGGATGAAGAGGATTGGGGTATTGACCGGTGGCGGTGATTGTCCGGGTTTGAATGCGGTTATCCGAGCGGTAGCCAAGTCGGCTATCAATCTGTACGGCTGGGAAGTCATAGGATTTGAGGATGGTTTTAAGGGTCTGGTGGAGAAAAACTATCGGGCGTTGGATCTGGACGGGGTTTCTGGCATCATTCATCGGGGAGGTACTATACTGGGAACTACCAACCGGGATAATCCCTTTCGTTATCTGGTGGAGGAAAATGGAGAAAAATTCTTCCGCGATATGTCTGACCAGGCGATTAGCAACCTGGCCGATCTGGGAATAGAAGCTTTGGTAATAATCGGAGGAGACGGAAGCCTCAACATTGCTTATAATTTTGCCCAAAAAGGAGTCAAGGTAGTGGGAGTTCCCAAGACCATTGATAATGATCTTTCAGCTACCGAAGTTACTTTTGGCTTCAACACTGCGGTTACCACTGCTATGGAGGCCATAGACAAGCTTCACACTACGGCCGAGTCTCATCACCGGGTGATGATTCTGGAGGTAATGGGGCGGTATGCCGGGTGGATCGCTTTGGAGGCCGGAGTAGCCGGAGGGGCTGACGTTATTTTGATTCCGGAAATCCCCTATAGCCTGGAATCAGTTTGCAATAAGATTATTGAACGTACCGATTCGGGTAAAAAATTCAGTATCGTGGTGGTTGCGGAAGGAGCCAGGCCGGAAGGCGGGGAAATGGTGGTGCAGAAGTTAGTTCCGGAAAGCCACGATCCCATCAGGTTGGGGGGAGTCGGCAACAAGGTGGCCCATGATATTGAGCAGGCTACCGGTAAAGAGACCCGGGTTACGGTGCTGGGTCATTTACAGCGGGGAGGCAGCCCCACGGCTTTTGACCGTATACTGTCCACTCGCTACGGGGTAGCGGCAGTGCGAGCAGTGAATAACGGTAGATTTGGCACTATGGTCAGCCTGCAGGCAGGAAACGTGACCACGGTACCGCTTGAAGAGGCTATTGGTGAATTGAGGAAGGTCCCCATCGACTATGACCTGGTAATAGCAGGTAAGGCGGTCGGTGTTAGCTTCGGGGACTAAGGAGGAATATGTTATGGCGTTTGAGCCCCGAGGGGCTGGAGGCAGTTTGTGGGGATTATTGATTGGAACAGCCAGTTTTGTTCCGGCTATATGGGCCATCAACTTTTCATTGGGAAAAGAGGATCTGGCTCTGAAGCTGGTTCTTCTCATTCCAGCCTTCATATTAGCAGTGATTTTCCTGTACTTCCTCTGGGGAGCTTTTAATCTGAGATACGGCGTGCATGAAGGTGGCCTGGAGGTCAGGTGGGCGACACGACGGATACAGATTCCCTGGCAGGATATCGAGGGTATCAAGGTGGTAACAGGCAAGCCGATACTGGCCGGTTTAACCGGTATTAGCTGGCCCGGGTATACGGTTGGTACTCATATCCTGAAGGGTCTGGCCGCGGTAAAGATGTATGCCACCAGGCCCGCAGACAGTATCGTGCTGCTTAAAACTGCTGATGGCTATATCGGTGTTACCCCAGCAGAGGCCAATGGATTTATTCGGGAGCTAGCTCAACGAACGGGATGCCAGGTGGAGTATATAGATGCGATAGAGCTTAACCGAGAAGTAGAGCGGGTGCTGAATCGGGATATTCTCTATATGGGTCTTTATGGACTGAATTTTCTACTATTGGTGGGATTAGTTGTTTATCTGGTATTATTCTTCCCCGGTTCCGGTGCTCCCCGGTTGCTGGTATTACTGCCGGCTCTGGGTATCGGGTTATTTGCCTTTAATATTTTTAACTGCAGCCGATTGTATTATTTTATGCCCAATGTGGCTTATTTTATCTGGATTTTAGGTGCGGCTATTTTAACTGCTTTTGGGTATCTGGTACTGCGGACCATCGGGGGTTGAGACAGGTTAGTACGTATTTAGCATTTAATTCTACTTTTTCCCTTGACATGTTAGGTTGGATATCATATATTATATAATAATCATATACTTAATTGTCTTCGAGTCTCCCTGTCTAAAGGGCTTTACGAGTCACATGAGAGGTAGGCCGATGGGTCTGACGAGAAATCGACAGGCCTCCCGCGTTTGGAAAGAAGACACCGGGGCGCAGCCACGGGAAAGTTACGAATACCAGATGCGGGTTGTTTTTAAAGACAACCCGTTTTACATTTATAACTTCCCAGAAACAGACCCCAATACAAGGTGAATTCAAACCAGCGCGAGATTATTTGCGCTGGTTTTTGAATTACATTTGCCACAAGCTTCGTGAGGCAGGCCATACCTGCCTCCTTTTTTGTCTGCAATCAGACGGTGTTAACAATAATAGCATTATGTAAACTCAGAGGATGTTAAGCCCATAGTCCTAAACATGGGGGTAAGCTGCCCCATTGATATGAAATAGGATGAAAGCTATAATGATGAAAGATAATAGGGAAGGAAGATATTTGATGCAATTGGGATTAATCGGACTACCGTTGGTAGGGAAAACGGCCTTATTTGAATTACTTACTGAGAATAGAAACCAGGGAACTGGTCAAGGAAGGGCCAATCTGGCTACGGTAAGGATACCTGACTGGCGGATTGATTTTCTATCGGAGTTATACCAACCACAAAAGACAGCCTATGCTCAGCTGGAGGTTATTGATATCCCGGGTCTGGTGCCCGGTTCAGAAAAGGGTTCCAGCTCTTTCCTGAATGCAGTAAGGGAAGCAGATGCCCTCATCCATGTGGTGAGGGCTTTTGAAGTTGAGGAATTTCCCCATGTCGAGGGGAGTATAGATGCTTTGCGGGATATCGAACTCATCAATTACGAGCTCTTGTTGGCAGACCTGGATCTGGTAGAGCGTAGGATAGAGCGTATTAAGACCGGCAAAAAACCTAAACAGCACCAGGAGGAACTGGATCTGCTGGAGAGATTGGCCGGGGTGTTGGGGGATGAGATGCCGATTGCCAGTCTGGAGTTGAATGATGAGGAAGATATCATGCTGCGCAGCTTCCAATTTCTAACTATGAAGCCGATGATGCTGGTAGTTAACGTGGAGGAAGAGCATGTACGGGATGGCAGGTTTAGCGGTCGGGAAGAAGTTCTGGAATTTGCAGAGGAGCGCGATATTCCGGTATTAACGATATCAGCCCGCCTGGAAGGGGAAATAGCCGAACTGGAAGGCGAGGAAAAACAGTTGTTTATGCAGGAACTGGGTATCGAGGAACCGGGTATTATACGCCTGGCCCGGGCTGCATATCGATTGCTGGGGCTGATTTCATTTTTTACCGTAGGGGATGATGAAGTCAAGGCTTGGACCATTTCTGAGGGACTGCCGGCTCGCCAGGCGGCGGGAAAGATTCATTCGGACATTGAAAGGGGTTTTATCCGGGCGGAAGTGGTTAACTTTAACGACCTTTATACCTATGGGAGTATGGCCCGGGTTAGAGAAGAAGGGCTTTTTCGTCTGGAAGGCAAGGATTATCCCGTTCAAGATGGGGAGATAGTTCATTTTCGTTTTAACGTATAGAGCTGGCTGGATATCAACGGGAGTGCAGGGGAGGTAGGCGATTTTATGGGAGTAAGGGGATTGAGGTTTGCCCATCTGGGGGACGTCCATCTGGGTTCGGGTTTTACATATCTTTCCCGTGAACAACGGCGTATGCGGCAGCGCGAATTACAGCAAACGTTCACCCGGGTTATGGAAGAAATTGCTCTAAAAGAGGTAGATCTGGTCCTGATCAGCGGGGATCTGCTGGAGTACGATATGGCTGATAAAAGTCTGATGCGGCTTATAAATGACGGTTTGGCCATGGTGCATTGTCCGGTGGTTATGATCGCTGGTAACCACGATCCTCTCCTGCCAGATTCCCCTTATCTGACCAACTCCTGGCCGGAGAACGTACATCTGTTTCAGGAGGAAGGTTGGCAGGTGCTGCATCTGAAGGACTTGAATGCTGCTGTGGTGGGACTGAGTTACCAGGTGCCAGAGGACAAACTACCCCGTCTGACGTCTATTCCCGTACTGGATGACCCGGCAGCCTATAAGATAGTCCTGGTTCACGGTTCTTATTCTGAAATAGAACCCTTTTCCTCGCCCTATATTCCAATAACCAAAGAACAACTGCAAAAAGTACCTGTCGATTATGTCGCCCTGGGACATTATCATAATTTTCAGATCATTCATGATGCTAGTGGTCAGGTTAAAGGCTGTTATCCAGGCAGCCCGGAACCATTGGATTTTAGCGAGACCGGGCTCCATGGTTTTGTCCTGGGAGAAATCCTGCCCAATAATGAGGTGGAGATTCAGCTGGTACCGATGTCCAAAAGGCAATATTTTAACCGTACAGTAGATATCTCGGGCAGCCGGGTAATCCAGGATATACGGGATCGGATTCAATCGGTTATTACCGAGGGAACCGATGATTTATGGTCATTGGAGTTATCTGGTGAGTTGGATGCCGATATTAACCTTGATTTTGACTGGCTCTTGGAAGAATTAAAAGAGCAGGTTTTCTTTATGCGCCTCCGTTCCCAGGTAGTTCCTACTTATAATCTGGAAGAACTTAAAAAACGACCCGGGGTGGTCGCATATTTTATTAGTTATATGGAGGGGGTCATGGAGCAGGCAGAGACCGATTCAGCTCGTGTGCTGGCCCGCAAGGCTATGAACACAGGGTTGGATGCCCTGCTAAAAGGCGAGGTGAAAAAGAGGTGAAGCTGAGAAGGCTTGAGATCAATGGTTTCGGCAAGTTTAATGATTTTCAGCTGCAGTTAAAGGACGGCTTGAATGTCGTTTACGGATACAATGAGAGTGGTAAATCGACTTTAGCCGCTTTTATTCGGGCGATTTTTTTCGGATTTAAAAAGGATCACACCCGCACCCGCAGCTACAAACCTGAATATGACCGCTTCATACCCTGGCAGGCGGCAGAATACAGCGGGGCGGTTGAGTATGAACTGGATGGTAAGGCCTACCGGGTGGAAAGGCACTTTGATAAGAAAAATGAGGAAGTTCGTATTTTCAGGCTTAATCCCAGCCAGGATATAACCCGAAATTTTTCCTACAATAAGTACAAACGGGAGTACGTTTTCGGGGAAGAACATCTGGGGCTGCATGAAAAGGTTTTTTCCAATAGTGTTTTTTTAGAACAGGGTTCGTTCTCGGTTGACTCTGAGGAAGCAGCTCCTTTTATCAAAGAAAAACTGGTTAATCTATTGATGACCGGGGATGAAGAGATTTCCTTAAAGAAAGCAGTGCAGGTGCTGGATCGGGCAGCGGAAGATATCGGTACCCCTCGAGCACAGAAGAAACCTCTGGGGGAAGCTTCGGCCCGGCTGAAAAGGCTGGAAAGGGATCTGGATGAGGTTAAAGAACATATTAAATCTCTCAACGAAAAGGAGATATTGCTGACCGAAAAGCGTCAGCAGTTGGCAGCCACCAGGGATGAGGTCGAACTCCTGCAGCAAGGTCACCGTTATATGGAAGCGGCGGATCATTTTAAGAATTATACTCGGCTGGGGGAAAAGCTGGAACTGCTTCAGCCGGAGGAAGTAGCCGATAAATTACGAGAACAGCGGCAGGCTTTTGAACAGTGCCGCTTGCGAACCGAGCAGGAACGTAAAGAGCTGGGAGAGCTGGAAGAACAGATCCGGGTTGATAATCCTGAGTTTTGGATGGAGCGCATCGATACCCTGAATGATACTATTTCAAACATGGTAGGCGAGTCTTCTGATTTGGACCACAGCATGGGAGATAGTATCGAAAAAGCTCGAACACGAAAAAAGCAGGCCCGTACTTTTATGGGTATTTCCCTGCTGGTGGTGCTGGCTACTCTGGCCGGAATATACCTGCAGTTGGCTCCAGTTTTGCAGTTGGTAGTTCCCGGTATCCTGGCAGTTATGGTGCTGGGAGTGGTGGCCTATCGCAATTATCAGCTGGCTCGGGAGATAGCCCGAAGTGGGCATGAGGTGGAAGTACGACGCAATATGAATCGACTCCTTATAATGGAAAATCAGAATCTTTTGAATGATATCATTACTCAGCTGGGAGCCCAGGAGGTAGATGAAGCCCAAAAGGTGTTACAGGACGCGGTATTGCTGCGGAACCGGAAGCAGGAATACCTGAAACAAATCGAAAAAAGTCAGAGGGACATACTCAGCCTGGAAGGTAAGATTCAGAACCTGGAAGAGCGTATGATCCAGGTGCAAGAAGTTATTCAGGAACGGGATAAAGAAATCGCTATTTTACGCAGCCTCGGTTTCAAGGATGTGGAGAAGAGCACCCGCGATTTTTATGAGATTTCCGAAAAGATATACCAACAGGTGGAGCAGACGGGGAACGACAGCCTGGAACATGAGATCACCAGACTTGGTCAGCTGTACGAGCAGATAATACTCGAAATCGGTAAGCTGGAGCAGCAGTGCGAAGAGAGACCGGAACTTCTGGAAAGATATTCAGACCTGCAGGCAGAGGTTCTTCACTGGCGGGCCCGACTGGATGAGCTGAATGAGACCCTGAAGGTTCTGTCTCTGGCCCGTCAGGGTATTATGGAGGCAGTCGAAGGCTACCAGGATGATTACCTGCAGCAGTTAAACCAGTGCGCCGGGGAAATAGTGACCGGCCTTTTTGGAGGACGTTATACTACGGTTCAGCTGACAGAAGACCTGAGATTAATGACGGTGGCTCCGGAAACCAGGAAGCTGATCGAGGCATCAGATACCAGTCAAGGTTCTCTGGAACTGTTTTACCTGGCTCTGAGACTGGCTTTGACGGAGCTGTTCTCCAGCGGGGAACAGAAGCTTTTCCTCATCATGGATGAGCCATTTGCCAATCTGGACAGTCCCCGTACCCTCCGGTTTCTGGAGTTCTTGAACGGGCAGGCCCGGGAAAAACAGGTGATTGTAATGACCTGCCGGGAAGAGGTCTTGAACCATCTTCCGACTGATACCCATATCATTGATCTCCAGGCCAGCTGCCCGGCGTGATTTTGTCTATTTATTGTTTTGTATTTTTCAGCTGATTCATAATATTCAGCGTTGTCTGTGTCTATTTTGCGATTCATTTGCATCCATCAGCGTATATCTGCAGTTTCAATTTTATTTTCAAAGTAGGTGAGAAAATGAATCTGAGAGGAATAGCGGCGATAACCGGGATGGGAGAGCTAAAGCCTTCTCGCAGCCCGGAAGGAAAAACCACCCTGGCTTTATTGGCCCGGGCTGCCAGGTTGGCCTGGGAAGATGCCGGGTTACAAAAACGAGATATTGATGGGCTATTGGTGGGACCACCAACCGAAGACTCCGCCTTTATGTGGCCTCAGCAGGTCTCCGAATACCTGCAGCTTTTCCCCCGTTTTTTAGGACTGGTAGAAATGGGAGGAGCCAGTGCGGCTGGTTGTATCAGCCGGGCAATGACGGCCATCGCTGCCGGGCAGGCCCGTCACGTGCTTTGTCTCACCGGTGGAGTGTGGGATACCAGCATCTTCAACACTCTAGAAGCACGGGCAGCAGTCATGTCCAGTATAGAACGCGAGTTTGATCTGCCTTATGGGCCTATGGGCTTTAACTCCGCCTATGCCATGGCCGCCCAGCGCCATATGTACGAGTATGGAACTACTGCCGAACAGCTGGCTAAAATTGCGGTGGATCAACGTTTTAATGCCTGTGCCTGTCCAGAAGCCCTGTTCTATGGTCAGCCTATAAGCATTGATGATGTGTTGAACTCTCCGCTTATCGTATCACCTCTGCATCTATTGGAAATCGTCATGCCCTGCAGCGGGGCCAGCGCCATGGTGGTGTCTGCCGCAGATTCAGTTCAAGACCTGGCTCAACCTCCGGTCTACGTGCTGGGGATAGGAGAATATTGTTCCCACAATGGTATAGCCCAGGTGCCGGATATTACCATCACGCCCATAAGGATCGCAGCTAATATGGCTTATCGTATGGCCGGGGTTACACCAGCTGATATAGATTTCCTGTCGGTTTATGACTGTTATACCATAACGGTTTTGCTTACCCTGGAGGATGCTGGTTTTTGTGCTAAAGGGGAGGGCGGCCCATTTGTTCTGGATACCGACCTGACTTACCGCGGAGATCTGCCGTGCAATACTCATGGAGGGCAGTTATCCTGGGGACAACCTTCTTATGCAGGAGGAATGTCGCATATCACCGAAGCGGTTCGCCAGATTCGCGGCAGCGCAGGAGAACGGCAGGTAGAACATCGCGACCTGGCGTTTGTTAATGGGAATGGCGGCAGCCTGAGCCAGCAGTGCAGCCTGATACTGGGGAGGGAAAGATAGATGAGTATTGAAAGACCACTGCCAGAACCGAGTGCTATTTCTCAGATGTTCTGGCAAAAGGCATCGGAAGGACAGCTGTGGCTCCAGTATTGTGAGGAATGCAGCCAGTTTATTTTCTATCCACGCGTAATATGTCCCCACTGCTTTTCTACAGAGTTAGAATGGAAACCGGTCAGTGGTCGGGGAGTGATCTATACTTTTACCGTGGTTCATCGTACTGACCTGCCCGGTTTTGAAAATCAACTTCCTTATATATATGCGGTGGTGGAATTGGAGGAAGGTTCTCGTATGACCACCAACATAGTCAACTGTGAAATCGATGAAGTATATATCGGTATGCCGGTAGAAGTCGTATTTAAAGAGCTGACTGCTGATATCAGCCTGCCTTACTTTCAACCTGGATGCAAGTAGAACGGTTCTTGTCTTGCATTTGACCGGGTTTTCTACATTTCTGGCTTCATAAGCGGATTATTACAATCTGACCTTCTATTTTCTATGCAGACGCTCATGATGCTGTTGGTATCCAGCAAAGGCATGAAAATAGCACACGGTGAGATTGTTTTGCTGTTTTTAGCATTTTCATAATTACCAGCGTTATCAGCGTCTGTTTTGATAAAGGTAATGGAGGGCTCAACCAATATAGCTATAATCGAAAGCAAGTACTTGTATCTCTTCTTCATGCAGATCCAGGGTGTCTCTCAGGGCCTCAATCACCCGATCCATGTCTCTTTGCGTGTTGGTTACCGCTGCAAAACCCAGCGTTGCCCGCTGCCACAATTCCTGTCCATCTACCTCGGCTATGGAAAGGTTAAACCTTTTCCGAATCCGGTCATTGATACTCTTGGTAATCTGACGTTTTTCCTTCAAAGATTGCGCATACGGTAAATAAAGTTCGACCGTTCCACATATAGCTATCATATCGAATTGTCCCTCCTGTCAAGATGTAAAGACACGGAAAGGTTTCATAATAGCTGCAGCCTTAATTGCAATTATTACGAAACCCTGAAGCAGTAACTACCACGTACCATTACGTTATTATGATTATACTACTTATATGATAATGCCCAAATCTCCGGGTTTAGCTGTTCTTCTCCAACTTCCGATAATGAACATTATGTAAACTAAGTAAATTTTAATCTAAATTGTGAGATAACTGACAAACCGCTGCGTCGACCACCCTGACTAACTTTTCAGGTTCAATCAACAGCAGGCATCCCCTGGCTCCGGCACTTATGGAAATGAACGGCCATTCAAAAGCGCTTTCATCCAGGTATACGGGATAGTCCTTCCTGGTACCTATGGGTGAGACTCCACCGCGAACATAGCCGGTAAGCGGCTGTACTTCCTTCAGGGGAACCATTTCCACTTTCTTATTACCGCTCACCACTGCCAGGGTCTTTAGATCTAGTTCCGCTTCTCCGGGAATACAGGCCATAAAGACCTCTGTCTTATCACCCCGTACCACCAGGGTTTTAAAAACTTGGTCCGGTGGTAGGCCAATATTAATGGCTGCGTTTTCTGCACTTAAATCGTTCACGTCAACCTCGAACTCCCGCAGTTCGTAGCTGACTTCTAAACTGTCCAATATCCTGGCCGCATTAGTTTTCTTGGTTTTCTTTCTTTTTTTCACTTATATCACCAATCTCGTATTCTAATATAATGGGTTTTACCCCATTTTTCTGTGTACAGCAAACGATGTCAGTGCAGAATTCCCGCAAAAAACCATCCTGTTTAATAATTGTATCAAAAATACTGCCCTATCTCTCCCCTATCCTTTTACATTATTTCCCTTGACCAGGGTAAACCATCAAACTACCCTATTGCTTGAACACAAGGAAATTAAAATTATTCTTGGTTGTATAGAATACTTACAAGCTAAATCCTTCGGTTTGACATACTTTTACGCAGGCGTTCACCACGTCGGTATCATAAAGAATGCCGCTGTTTTGCGTGATTTCCTCAAGTGCCTTTTCCATGGGAAAGGCCGGGCGATAAGGGCGGTGAGAGGCGATGGATGAATACATACAGTACCCAGGCCGTAATGATTACGAAAAACCATCCTTTGCACATGGAAAGACGGGTAAGCATAGCTGGTTCGTTGATCAAGGAGACCAACACCTTATCCGATAACAATATCCATAATGTACCTACGAATAGATATACTATGGCAATCCCTAAAGCAGTGGTTCTTGGTTCTGGCTGTTTCTCAGGGCTGCCATCCATAAAAGGAACCTCCTTTGTTATCCACCCCATATATGATAATTCGCCCAAATACGCCATAATTCCTCTTTTTTGGGTTGTCATGTTCCCGTTCACGATATACCATTAAACGTATGGCCGTGCAAGGCAGCAATTGTTCCCATTTATATAGAGCTTTTTGTCCTGGGAGGGTATAATGGTAGATGGGTAGTTAATAATTTCCTGAAGTATGAAAACAACATATTTATGGAGTTTGATAACCCGCTCACTTGCCGTAACATCGTCGGCTTCGTAGGTTGCTTCGCCGGGTTACCACGCTCTCTTTGCAAGTTATTTTTATCTTCAGCGTGCGTATTCATAAGTTTTCCGTGTATTCTGTATCTGTTTTGCAATCCGTCTGCTGCATCAGCGTACATCTGTGGTTTCAAAAAGAAGGAGGTAGGAGGGTGTCGCTCAGACTAAGAGATCCGGTAAGCGGATTAACTCACATGGCGGGTATTCCGTTATCGATTCTGGGGACGGTTTTATTGATTTACTATGCTGCGGTGGGAGCTACTACGTGGCATGTGGTTGCTTTTTCGATTTATGGGGCCAGCCTGTTTTTACTATATACGTCCAGCTCTCTCTATCATTCCCTGCCGGTTTCCGACCGGGGAGTACAGATTTTAAGACGGATTGACCACAGCATGATATACGTGCTTATTGCCGGTACCTATACTCCAATCTGTCTGGTTCCTTTACGGGGAGCCTGGGGCTGGAGCTTATTTGGCAGCATCTGGGGACTGGCTGTAGCCGGAATCATTATGACTATTTTGTGGTTTGAGGCGCCGCGGTGGCTGACCACCTTGATTTATGTCTTGATGGGCTGGTTGGTGGTAATTGCATTCGTACCACTTATACACAGTGTACCGCTGGGTGGAGTCATCTGGCTGGTAGTGGGAGGGGTTCTGTACAGCGTGGGAGCCATTATTTATGCCACCAAATGGCCGAGACTCAAGGTATCCGATTTTTTTGGCTTTCACGAGCTATTTCACCTGTTTGTCCTGGCCGGTAGTTTTTGCCACTATTGGGTGATGTGGGGTTACATTTTGCACCTGTAATTCATGGATGGGATGAGAATAAGTGGTCCAGTGATAGGGTCTGAGCAGCGGCCGCGTCGTATTGAGTAAATAGTAAGTTCCTCTTTTCCAGCCTTTGTATGGTTTAGCCCTACAAAGGCTGGAATTTATTTCAGAGAGGTCATATTTGGTGGTTTTCCTGGCTCTAAATAACCGATACAATAGATAACTGTAGGGGGGATGGATACAATATGAGAGAGTTATCGAGCAGCTGGAAAAGGTGGGCTGGACTGGTTTTGCTCATTATCGGTTTGGCATTTGTGGCCATGGGTATAAATGCAAATGAGGTAGCCCGGGTATGGCACAAGGCGACTACTCTGTGCCTGGAATGTATCGGGATCGGTTAGATGTTGAGAAAGATAGTCCAGGCAGTTACCGCAATTATAAGCAACTCATACCTGCCCGGCTTTTTGGGTGGTACTATCTATCAGGGTGGAATGAAGAACATCTGTGTCCCCTTCCTCAACTGTTACTCGTGTCCCGGGGCCCTGGGGGCCTGCCCGGTGGGGACCATTCAGTCTCTGGCGGTATCCACCCGCAAGCTATCCCTGTATGCAGTCGGGGTGGTTCTTGCCTTTGGTGCCCTGGGTGGGAGACTGGTATGCGGATGGCTGTGTCCTTTTGGCTTTTTCCAGGAGTTGATGGCTAAATTATCCCACTATAAACTAGGGATTCATCGTTCCCTGTTGGGGCTGAAGTACGTTATTCTGGTTTTGACGCTTTTGCTGCCATTCCTGGTGTTTGACCCGGTTACCGGAATTTCGGCTCCCTATTTTTGCAAGTACCTCTGTCCCGCCGGAACCCTGGAAGCCGGGGTACCGCTTCTTCTGGTTAACCCGTCCTTACGGGAGTTGGTTGGTGTACTGTTTACCTGGAAAGTGGGGGTTTTACTGGTATTGATTATCGCTATGATCTTTACCTGGCGGCCGTTCTGCCGTGTACTCTGCCCGCTGGGAGCTTTTTATGCCCTGTGTAATAAGGTAAGTCTTTTTCAGCTGCAGGTAGACCGGGAGACCTGCACTTCCTGCGGTACCTGCCAGCGAACCTGCCCGGCGCAGATTGCCATCTGGCAAAAACCGGCGGCCGGCGAGTGTGTACGTTGTCTGGAGTGTGTGGATGCCTGTCCACAGCAGGCGCTTTCGTGGTCCCCCTGCCCTACCCGAATAACTGGTAAAATCGGTAGTTCAGGGGATATCCAGGATTTCTAAAAGGAGGTATCGCATATTGTCTTCTAAGAAAAAATGGCTGATAGCGTTGGCAGCTATCGTCCTGTTTCTGCTGGCGTATACCTGGGGTAATCTTAATGTTAAGCAGGGTTCACAGCTTACAGAGGAACAGCCGATTCCGAAGTTTGAGCTGGCCAATGAGAACGGTCAGATGATCAAAATCCCGGGAGACTTCGATGACCGGGCCCTTTACATGGTTTTTTTCTCTGGTGGTTGAGGTCCCTGCGTTAAAGAGATGCTGCAGTTGCAGCCGATAATTCCCCAATGGAAAGCAGGCGGCCTGGAGGTAATGCTAATTACCAGTGACCCGCCACAAGAGGTGTCCGAGTTTCTGAAACAGCATCCTATGGAAGTAACCGTGCTGTTTGATACCCGGGGAGAGGTAGGCCAACTTTATGGGGTACGCGGTATTCCCAATGGGTTTTTGGTGGATCGCCAGGGTAAGGTGGTGTACCGTTCATTGGGCTGGGGGAGAAACAGTTTTTCTGAACTGGAAACCGAAATAGCCAAAGTACTTGATTAGTCTTTTAAGCGTTATCTGCGTCCATCAACGTATATCTGCGGTTTAAATTTTCACAGCAGGGTATCATGAGAGGCGCTTAAGGGTTACAGATCTTACAGGCTTGATACCCGGCCCTTTCCGCCTCTTTTTTAGTTGGGAAATAGACTCGATTGTGTTCGTCGGGGAGACCGGAACACGATGATCGATGCAGTTTTTTCGAGTTTTTATTCCCTATGTAGAGATCTTCACTGGCCTGTTGGGCATGGGATTGTGCAGCATTGGGGGCTCGAGGCTTTACTGTAGCTGCTATTTTCGATACCGTCAGGTTCTCCCCTTCCGAGGTAAATATCACCGTACCCATCAGGTCAGTTCGGTATACCTCTATTCCCTTCAGTCGGGTCAGGGTTTCAGCATGCGGGTGCCCGTAATCGTTGCCAGCACCTGCTGAAATCACCGCGTATTTTGGGTTTACTGTCTTCAGAAAAGCCTGCGAAGTTGAAGAATTACTCCCATGGTGTCCGACTTTAAGCACGTCGGCCTGTAAATCTGCTCCCGACTGCAGCATTTCCTGCTCGGATTTAGCTTGGGCATCACCGGTGAGCAGAAAGGCAGTGCCACTGTAACTGATTCGCATAACTGCCGACCAATCGTTCAGGTTCTCATAGTCTGTTCCCCCGGGAGCCACGAATACGATATTTAGATTATCCTGGTCTAAAACCGCCGTTCCTGCCCGGGCCGGAGTTATCTTCAACCCCTTTTGTTTGATGGCCAGAAGGACTTGCTGGAAAGTTTCGGTATTATGGGTAACCCTGGGCATATAGACCTTGCCGATATCAAAGGCTTTAATCACTGCGGGCAGGCCCCCGATATGGTCGCTATGCGGGTGCGTACCTACCAGGTAGTCTACCTGCTTGATACCCAGCTGCTGTAGATATGCAACCACGGTGGAACCGTCTTCGTTTTTACCGGCATCCACCAGCATGGTCTGCCCGTTGGGGAGCTGGGCCAGAACGGCATCACCCTGCCCCACATCTATAAAATGGACTTTTAACTGGCGGACTTCCACTTTCCCCTGTTTCCCCGGGGCAGGTGGAGCATGTGAGCTGGTAGCCGGAACCTGCGGATCGGCCACCGGGATGTCTATATCTGGAGCTACCCGGCTGCCGCAGCCGGACAGGAAAAGCAATAAAAAGCCCAGGATTATAGTCAGAATAGGTTTTCTTTTCACAATAATCTTCCCCTTATGAACTGTCTGATTAGTAATTGTATGGAACACTGCTTTCATCAGTCTTCGAATAGTTCTTCGGCCAGGTTATTAATGGCTTCCTTGCGTACCTCGGCAGCTTCTTCATTCAGAGATATTTGGATCTGAATGATGTCTCCTTCTTTAGCTCCGGAGGGAAGTATGGATAGCGGAAGGTTAAATGTCTTACTTTTATATTCGATGACCGCCCATTGACCCTCAATACGGTCGATAATGAACATTGCATATACCTCCTTGGTTGAGATAGATAATATGGCCAATAACAATCAGGGCAGTCCTTCATAATCTCTGATGGGCTATCATCAAGTTATCAACTGTCCATACCTGCATAAATAATCACCTGCTTATAAGAGCAAGCCATTGTTTATGGCAAATAGAACGTAATATGCAGTTCCCCATCGTCAATTGGGGAACTCGAGTACTACTCTGGTTCTTCCTTTTCTACTGAGACCAGCGTCTTCGCTTACTCTAAACTTGCCATATCCACGGCATGAAATAGTATCCCCTTCCCCGACAACTGCAGCTGGATCCAACTGCTGGCGCCAATTTTGCTTTACTTTCCCCTGCCTGATTAATGATGCCGAAGTCGACCTGGATAGATTAAAAGCCCGGCTCACCAGTGCATCCAGGCGCAGGGCTGCTACAGTAACCATTCTGGTTTTTACCGTTCGGGGTGCAAGGAGTACCCCATCTGGTTCTATGGATTCTACTCGAACCGAATGACGGCCTACCCGGTCCAGGTTCTGACTCAGAAAAAGAGCCATTTCTCGGGCTACAAATACAGCTGCACCTTCTTTTTGCAGCGGAACAATGTCCCCTATAACATCTCTTTTGATTCCCAATCCTAACAGCGAACCCAGGTAATCACGGTGGCCGGGTTCCGCCTGTTTACCCAGAGGTACAACACGCAGAATCTGGATCTGGAAGTCAGGCTGAGAGCCGGTATCATCGCTGGGATAGACCAGTGCACGACACCTTTCGGCCTCCTGGTATCCGCCCCAGGTAGAAACCTGCAGTTCTCTATAACCCCGGCACATATCTTGCAAAAGTCCGTTCTGTCCCGGATCCAGAAAATCAGTGAGTACCCGGGTGCTTCTTTTCTTGACTATACTTATGTAATCGATACAACGGGCCAGAAATATCTTCTCCTCCGTATTTCTGGCCAGACTGAGAATGCTTTCTTTTTTATCGGCAGCCATGCACAAAACACCTCTGTTAGACAGTCGTCAGGTCGCTTCGCCGTATAAATTTGACGCAGATTAATTATGATTTATAAAACATTAAAATAATGAGAAATACGGAGTTTCCCGGTTATTCTCAATTTCAAAACCTGCTATTTATTAACCATATATCCACCAGGTTTTTATTCGAAAGGGTTTTCGCAGTAGCATCAAATGTTATTTTACCAGGCTAACTATACGGTTGGGGTAAGTGGGATGTAGTTTGATATCATGGCCCACATCGCAACCGTGCTGGCACAGGATGTCATTGACCGTACTGGCAGCAACATCTACCCGATTGTTTTTCTGGCTCAAGTGGGCCAGAAAAACATGGGCTCCCGTTCTGCATCTGGTTTGGGCCAGAGCCTGAGCGGCGTCATAATTTGACAGGTGTCCCTTTTTACTACGAATACGCTGCTTTAAAAATTCAGGATACGGACCGTTGCGTAACATCTCCAGGTCATGGTTGGACTCCAGCACCACCAGATCCGCATTCTGCAGTGCCTCCCCTACCCCGCGGCTTACGAACCCCAGATCAGTGGCTACCACCCATTTCATCTGTTGGTAATACAAGCAGAATCCCACCGGTTCCACCGCATCATGGGAAATGGCAAAAGCTTCTATATATATGTTTCCCAGTTCCAGTTCGTTACCCAGTTCCTGACAGCAATCCAGAGGGAGCCGATCTCGAAAACGAATCTTTCCCCAGGTGCGGGATCGTGCATAGACCGGTATACAGTGTTTTCTGACCAAAACATCGAGCCCTTTGATATGATCCGTATGTTCGTGGGTTATCAGTATAGCATCCAGTTCCTCCACACTGTTCCCTACTTCGGCCAGGCCGCGTTCGATACGCCGGCAGCTTATGCCAGCATCAATGAGTAACCTGGTACCTCCCAGTTCTAAAAAAACGGCATTGCCAGTGCTGCCACTGGCTAAAATATGTATTTGCATTCTCCTCTTTTCCCCCACCCTGTAATTCTGAATGATGCCTGATCAGGTATTCAATACCCGACCATAAATACCTGCTATAAAAAATTTGAAACCGCAGATGAACGCTGATAATGTATAATTAGACGCAGATTAACGCAGATTCATTAACAGTAATTCTTAGTTCAAAACCGACTATCTTTTAACCATATATCCACCATTCGTTTTCATAAGAATAGGGGCTTTCGTAGTAGAATTATGGTATTACTAAAAATATACATTGAAAATGCGGCAATCTATTACGAAAGTATTAACCGAGTCGAGAGTATTTACTAAAAAAATGCAGAACTGAACCAGGAGAGTATTAATCCGAACGGGAAAGTATGGCGATGAGCATGGCGATTAAAATCATAGCGGCACCGATAAGTGCCCGTATGGTTAGTGTTTCTCCGCCCCAGTAGTAACCGGTAATACCCGCAAACACCGGCTCCGTGGCCAGCACGATAGCAAAACGTGTAGGGGTACTGTACTTCTGCATACCGTTTTGGAGCAGGAAAGCCAGGGCGGTGGCCAATACCGCGGTGATGATTATAGCGCTGCCCGCATTATAAGTAATCTGCTGAGGCAGCGGTTCTACCATTGCTCCGATGAGCAGGCACCAGACACCCACGAAAAGGATCTGCACTCCGGTAATAGCCACCGGATTGAAACGGTACGAGTAATGGTTTACCAGTATGATCTGCATGGCGAACCCAAAAGCACAGACCAGCATCAATAGATCTCCATAGGCCAGTCGGAAGGTACCTGGCGGTACCGACATCAGGTATAAGCCTATGGTTGCAACCACTACACTGCCCAGGGTGTGTAAAGTGGGCAGCTTACGTTCTACCAAAACGTATAATACCGGTACCAGAACCACATTGAGACCGGTTATAAACCCGGCCTTGGAAGCGGTCGTGTACTGGAGTCCTACTGTCTGAAAAGTATAACCGATAAAGAGAAAAATACCGATCAGGCTGCCGGTCAGCAAGGTGGCTCGATCGATTTTCCGGATTTCGCTCCAGGCAAAGGCTGCCAGTACTAAAAAAGCCAGGATAAACCTGATACCCAGGAAGAAAAAAGGGCCGATATCGGCCAGGGCATTTTTAGTAATAACAAAGGTTGACCCCCATACGAAGGCCACCAGCAGCATACCCAGTTCGGCCTGGCTGCGTTTGCTTACATGTCCTAACATCTTATCGCTCTACCTTTTAGGCTGAAATTCGTTAAATACCAACTATTTTACCTTAACAGCTAGCACCATTATTTGCAACAACAGTGAGATCTTTCAGGCATATGATTTCCTCCGGATCAAAGTTGATTCTACTGTGGAGTTATTTCCTATTAAAAATCTTAATACAGGGGGTCCGCTTCACACCGAAGCAAGCCGATGTGTTGCTATCGAGGAATATCAGAGCGAGTCGGTTAAATGCTCTTTCGAATAATTGCTGTTTTCATGCCTTTGCTGGTGATACATCGGTTCTCAGTGAAATCAAAGTTTTCCGTCGAATTAGCAGGAGAAACGGAGACCATCAGAGTATATATACATTATTGTAGAATTACATATTGGGCAGGTATAATTAAGATATCTGACGAAAAGGGACAAAAAACAAGTAAGGAGTGAGTAGTGTTAATGAAGAAGTTGGGGAGATTACTGCTGGTGGCCCTGCTGATTACGGGTCTGGTAGCGGTAGCTGGTTGTGGTGACAAGCAGGAATCAGACCAAAAGAAACTGGTGGTTGGAACGGAAGCGACTTTCCCGCCTTTTGAAACCGTGGACGAAAAAAGTGGAGACTATACTGGATTTGACATCGATCTGATCAATGCTATTGGTAAAGAAATGGGTTATGAAATTGAGATCATGCACATGGGGTTTGAGGCTTTGATCCCGGCTCTGAAGACAGATCAGGTGGATTGCACTATTTCTGCTCAGTCTATTACCGAAAAAAGGCTGGAGTCGATCGACTTTACTGACTCTTATTTCGATGCCGGACTGATTGTCGCTGTACCAGAAGCTAATACAGACGTAACCAGTTATGAAGACCTGGGCGGTAAGGTACTGGCAGCTCAGATCGGTACTACGGGTGCTTCCTGGGCCCAAGAAATGAAAGAAAAGAATCCCAAGACCGAGGTAAAAATCTTTGACGGTATCGGCGAGGCCTTCATGGAACTGGAAAAGGGTGGGGCTGATGCGGTCATCAATGACTTTGCCGTAACTGACTACTACATTAAAACCGCTGGCCAGGGCAAGGTCAAAATGGTCGGGGAAATGTTTTCCGCCGATGAACAGTACGGTATAGGTGTTAAGAAAGGTAATACCGAGGTACTCGAGCTTCTCAACGAAGGTCTGCAAAAGATAAAAGATAATGGGAAATACGACGAGGTTTATCAAAAATGGTTTGGCTAGACATAGCTATATTTAGAGCTGAAAGCGCGAGTTGGGGCTCGCGCTTTCAGCTTGTTTGGGGGGAAATAATTTAAATGACAGGCTCGTTAACGTCCATATTTGGCGTTAGTCTGGTGGACTGGCTGATGTCCATTCACGGGCTAGCAGTTGTAGCAAATAATTTCCATTTATTTCTGATTGGAACCCTGATAACCCTGGAGATAACTGCCCTTTCAGTGGGCATGGGTATGATCCTGGGTTTGCTCATCGCCTTGATGAAAATGTCACGGGTGAAGTTCATCAGTATAATCGGGGTGGCCTATATCGATTTTTTCCGAGGTACTCCCCTGCTGGTACAGTTAATGTTATTTCATTTCGGGATACTGCCCTTGTTCTTCGATACCGGGCCGTTTGTGTCCGCGGTTATTACTTGCGGGCTGAATAGTGCTGGATATATCGCTGAGATTGTTCGGGCCGGGATTCAGGCCGTAGACAAAGGCCAGATGGAAGCGGCCCGCTCGCTGGGCATGACCCATACCCAGGCCATGAAATTTGTAGTACTGCCTCAGGCCTATAAGATAGTAATACCACCCCTGATCAACGAGTTTATCATGCTTTTGAAGGATACTTCTCTGGTCTCGGTTATCTCGGTGGCTGAACTCACTTTTCGGGGTAAACTGTTGTATTCAACCACTTATGAGCCGGTATGGGTATGGGGGACGGTTTGCTTGCTGTATTATGTAGTAACCAAGAGCATCTCCATGCTGGGCGACTGGGCTGAAAGGAGGCTGGCTACGGAATGATTGAGGTTAGAGGCGTACACAAGAGCTTTGGAAAACTGGAAGTTTTAAAAGGCATCGATTGTCATATTGCTCCCCGGGAAGTAGTCTGTGTTATCGGCCCCAGTGGTTCGGGTAAAAGTACGCTCTTACGTTGTATTAACGGACTGGAACAGGTGAACAAGGGGCAGATTTTTATTGAAGGGGTAGAGGTTACCTCCTCCAAAGTAGATATAAATGCAGTTCGGCAAAAGGTGGGGATGGTTTTCCAGCTTTTTAACCTTTTTCCTCATAAAACTACCCTGGAAAACATTACCCTGGCTCCGATTAAAATCAAAGGCATACCTCGGGAAGAGGCGGAAACTATAGCTATTGAACTGCTGCGCAAGGTAGGACTACCCGATAAAGACCATGTATACCCGGCCCAGTTATCCGGCGGCCAAAAGCAGAGGGTAGCCATAGCCCGGGCCCTGGCCATGCAGCCCCGGATTATGCTGTTCGATGAGCCGACTTCGTCCCTGGATCCGGAAATGGTGGGCGAAGTCCTGGCAGTTATGAAAGATCTGGCCCATGAAGGTATGACTATGGTGGTCGTAACTCATGAAATGGGGTTTGCCCGGGAAGTAGGACACCGGGTTCTGTTTATGGATGAGGGTATAATCGAAGAAGATGCACCCCCGGCCCAACTTTTCGACCACCCCCAACAAGCCCGAACCAGGCAGTTTTTAAGCAAGGTATTATAAGGCTGATACCGACTCTAATTATTCGCCCGGTACTCTGTATGACTTCCTTGTATATTAAGGCTGTTGTTGAAGGAGAGTAGGATGAACGAACTGGAGGTTCATATTGAAGCCCTTCGCCGCGATCGCAGTCATGGGGCCAGCCAACTGGCTGGTCGTGCGCTTATGATAATGAAATATGCCGCTGGTAACGCTAATTGTAACACCAAAGCTGAATTTTTCGAATACATGCAGAAGATAGCCGGCGAATTGGCTGAAGCCAGGCCGGCTATGGTGGCTATTAGTAATTCTGTGGAGCAGTTAATGCAGATTCTGTTACCACTGGCCCGGTCCGAGCACGAT